>NZ_CP022680.1:460000-775500 GCF_003595525.1 Streptococcus respiraculi | reverse complement strand
AGAAATCACTAGGCGCAGGGCAGTTAGCGTCTCCACATTCACACCTCTTGCCATGACAAACTGGCCACTGACACCTGATAAGCCCCAGGCAATCCCTGCTATCAGGGTCAAAAGAGTCCCCTTCATCTTCTCGTTCATCTAGCATATCTCCTTGTTTTCACTTGAATCTATTGTAACACAAAAGCAGACGAAAATTTCGTCTGCTGTCGTTTTGAAAACACTTACTTATTGATTGACTAGGCCGACATATTCCGCAAAGCGCAAGAAGGCTACCTGGCCTTCTGGTGTACGTTTGTAAACACCGGCATCTTCTAAGACGCGTCCAAAGACTTGACCGACCGCATCATGCACAATCTGGGTCACTTTGTCTTTAGAAATCTCAGGATACTGGTCTTTCAAGGCATCGGCCCAATCTTGATGGTAGTCCGCAACCTGATCCACCTCTCCTAGCAGATAGGCCTCTACTTCTTGTAATTCTATCTTCAAACGAGGTGGCAAAATCGCAAGTCCCATAACCTCAATCAGACCGATATTTTCTTTCTTGATATGCTGTACATCTGGGTGCGGATGATAAATCCCGTCTGGAAATTCTTCAGAGGTCTGATTATCCCGCAAGACCAAGTCCAGCTCAAATTGTTGACCTTTTTTCCGTGCAATTGGGGTAATGGTATGATGTGGCTCGCCGTTTGAAGAAGCAAGAATCTGTACCGTTTCATCAGAGTAGCTCCGCCATTTTTCCAAAATCTTAGTCGCAAGCTCCACCAAACGCTCTTGGTTCTCACTTGCCAAACGAATGACCGACATCGGCCATTTGACGATACCAGCGCTCACCTCTTCAAAACCAGCAAAGGTCAGCGAATACTCGATTTCTGCCTTTTCCATAGCAAAGGTGTGCCGCCCGCCTTGATAATGGTTGTGGGTGAGAATAGAGCCACCAGCTATTGGTAAATCCGAATTGGACCCCACAAAATAGCCCGGCAATAGCTCTACCAAATCTAGCAACTGTTCAAAGGTTTGTGGCGTAATCGCCATTGGCACATGCTCTGTATGCAAGAAAATCGCATGCTCATTGAAGTAAGCATAGGGCGAATATTGGAAACCCCATTTTTCCCCTCCCAAATCAAAACGAATAATTCGGTGATTGGCACGAGCAGGGTGATTGATACGCCCTTGATAGCCCTCATTTTCCACGCAGAGAAGACACTTAGGATAGTTGGCAGCTTCTACTAATTTAGCTGCCGCAATCGCCTTAGGGTCTTTCTCGGGCTTCGACAAATTAATGGTAATTTCCAAATCACCATATTCTGTCGGCACCTGATAATAGATATTCTTTGCAATAGCCTTGACCTTGATGTAGTCGTTACGCTTACTGAGTTCATAAAAATCTGCAATCGCCTGGTCAGGATTGTTCTCATACTGAGACCAAAAGGCTTGGTTAACCTGACTAGGACTTGGTGTGATGAAGTCCATTAGCACCGCTCCAAGAACTTCCTGCTCTTCAAGGAGATTTCCAACCATACCATTTGCAACTGCAATCGCAACCAGTTCATCCTTGGCTTCCACAATTGTCGTGGCTTGACTTTCGCGCTCTACTCCGCTTTCACCAACGAGAGCCATAACACGATTCCGCAGATAGATACGGTCAACTTCCTCATAATTACTTTCTGAGATGACCCCGTCCACAAACCTGTCTAGTACACTCTTTGTCATGTATTCTACCTACTTATTTTCGGGATAAAACGCGAGAACCTGCTGCAATTTCAGCGATATAAAAGCTCGGCGCATAGCCCACGATGTCTGTATAAATCTTGCCGACATGTTCGATGAAAGCATCTACCTTGTCCTTTTCAACAATGGCAATGCCACAACCGCCAAATCCAGCTCCTGTCATCCGCGCACCAAGCACACCCTCTTGCTGCCAAGCAGTATGCGCCAAGGTGTCTAATTCTAGCCCTGTTACTTCGTAGTCATGTTCCAAAGACACATGAGAAGCATTGACCAAGCGACCAAATTGCTCCAAATCTCCTGCTTCCAAGGACTGTCTTGCCTGCAAGGTCCGCTGATTTTCCCAAACAGCATGGCGAGCCCGCTTGATACGGTTTTCATCCTGAATCAAGTAGCTGTATTCATCAAAGGTCTGCGCATCTAACTCACCCAAGGTCTGAATATTTAACACTGCATTTAATTCTTCAACTGCTTTTTCGCATTCTGCTCGGCGTTCATTGTATTTGGAATCTGCCAGTTCCCGGCGCTTATTGGTATTCATGATGACGATGACATGGTCACCCAAATCGAGTGGCACTAGTCCATACTCAAGTGTATTAGTATCTAGATAAATGGCCCGCTGATCTGCGCCCATGCCGATTGCAAATTGGTCCATGATACCAGAATTAACCCCGATAAATTCGTTTTCCGTCTGTTTGCCAATCTTGACCAAATCAAGGCGAGTCAAGTCCAAATCAAACAATTCCTCTGCGATAATCCCAATCAATAATTCTAAGGAAGCTGACGATGACAAGCCAGATCCATTTGGAATATTACCATAGACAAAGACGTCTAGCCCGCAATCAATGGTATGTCCTGCTTCTTGTAAATATTTCAAGACACCCTTAGCATAGTTTGTCCAATTGTCCGCCTTATCATACACCAAATTCTGTAACGAAACCTCAATAATCCCCAGGTCCTCAAAGTTGGCAGAATAAAAGCGCAATACTTGATCCTCACGCTTACGAGCTGCACCATAGGTCCCTAAGGTAATCGCAGCTGGAAAAACGTGCCCGCCATTGTAATCCGTATGCTCTCCGATTAAGTTAATCCGTCCTGGGGAAAAGAAGGTCGCATCTGCTTCCTTACCAAAAATCCCTTCAAAAGCTTGTTGAAGCTCTACTGTGTTCATATACAGCCCTCCCATTGTAACCGTTTTTATTTTATTGTAAACTGATTTGTCTGGTTTGTCAATATTTTTAGTAAACTTTACTAAAACCAACTCTCTTTTATAGTCTGTTATTTTTACTAAACTATGGTATAATAAAAGAGAACTGAGGAGAAGGATTATGGTTACTTTAAAAGATATTGCACAAAAAACGCAGTTGTCCACTGCGACGATTTCTCGTGTCTTAAAAGAGGATGCGAGCTTGTCTGTCAGTCCTGATACGCGCGCAAAGGTCTTTGCTATTGCCCAAGAATTAGGCTATACCAAGCATCTGAGCAAGCAACGTCCTGATAGCAGTGTACGAAAAATCGGTATCCTCCAATGGTATACCGAAAGCAGGGAATTGGATGATCTCTACTACTATTCCATTCGGATTAGCTTAGAACAGCGTGCCTTTGCACTAGGTTATGACATCGTTCGCTGTTTCCACGATATTGCTTCGCCACTTCTAAAAGAGGTAGATGCCGTGATTGCCATCGGAAAATTTAGTCAGCAGCAAATGACAGAATTAGCAGGGATTCACAAACAGCTAGTCTTTGTGGATTTTGATACTCTGGCAGATGGTTTTTCCTGCGTGACAACTGATTTCAACCGCTCGGTCATTCAAGTCATTGACCATTATCTTGAACAGGGCATTACGGAAATCGGAATGATTGCAGGCCAAGAAGAAACCTACGATAAAGAATTAACTTTGTCAGATCCACGATTGCGGACTTTCAAACAATACCTGTCTGATCGTGACCTCTACCAGAATCGCTTTGTCTTTACAGGCCCCTTTACCAGCCAAGCTGGCTACCAGTTGATGAAAGAGGCCATTGATAACTTGGGAGACGACTTGCCAGCAGCCTTTTTCGTTGCCAATGATAGCCTTGCTGTCGGTGCCCTTCGTGCCTTACACGAAGCCCAAATCTCCGTTCCAAATCGAGTTCAAATCATCACCTTTAACGATACCCCAATTACCAAACAAGTATACCCCACCCTCTCAAGCATTACCGTCTTTACTGAAGAAATGGGAATTCAAGCAGTTGATTTAGTGGACGCCATGTTGAAAAAACCAACCACATACCACCCCCGCATGGTCAAGCTTGGCACACAATTAACCTTGAGAGAGAGCAGTTTATAAAGAACCACCTAGCTAAAAAGGCTCAAAACCAATAGTAGTTCATTGGTTTTGAGCCTTTTCTAGTGAATTGAATAAAGATTAGGACATCATCAAGTCGCTTTGACAAATGCCAGTTCTATCTGCAGCTCCTTGCCTTGTCCTATTCCTTTCTCAATCCCTATACTAGGTATATATATGTGTGTGCATAAATATCGCACTTAATCTACTAATTTCTGTAATTCTTGTGCCAGCAATTGTTGCGCCACTTGCGGGTTGGCTTGACCTTTCGTTGCTTTCATAAGGAAACCAGTAAAGGCCTTGTCCGCATTGCGTTTACCAGACTTGAAGTCTGCCACAGCTGCTTCGTTGTCCGCAAAGACTTGATGAATGATTGGAATCAAAACGGCTGGGTCTGAAATCTGTACTAAACCTGCTTTTTCTACGTATTCACGCGCAGAACCACCATTTTTCGCCAAATGCACAAAGACTTTCTTAGCAATTTTCGACGAAATCGTGCCATCTGCAATCAGTCCAATCATTTCGACCAGACTTTCTGGTGAAAGGGCAATCTCTGACAAGCTCTTTTGCTCAGCATTCAAGAACTGAGCTACCTCACCCTGCAACCAGTTAGACACCTGCTTGGCATCGCCACCAAGGGCTACAGCTGCCTCAAAGAAGTCTGATAGTGTCTTCGTTGCCGTCAATTGACCCGCATCATAGCTTGACAAGCCCAAACGCTCCATATAATCTGCACGGCGCTCCTTAGGAAACTTAGGCAAGGTAGATTTGACTCCTGCAATCCAGCTATCTTCAATCTCATATAAAGGCAGGTCTGGCTCTGGGAAATAGCGGTAATCCGCTGAACCCTCTTTGACCCGCATGAGAATCGTTTCCCCCGTTGCTTCATCATAGCGGCGTGTCTCTTGCTGAATCTGACCACCTGAACGCAAAATTTTCGCTTGACGCTCGACTTCATGTTGCAAACCTTTTTTCACGTAGTTAAAGGAGTTCAAATTCTTCAGCTCTGTCTTGGTACCAAATGCCTCTTGACCATACGGACGAAGAGAGATATTAGCATCGACCCGCATCGAACCTTCTTCCATTTTCACATCTGAAATGCCTGTGTACTGGATAATTTCTTTCAAGGCGGTCAAGTAGGCATACGCCTCCTCGGGACTACGCATGTCAGCTTCAGAGACAATCTCAATCAAAGGCACACCCTGACGATTCAAATCAACGTAGGAATAGCCGTCTATCCCATGCGTATTTTTCCCAGCATCTTCTTCCAAATGTGCCCGCTCAATGCGGATTTTCTTGGTCAATCCGTCCTCTAATTCAATTTCAATCCAACCATTGTAGCCAATTGGCTCATCAAATTGAGAAATTTGATAGGCCTTAGGATTATCCGGATAGAAATAATTCTTACGGTCAAAGTGCATGTGCTGGTGAATATCCATATTCAAGGCCAAGGCAGCCTTAATCCCAGCTTCTACTACTCCCTTATTCAGGACAGGCAAGACACCAGGGAAAGACCAGTCAATCACATTAGTATTGGCATTTGGATTCTCACCAAAGTGCGCAGATGACGGAGAGAAAATCTTTGAATTGGTATTCAATTCAACATGGACTTCTAGTCCAATAATAGTTTCAAAGTTCATTATTTCTCACCTCCAAAAATAACGGGTTGTTGCTTATGATAATCTGTCGTTGCTTCAAAGGCTGCCGCCACTTGATAAATTGTTTCTTCACTATGTTTTGATCCAATCAATTGCAAACCGACTGGCAACCCTTCTACAAAACCAGCAGGAATCGAAATCCCTGGTAGTCCCGCCAAGTTGACCGGAATCGTCAGCAAATCGGCCAAATACATGGCAACAGGATCTTGATTCATCGTACCAAGACCATACGCCACCGTTGGAGCTGTTGGCCCTAAAATCAAATCATAATCTGCAAAGACCTTCTCAAAATCTTGAATAATCAAGCTACGCACCTGACCAGCTTTTTTGTAGTAAGCATCATAATAACCAGAAGATAAGCTGAAAGTTCCCAGCATAATGCGACGTTTGACTTCTTCACCAAAACCTTGGCTACGCGTATTGACATAAATCTCATCCAAATTTGTCGCATCTTCTGCACGGAAACCATAGCGAATACCATCAAAACGTTGCAAGTTGGAGCTTGCCTCAGATGACGCAATGATATAATAAACCGCAACACCATACTTGCTATGAGGTAAGCTAACCTCCTCAATCACCGCACCTAGGCTCTCCAAATGTTTGGCTGCCTGTAAAATACAATCCTTGATTTGCGGATCAATTCCTTCTCCGATATACTCTTTCGGAAGCGCAATTTTCATACCCTTGATATCTTGACCAATCTTGCTGGCATAATCTGCCACCGCAAGTTGAGCTGATGTCGAATCTTTCGTGTCATGACCTGCAATCACATTGAGCAACTGCGCATTTTCTTTGACCGTTTGTGAGAAAGGTCCAATCTGATCCAAGGAACTCCCAAAGGCAATCAAGCCAAAACGAGAAACCGTTCCATAGGTTGGCTTCATTCCGACCACCCCATTGAAAGCAGCAGGTTGGCGGATAGAACCACCTGTATCAGACCCCAGTGATAAGCGCACCTGACCAGACGCCACGGCTGTCGCAGAACCACCTGATGAGCCACCCGGTACCTTGGTCTGATCCCAGGCATTTCTAGTCTTTTTAAAGTAAGAGGTCTCAGTTGAGCCACCCATGGCAAATTCATCCATGTTGGTCTTGCCAATCACGATCATGTCTTTTCCATAGGCATTCGCTGCAGAAGTCGCATCGAAAATCGGCTCATAATTGTAAAGCATCTTTGAAGCGGCGGTAGTCAGGATTCCCTTAGTGGAAATATTGTCCTTAATCGCTAGCGGAATCCCTGCCATAACGTTGGCTGCATCAATTCCTTTTTCATCGATTCGAGCAGCCTGAGCCAAGGCTTCGTCTTCTGCAATGGTAATAAAGCTACCAACTACTTCTTCACGCGCCTTGATATCTTCCAAGGTCGCCTTGGTTAACTCAACAGCCGATACTTCTTTCTTGACGAGAAGGTCATGCAACTCATCAATTGAATAGTGATTAAAACTCATTAGGCATCTCCTCCCCCATCTAAAATAGCTGGAACTTTAATAAAATGATTGTGAGATTCCGGTACATTTTTAAAGAGTGCTTCTCTATCTTCACCTTTTTGGGCAGTATCTTCCCGCATCACATTTTTGCGCTCTGCCATTGTTGTAGTGACAGGAACGCCTGTTGTGTCTACTTCATTTAGCAACTCAACCATATCGACAATCTTACTCAAGGTCGTCGCAAAAGTTGCTGTCTCTTCTTCACTAAAAGCCAACTTTGACAGATTGGCCACGTGACGAACTTCTTCTTGTGAAATTTTCATCATTGCATCCTTTCTTACTCATACTCGAAAGAAAATCAAACATCGTAACAGACCGATTTCTCTTTTTCTTTCCAATATCGTATCCCTCTTATTTTACCACAAATCCCGTAGCTTCCTCAATGAAATGATATGTCTATACCCAATTAAAATCAAAATAAACAGTTTTTGACTCTTTCTTAACTCGTCAAGTTTATGACAGCCCTTCAGTAGCATTTTTCAATCTTTTATTAGATAGTGCAGACGCAAGCAACCTCCTTCGGAGTTTCATTGCTATAGTGACTTGAATAAAGCTTAGGACATCATTAAGTCGCTTTGATGAACGCCAGTTCTATCTGTAGCTCCTTGCCTGTCCTATTCATAAGATACGAGGGCGTTAAAAAAGCGAATGAAAAATAGGAAATACGACGAAGCTTATAGGAGCATTTATACCTAAAGGTAGCCATATCTATAATCTAGCTAAAGCTAGAACGGCTATATCTCTTTTTTCCGAGCTTTTAGCCCGAGTTCAATTCCGCAAGATACGAGGGCGTTAAGCAACTCCTAGACAAAATAGGAAATCGAAGCAGATTGGCTTGCAACCAACGAGATTTATCCCTAAAGGGAGCCTCTGCTGTAACCAGCTAAAGCTGGAACATCTGCGTCTCCACTAAAGGGAGCCTCTGCTGTAACCAGCTAAAGCTGGAACATCTGCGTCTCTTTTTTACACATCTCTTAGTCCGTGTTCAGTTCTCAATCCACTATAGCAGAGGATGATTCAACACTCCCTATTTCCAACCTTCAACAGTCCACAGGACTATTGAAGCAAGGTGAGTTAACGACATCAGACTTTGATTTTTGACGAGTACTAAAGAGTAGAAGAGACCATAAAAGAGGCTAGGCATAAAGCCCAACCTCTCTATTCTATCGTATGGTTGCGCCCAAGACCTGTTCAAAGTGTCTCAGTGCAAATTGGTGCTGCTCTTCTGTCAGACTGGCCACCGCCGTTGAAATAATTTCAATCTTGTAACCTAGATTGTAGGCATCAATTGCCGTATGAAGCACACAAATATCCGTCAAGACACCTGTCAAGATCACCGTGTCCACCTGTCTTTCACGCAACCGAATATCCAAATCTGTCCCTGAGAAGGCTGAATAATGGCGCTTGTCCAGCCAAAAGACCCGTGCTTCATCCTGATGCGCTGCATAAAAGTCTGCTAAAGGACCATACAAGTGACGACCGCTCGTTCCCTTGATATTGTGCGGAGGAAAAAGACGACTTTCTGGATGAAAAGAATCTTCTTCTTCGTGCAAGTCAATGGCAAAAAAGATATAATCCCCACGGTCAAAGGCCTGCTTAGTCACATCATACATCGCCTGCGAAATCGCTTGAGCGGGTTGTCCTGCCGTCAACTTCCCATCGTCTGCCACAAAATCCACCGTATAATCAATCGAAATAAGGGCTTGTGCCATGTTAATAATCCCGTTTCTTAATCTCATCAAAGATAGCTGGAATCAAGACTTTCAAATAAGTCCCTTTCATTCCAAGCGAACGACTTTCAATAATGCCTGCACTTTCTAATTTGCGAAGCGCATTGACAATCACTGAACGAGTAATCCCAATTCTATCTGCAATCACAGAAGCTGTCAACTGCCCCTCATCGCCATTCAATTCGCCCAAAATCGCTGAAACAGCCTTCATTTCCGAGTAGGATAGAGTATTGACTGCCATATTGACTGCCGCACGGCGACGAATATTTTTCTCATCTTCTTCCCGCTGGAAATTCAAAAGCTGAATCCCAACCACTGTCGCTGCAATTTCAACCAAAATCAAATCATCTTCGTCAAATTGCTCCTCGTTGCGCCAAATAATCAAGGTCCCAAAACGAATCCCCGTCACATGAATCGGGGCAATCGTGGTCAGGCTATTAGGATACATGGAGCGAGATTCCACCGGAATCGCTGTCAACTCGCTGTCAGCTGGGAGATTGACTTGTGTATCATAAACCTGCGCTACTCCTTTTACATAGCCATCTGGAAATTGCTTTGTTAAAAAGAATTCCTCTACCCGGTCATTATTGGTTTTATACTTCATATAATAACCTAGGACTTCTCCCTCACTATTGATAATACAAGCATTGCAATCAATAATTTCTGAAAGATGCTCTGCAATCGCATTGTAAGGTAATTCTTCTGACAATTGCTCTTCTGAACGCTTCAAAATAGACGTAATGTCTCGCGTCTTTTCTAATAATGTAGTCATACAATCCTCTTTATTCTGTAATTGCTTTCATTATATCAAAAACAGCAGGTAATTTCAATAATTATCAGAAAATTACGTATTGTTTTAAAATCCGCTACAATTTAACTTCCATATGCAGTCTGATAATAAAAATGAGGCTGGGAAACTCCCCAACCTCCGTTTCATATGAACTCACTCAGCACCAAATTTGTACTGTTTTAACAAAGTAGCCATCTGCGCAGTAACTTTTCCTTCCAAAGTCAAACCAGAATCGCACTCAAACAAGCTAAAAATGATTGTTAGTCTACATTGTTACCGACGATATTGTCGCAAGAAACGTGTCATTTTCTCTTGAATTTCTGCCAATTCATCCACTCGTGGAAGGTAAACAATACGGAAATGATCTGGTTCCTTCCAGTTAAAGCCTCGTCCATGAACAAGGAGAACCTTCTCCTGCTTCAAGAAGTCCAAGACAAACTGTTCATCGTCTTCAATCCGGTACATTTCGCGATCAATTTTAGGAAAGATATAAAGACCAGCCTTAGGCTTCACTGCAGACAAGCCAGGAATATCACTGATTGCTTTTGTGATGAATTCCCGTTGCTCATACAAACGACCGCCTGGCATCAAAAGCTTATCAACGGACTGATAACCACCAAGGGATGTTTGCACAACCTGTTGGGCCAAGACATTTGAACAAAGCCGCATATTCGATAGCATATTGAGCCCTTCGATATAACCCTTTACATGCCGTTTTGGTCCAGACAGGACCATCCAACCCACACGGAAACCACAGATCCGGTGGGATTTGGACAAACCGTTCATGGTCACGACAAATAAATCTGGCGCCAAAGTCGCAATCGGAATGTGCACTGCTCCATCAAAAACCATACGGTCATAAATTTCATCCGAGAAGATAATCAACTCATGGCGACGGGCAATATCCACAATCCCTTCTAGGATTTCTTTTGGATAGAGGGCACCTGTCGGGTTATTGGGATTGATTAAAACGAGCGCCTTGGTTCGAGAAGTGATTTTCGATTCCATATCTGCCAAGTCTGGATACCAGTCTGCTGCCTCATCACAGACATAGTGAACCGCATTTCCACCTGCCAAGCTAACTGCTGCTGTCCAAAGAGGATAATCCGGCATAGGTACCAAGACCTCATCACCATTGTCCAACAGCCCCTGCATGGACATAACAATTAGCTCACTAACTCCATTTCCTAAATAAATATCTTCAATATCCACATTTGGAAAATGCTTCAATTGACAATACTGCATAATGGCCTTACGTGCTGAAAAAATCCCCTTACTATTAGAATAGCCTTCTGATTTCCGCGCATTGTGAATCAAATCATGGATTACCTCATCTGGCGCTGTAAAACCAAATTCAGCAGGATTTCCCGTATTTAAGCGCAGAATCTGCTCACCATTTGCCCGCATACGCATCGCTTCTTCTAATACCGGACCACGAATATCATAAGCTACATCGTCTAATTTCATCGATTTATCAAACTGTCTCATCAAGCTTACCTCGACTTTCTATTGGTATTATTTTAGCCTAAATCCCTTAAAATAACAAGAATTACTTGCCTTTTTCCTAAAAATATATTATAATATATATGGAAAGAAAGGGGTGAAGACCTATGACACAATCTTACCAAGTTATCCTAGTCGCTGTCGACGGTTCAACAGAAGCCGAATTAGCGCTACATAAGGCTATTCACGTTGCAAAACGCAACCAGGCACGACTGATTATTGCTCATGTCATTGACACGCGCGCACTTCACAACATCGCAGCTTTCGATGCTACTATCTATGAAACGCTCGAGCAGGAAGCCCAGACTCTTCTCAAGGAATACCAAGAAAAAGCAGTCCAGGCTGGACTGTCAGATGTACAAGTCGTTCTTGAATTTGGAAATCCTAAAACCCTTCTTGCCCACGATATTCCAAAAGAAACAGGCGCTGATTTGATGCTCCTAGGCGCAACAGGACTCAACACCTTTGAACGCCTCCTCATTGGCTCTTCTTCCGAATATATCCTCCGCCATACTACCATTGATTTGTTGGTCGTGCGTGATAAGAACAAGATAATGTAACACAGAATAAGCACCCGTCTTCATGGGTGCTTATTTTTTCTGTTTCTGATATATTTTTACCTGCCGTTCCAATTCCCTTTGAATAGCTGGCTCAGGTGCATATCTTTCTTCCCAATAATCCGGTTTTAAGATTTTATGAGTAACTGGGTCAAAATGCGCTCGTCCATCAGGAAAAATTTTTCCCATATTGGCCCGATGAACAATGTCAAAAATCGGCTTGGGATCCACTCCCATTAAGGCAAAAGAGCCGTAGGTAAAGTAGAGAAGGTCAAGCAACGCATCGACTTGTCCCAGTAAAGGGCTCTCAGGTCTTTCTTTTTGTTTCGACTTTGCAACTGCCTTATCTAAGGCCTGATGAAGCTCCTCAGTTAAATTCTCAAATTCTTCTTGATTATGTGCAGTAGCATATAAAAATTCAACCAGTTCTTCCAGCTTAAAATCTGCTCGGTGTAAGGCTGTTACTACATCGTAGGCTCTAGGACATTCTTGCGTTGTCCCGTCCATCTTGGCATAAAATTCCTTGACCGCATTGAACTGAGAATCTTTACTGCAAAACATCTGCCCCTCCTTCAACGAGACCGAAATACTCTAAGGCCTTAAAAATACCATCTTGGTTATTACTGTCTGTCACGTAAAAGGCTGTATGACGGGCTTTTCTCGTGCCATTTTTCATGGCAATCGAGTGCGGCACACCAGCGAGCATTTCCAAGTCATTATTGGAATCACCAAACACCATGACCTCATCGAGCGTAAAATTATACTGCACACCAACACGCTTAATGCCCTCTAATTTCGAATTTCCTTTCGAAATAATATCCACCGCATAAGGACTAGAACGCGTAAAATCCAAATTCGGAAACTGCGAAGCCAGCTTTCTCGTCTCCCTTTCTGTCGCCAGTAACATCATTTGATAAATCGAACGCTCAGAGATAATCCGCAACTGCTCCTTATCTTGAGGGCTCACTTTTCGGATAAAGCGGTTGAAGATAAAATTGACCAATCCAGCCCAAGAAGCCGGAATCATCCGCGTCAAGTGATAGGCAAGATTACCACCACCAAAACTCATAATCCGACTACCAGCTACCCCAAAAGCTGTCCCGAAAGAAAGATCTTTCTTGTATTTTTTGGCATATTCAATCAAGGCTGGCATATCGTCTTTTGGTACCTCCTGCATAAAGAGCACCTTTTCCCGTGATAAGATGTACTGGCCATTGTAGGTCACTGCAAAATCCATGCCCAAGGAAGCCATATACTGGAGGACGAAGCGAGGTCCCCGACCCGTAGCTAGTCCTACCAAAATCCCCTGTTTCTTCAATTGATTGATAGCTGAGATTGTTGACGGGCTAATCGTTCGATTATCTGTCAACAAGGTCCCGTCTATATCGAAAAAAACAGCCTTAATCTCCAACATCTCACCTACTTTCTCGCATTTTATGTTACAATTAGTATACCACATTTGGAAAGAATCTGAAAGTTTATGAAAAATATTCTTGTCTTACATACAGGCGGTACCATTTCCATGCAAGCAGATAGCACAGGAAAGGTAACCACAAACCAAGAAAATCCTATGACTCAAGTCTCCGTTCCACTCGAAGGAATTCAAGTCACAGCGCTAGATATCTTCAATCTTCCTAGCCCCTACGTGACTCCAAATCATATGCTTCAGCTCTATCACAAGATTAAGGAGGAAGCAGATTATTATGATGGAGTCGTTATCACCCACGGCACAGATACCCTCGAAGAAACAGCCTATTTCCTCGACACCATGGAATTACCCAATCTTCCCGTCGTCTTGACAGGTGCCATGCGCTCATCAAACGAACTAGGAAGCGACGGAGTTTATAATTATCTGACTGCCCTACGCGTTGCTAGTCATGACAAGGCAAGAGACAAGGGTGTTCTTGTTGTCATGAACGATGAAATTCACGCGGCAAAATATGTGACCAAGACCCATACAACCAATGTCGGAACCTTCCAAACACCGACCCACGGTCCACTTGGTCTTGTGATGAAACACGAAATTCTCTACTTCAAAAATGCAGAACCTCGCGTCCGATTTGACCTCGATAAGATTTCAGGATTTGTGCCGATTATCCCTGCCTACGCTGGAATGGAAATAGAGTTACTAGACATGCTAGATATCCGCAAACTCGACGGCCTCATCATCGAAGCATTTGGAGCAGGAAATCTTCCACAAGAAGTGGCTCAGAAGCTCACTGAATTTCATGAGGTTGGTATTCCAATTGCCCTCGTCTCCCGCTGCTTCAATGGTATTGCGGAGCCTGTCTATGCCTACGCTGGTGGTGGAGTGAGATTGCACCAAGACGGTATCTTCTTTGTCAAGGAACTCAACGCCCCCAAAGCTCGCCTCAAACTCCTTATCGCCCTAAATGCCGGTTTGAAAGGGCAAGAGTTGAAAAACTATATGGAAGGCTGATTAACTATTCCGTTTTGAATGATATCACTGTTACAAAACACAAAATTTCCTAGGTCCTCGGCCTAGGAAATTTTTTAATCTAATCGCTCTTCTTTCCTTAAATACGGTACTAACACCTGCCAATCTGACTTGTCTTGCCAATCTGGGTCTGATACAATCTGAGCCGCTACTTTTCTTGCCTCTTCTAAGATCGCATAATCTTCGATGATACTAGCCACCTGAAATTCAGGCAAGCCCGATTGACGCGTTCCAAAAATTTCACCAGAGCCCCGCATTTTCAAATCTTCTTCTGCCAAAACAAATCCGTCTGTAGTTTCGGTCATAATTCGCATCCGGTCCTTACCCGAATCTGTTTTGGGGTTAGCCACCAAAATCGCGTAGGATTGCTTCTGACCACGACCAACACGACCGCGCAACTGATGCAATTGACTCAGTCCAAACCGATCTGCGTCCATGATGAGCATGACCGTTGCATTCGGAACATTAACCCCTACCTCAATTACAGTAGTGGACACAAGAATATCGGTCTCGCCCTCCTTAAAAGTCTGCATAATCGCCTCTTTTTCATCATTTTTCATTTGACCATGGAGCAAGGCGACACTTGCTTTCCCCTTAAAATATGTAGCCAATTCCTCTTCCAAAGCAATGGCATTTTTCAAATCAAGTGCTTCTGATTCTTCAATCAAGGGCGAAATGACATAGACCTGCGCACCTTTAGCTAGTTCTTTTTCGAGCCACTCTAGCACAACTGGAAATTGTTCATGCTTGACCCAGCGGGTCAAAATGGGCTTACGCCCTGCTGGAAGCTGATTGATAATCGATACATCCATATCACCAAAAGAAGTAATCGCTAACGTTCTAGGAATAGGCGTTGCCGTCATCATCAAGACATCAGGATTTGCTCCTTTTTCTCGCAACAATCGCCGCTGTTTCACACCAAATCGATGTTGCTCGTCCGTGACTACCAAGCCCAAACGGTGATACATTACTCCATCCTGGATAAGCGCATGAGTTCCTACAATCATATCCACCTGTCCAGATTCAATCGCAGCTAATGCAGTCCTGCGAGGTGCTGCTCGCATTCCACCTGTCAATAAAGCAATCGAGAGGTCAGGAAAAAGTTGAGACAAACTTTCAAAATGCTGCTCTGCCAAAATCTCAGTCGGCACCATGATTGCCGCCTGCATACCAGCCGTATAGGCCGCATACATGGCTAAAGCTGCAACAACGGTCTTTCCTGACCCAACATCTCCCTGCAAGAGACGATTCATGTGTCCCACAGACTTCATATCCGCCAAAATCTCATCTAGGGCCCTACCTTGGGCCTCTGTTAACTCAAATGGCAAAGAAGTAATTTTTTCTTTCACTGCAAATTGGTCATAGGCAATTTCTACACCGTCTGATGCCACCTTATTAGCCAGCTTTAGCTGTTGTAAACGCAACTGAAAATAGAATAATTCCTCAAATTTGATGCGCCGCAAGGCCTGCTTATATTCTCCTAACTCTTTTGGAAAATGCATAGCTCGCACTGCCTGTCTGCGATCCATTAAGCGGTAGCGCTCCACCAGGGCTTGCGGTAGATTTTCTCCCAACAATTTCTCATATCCCTTATCAAACGCTGCCTTAACTAGTTTTACAACACTAGACTGAGAAATACCTTGCGCAACATGGTAGATTGGCTGTAATTCATCCTCCAATTGGGCAACCAGCTTCATACCCGTTACACCGGCCTTTGCCTTATCCCACTTTCCCCAAACAGCAAGTTCTTGCCCTACCTTAACTCGATCCGCAAGATACGGCTGATTAAAAAAGGAAACAGCAATCACTACCTCCCCCTGCTTAAGTGAAAAACGCAGCTTATTCCGCTTGAAACCATAATATTGAACAGTCGCAGGTGTCATTACAACACCAGAAATCAAGGCCTTTTCCCCATCTTCTAAATCCAACACCGACCGGGCCGCAAAATCATCATAACGAAAAGGATAGTAGCATAGTACATCCTCTACCGTCTCTAACCCCAACTGTTGAAATTTCACAGCCGATTTCTCACCCACACCAGGAAGGGCAGTCAATTTATCCTCTAAACTCATCATCATACCTTGATTATAACAAAAAAAGATAAAAAGTACCATGTCTGCTTATCCCTAGCATATTCGTGGAGCAATTTACCTTCTCTTAACTGACAAATTACCTAATCTAACTTGGTAACGTTTAGGACTCTCTTCTACAAAAAACAAACAAAAAAGCAACCTATATTATGGTTGCTACAATCGGGAAGACAGGATTCGAACCTGCGACACCTTGGTCCCAAACCAAGTACTCTACCAAGCTGAGCTACTTCCCGTTCCCACTAAAAATAAATCTCCCCTAATGTCTCCATTAAGCGAGTAATGCACCCTAGAGGAGTCGAACCTCTAACCGCCTGATTCGTAGTCAGGTACTCTATCCAGTTGAGCTAAGGGTGCCTATTCATGCCGAGGACCGGAATCGAACCGGTACGATGTTGCCATCGCAGGATTTTAAGTCCTGTGCGTCTGCCAGTTCCGCCACCCCGGCCTCTTCAAGCGAACGACGGGATTCGAACCCGCGACCCCCACCTTGGCAAGGTGGTGTTCTACCACTGAACTACGTTCGCACTTTATCCCTCTATGCCGGCTACATGACTTGAACACGCGACCCTCTGATTACAAATCAGATGCTCTACCAACTGAGCTAAGCCGGCCTTTTTCTATTCTATGCGGGTTAAGGGACTTGAACCCCCACGCCCGAAAGCGCCAGATCCTAAATCTGGTGCGTCTGCCAATTCCGCCAAACCCGCAATGACCCGTGCTGGGCTCGAACCAGCGACCCTTTGATTAAAAGTCAAATGCTCTACCAACTGAGCTAACGAGTCTCTTATCTTAGGTTTAAACAGTCCACTGGATTGTTTAAACGGTCCCGACGGGAATCGAACCCGCGATCTTCGCCGTGACAGGGCGACGTGATAACCGCTACACTACGGGACCTATTATATGGGAGTTAACGGGATCGAACCGCTGACCCTCTGCTTGTAAGGCAGATGCTCTCCCAGCTGAGCTAAACTCCCTATTCTAGCTAAGCGACTACCATATCTCACAGGGGGCAACCCCCAACTACTTCCGGCGTTCTAGGGCTTAACTGCTGTGTTCGGCATGGGTACAGGTGTATCTCCTAGGCTATCGTCACTTAACTATTCTGAGTATACATGAGGTTCCCCTCTTTGTCAACTCAAAATTGAATATCTACTCTTCTTTAACAAGTCCTTCACCTCTTCCACTGTGATTCTCGTTGAATTTTACCTATCTAGGATAAGTCCTCGAGCGATTAGTATTGGTCCGCTCCATTGCTCACACAACTTCCACTCCCAACCTATCTACCTGATCTTCTCTCAGGGCTCTTACTAACTTAACGTTATGGGAAATCTCATCTTGAGGTGGGTTTCACACTTAGATGCTTTCAGCGTTTATCCCTTCCCTACATAGCTACCCAGCGATGCCTCTGGCGAGACAACTGGTACACCAGCGGTAAGTCCACTCTGGTCCTCTCGTACTAGGAGCAGATCCTCTCAAATTTCCTACGCCCGCGACGGATAGGGACCGAACTGTCTCACGACGTTCTGAACCCAGCTCGCGTGCCGCTTTAATGGGCGAACAGCCCAACCCTTGGGACCGACTACAGCCCCAGGATGCGACGAGCCGACATCGAGGTGCCAAACCTCCCCGTCGATGTGAACTCTTGGGGGAGATAAGCCTGTTATCCCCAGGGTAGCTTTTATCCGTTGAGCGATGGCCCTTCCATACGGAACCACCGGATCACTAAGCCCGACTTTCGTCCCTGCTCGAGTTGTAGCTCTCGCAGTCAAGCTCCCTTATACCTTTACACTCTACGATTGATTTCCAACCAATCTGAGGGAACCTTTGGGCGCCTCCGTTACCTTTTAGGAGGCGACCGCCCCAGTCAAACTGCCCGTCAGACACTGTCTCCGATAGGGATCACCTATCTGGGTTAGAGTGGCCATAACACAAGGGTAGTATCCCAACAGCGCCTCCATCGAAACTGGCGTCCCGATCTCTTAGGCTCCTACCTATCCTGTACATGTGGTACAGACACTCAATATCAAACTGCAGTAAAGCTCCATGGGGTCTTTCCGTCCTGTCGCGGGTAACCTGCATCTTCACAGGTACTAAAATTTCACCGAGTCTCTCGTTGAGACAGTGCCCAAATCATTACGCCTTTCGTGCGGGTCGGAACTTACCCGACAAGGAATTTCGCTACCTTAGGACCGTTATAGTTACGGCCGCCGTTTACTGGGGCTTCAATTCAGATCTTCGCGTTACCGCTAAACCCTCCTCTTAACCTTCCAGCACCGGGCAGGCGTCACCCCCTATACATCATCTTACGATTTAGCAGAGAGCTGTGTTTTTGATAAACAGTTGCTTGGGCCTATTCACTGCGGCTCAGTCTAGCTGAGCACCCCTTCTCCCGAAGTTACGGGGTCATTTTGCCGAGTTCCTTAACGAGAGTTCTCTCGCTCACCTGAGGCTACTCGCCTCGACTACCTGTGTCGGTTTGCGGTACGGGTAGAGTATGATACATCGCTAGAAGCTTTTCTTGGCAGTGTGACATCACTCACTTCGCTACTATACTTCGCTCCCCATCACAGCTCAACGTTATAGGTATAAGCATTTGACTCATACCACGCCTCACTGATTAGCCAGACACTTCCATTCGTCTGGTTGAGTTAGCCTTCTGCGTCCCTCCATCACTTCATACTCTAGTACAGGAATATCAACCTGTTGGCCATCGGATACACCTTTCGGTCTCTCCTTAGGTCCCGACTAACCCAGGGCGGACGAGCCTTCCCCTGGAAACCTTAGTCTTACGGTGGATGGGATTCTCACCCATCTTTCGCTACTCATACCGGCATTCTCACTTCTATGCGTTCCAGCACTCCTCACGGTATACCTTCTCCACACATAGAACGCTCTCCTACCATACCTACTATTAGGTATCCACAGCTTCGGTAAATTGTTTTAGCCCCGGTACATTTTCGGCGCAGGGTCACTCGACTAGTGAGCTATTACGCACTCTTTGAATGAATAGCTGCTTCTAAGCTAACATCCTAGTTGTCTGTGCAACCCCACATCCTTTTCCACTTAACAATTATTTTGGGACCTTAGCTGGTGGTCTGGGCTGTTTCCCTTTCGACTACGGATCTTAGCACTCGCAGTCTGACTGCCGATTATATCTCGTTGGCATTCGGAGTTTATCTGAGATTGGTAATCCGAGATGGACCCCTCACCCAAACAGTGCTCTACCTCCAAGAGACTTTACATCGACGCTAGCCCTAAAGCTATTTCGGAGAGAACCAGCTATCTCCAAGTTCGTTTGGAATTTCTCCGCTACCCACAAGTCATCCAAGCACTTTTCAACGTGCCCTGGTTCGGTCCTCCAGTGCGTTTTACCGCACCTTCAACCTGCTCATGGGTAGGTCACATGGTTTCGGGTCTATAACATGATACTATGGCGCCCTATTCAGACTCGGTTTCCCTGCGGCTCCGTCTCTTCAACTTAACCTCGCATCATATCATAACTCGCCGGTTCATTCTACAAAAGGCACGCTCTCACCCATTAACGGGCTCGAACTTGTTGTAGGCACACGGTTTCAGGTTCTATTTCACTCCCCTCCCGGGGTGCTTTTCACCTTTCCCTCACGGTACTGGTTCACTATCGGTCACTAGGGAGTATTTAGGGTTGGGAGATGGTCCTCCCAGATTCCGACGGGATTTCGCGTGTCCCGCCGTACTCAGGATACTGCTAGGTACAGACTCTGTTTCGAATACGAGGCTTTTACTCTCTGTGGCTCCCCTTCCCAGAGGATTCTTCTACAAAATCTGAGTCCACATTGCAGTCCTACAACCCCGAAGAGTAAACTCTTCGGTTTGCCCTCCTGCCGTTTCGCTCGCCGCTACTAAGGCAATCGCTTTTGCTTTCTCTTCCTGCAGCTACTTAGATGTTTCAGTTCACTGCGTCTTCCTTCTCATGACCTTAACAGTCATGGATAACATGCATTACATGTTGGGTTCCCCCATTCGGACATCCCTGGATCAATGCTTACTTACAGCTCCCCAAGGCATTTCGTCGTTAGTCACGTCCTTCTTCGGCTCCTAGTGCCAAGGCATCCACCGTGCGCCCTTATTAACTTAACCTTATTTAACCTAATTCTTTCAAATTAGAAAACTCATTAATTCACAGCGTTTTCGGTTTATTTTCTTGTTACTATTTGATATAGATATTCAATTTTCAATGGACAATTCCTACAATCACATTCAGTGACTGTATGGAGCCTAGCGGGATCGAACCGCTGACCTCCTGCGTGCAAAGCAGGCGCTCTCCCAGCTGAGCTAAGGCCCCAACTAATAATCTGGTTTTCTCTTATTAGTTCACGTTTCTTATTCTATTGTCTTCGGGTGCCGCTGGCCCCTGTCGTTCGCTTTCGCTTCGACAAACCTGAAACCTGCGGTTTCGCTTAGCTGAGCTAAGGCCCCACAAGACCTCTCAAAATTAAAGAAGACTACGTACAGAGTTCCATTTCCTTAGAAAGGAGGTGATCCAGCCGCACCTTCCGATACGGCTACCTTGTTACGACTTCACCCCAATCATCTATCCCACCTTAGGCGGCTGGCTCCTAAAAGGTTACCTCACCGACTTCGGGTGTTACAAACTCTCGTGGTGTGACGGGCGGTGTGTACAAGGCCCGGGAACGTATTCACCGCGGCGTGCTGATCCGCGATTACTAGCGATTCCGACTTCATGTAGGCGAGTTGCAGCCTACAATCCGAACTGAGACTGGCTTTAAGAGATTAGCTTGCCGTCACCGACTCGCGACTCGTTGTACCAGCCATTGTAGCACGTGTGTAGCCCAGGTCATAAGGGGCATGATGATTTGACGTCATCCCCACCTTCCTCCGGTTTATTACCGGCAGTCTCGCTAGAGTGCCCAACTCAATGATGGCAACTAACAATAGGGGTTGCGCTCGTTGCGGGACTTAACCCAACATCTCACGACACGAGCTGACGACAACCATGCACCACCTGTCACCAGTGTTCCGAAGAAAAATCCTATCTCTAGGACGGTCACTGGGATGTCAAGACCTGGTAAGGTTCTTCGCGTTGCTTCGAATTAAACCACATGCTCCACCGCTTGTGCGGGCCCCCGTCAATTCCTTTGAGTTTCAACCTTGCGGTCGTACTCCCCAGGCGGAGTGCTTAATGCGTTAGCTGCGGCACTGAGTCCCGGAAAGGACCCAACACCTAGCACTCATCGTTTACGGCGTGGACTACCAGGGTATCTAATCCTGTTCGCTCCCCACGCTTTCGAGCCTCAGCGTCAGTTACAGACCAGAGAGCCGCTTTCGCCACCGGTGTTCCTCCATATATCTACGCATTTCACCGCTACACATGGAATTCCACTCCCCCCTTCTGCACTCAAGTTTGACAGTTTCAAAAGCGTACTATGGTTGAGCCACAGCCTTTTACTTCTGACTTATCAAACCGCCTGCGCTCGCTTTACGCCCAATAAATCCGGACAACGCTCGGGACCTACGTATTACCGCGGCTGCTGGCACGTAGTTAGCCGTCCCTTTCTGGTAAGTTACCGTCACTTAGCGGATTTTCCACTCCCGCTAACGTTCTTCTCTTACAACAGAGCTTTACGATCCGAAAACCTTCTTCACTCACGCGGCGTTGCTCGGTCAGGGTTCCCCCCATTGCCGAAGATTCCCTACTGCTGCCTCCCGTAGGAGTCTGGGCCGTGTCTCAGTCCCAGTGTGGCCGATCACCCTCTCAGGTCGGCTATGTATCGTCGCCTTGGTGAGCCGTTACCTCACCAACTAGCTAATACAACGCAGGTCCATCTGGTAGTGGTGCAATTGCACCTTTCAAATACTTACCATGCAGTAAGTACTTTTATGCGGTATTAGCTATCGTTTCCAATAGTTATCCCCCGCTACCAGGCAGGTTACCTACGCGTTACTCACCCGTTCGCAACTCCTCCGCTCGGTGCAAGCACCAAGCTTCAGCGTTCTACTTGCATGTATTAGGCACGCCGCCAGCGTTCGTCCTGAGCCAGGATCAAACTCTCATTTAATAGTTTGAGTCTTCACTCATACTGTCCACTGACAGATTTATTTTCTTATGTTCATTGACGGTTTATGTCTCCATAAACCACCCTGCACGTTTGGTTCGTCTTCTTTAATTTTCAAAGGTCTTGCCTTATCGCTCTCTCAAGCGACAACTATATCAGTATATCACCTCTGCTTCTTATTGTCAACTACTTTTTTTACTTTTTTTAAAATTTTTTTCATGAAAATAACAATCGAAAGTTCTAAAATGAAGTTAGCCACTCAAGGGATTTAGTTGCCTCCTTAATAAAATAAAAAACCCATATTTAGGCTAGGCAATCTGCACTCCTAAATATGAGGTGATATCCATTTTTACAATTCCTTTTTGTAGCGATTAATCTCAGCTTGATTTCCCCAGACGAAATGTCCTGGACGAATCTCTACCATCGTCGGCTTGTCAACACTATAATCGTGCTGTTCTGGATCATATACTTTCAACACTTTTTGTCGTTCTAAAAGTGGGTCTGGAATCGGTACTGCAGATAGAAGCGATTGGGTATACGGGTGAATAGGATTATTAAACAACTCTTCTGTCTCAGCAACTTCAACAATAACCCCTTTATAAATAACCGCAATTCGATCTGATATGAAACGAACAACAGACAAGTCATGAGCGATAAAAAGATAGGTTAAACCAAGTTCTCTTTGGAATTTTTTCAAAAGATTCAGAACTTGAGCTCGAACAGATACGTCTAAGGCCGAAATCGGCTCATCCGCAATAACAAAATCTGGTTTCATCACCAAGGCACGGGCAATCCCGATCCGTTGACGTTGTCCACCTGAAAATTCGTGCGGATACCGTGTTAAATGCTCTGCTAAAAGCCCAACTTCTGTGATAATTTCCTTGACTTTCGCCTGACGTTCTTCTTCATCTTTAAAGAGCTTAAAGTTATAGAGACCTTCTGAGATGATGTAGTCAATCGTCGCACGTTCGTTCAAACTCGCTGCAGGATCTTGGAAAATCATTTGGATTTTCCGAATCAATTCAGCGGATTCTTCTTTCGATTTCTTACCATTGATTTTCTTACCCTCGTAGAGGATGTCACCTCCACTGGTGTCATTCAAACCGATGATTGCACGGCCAATCGTTGTCTTACCGGAACCTGATTCTCCTACAAGCGAGAAAGTCTCTCCCTTGTTGATAAAGAAATTTGCGTTTTTAACAGCTACAAACTTCTTACTTCCTTCGCCGAAGGAAATTTCCAAATCTTTAACTTCTACTAATTTTTCAGTCATTTCCTTCCTCCTATAAATCTATGGTGGCAAAGCCAACTTTTGAGCGAATCTTATTATGCAAATCTTCAATCACAGATGGTTTATGAACTGTAGGAGCATCCTCATGAAGCAACCAGGTCTTAGCCCAATGTGTATCTGATACCTTGAAAACGGGTGGATGTTCTTCGAAATCAATCTGCATAGCATAATCAGAACGAAGAGCAAATGCATCACCTTTTACAGGGGTGTAAAGCGACGGTGGGGTCCCAGGGATAGAATACAACTCTCCTTTTTCGTCTGCTAACTGCGGAAGGCTAGAGAGTAGACTCCATGTATACGGATGACGAGGGTCGTAGAAAATTTCTTCTACTGTTCCATACTCTACTACTTCACCTGCGTACATCACCGCAACCTTATCTGCAATACTTGCCACCACACCAAGGTCATGGGTAATGAAGATTGTTGTGAAATGATATTCTTGTTGCAAAGATTTTAAGAGGTCAATAATCTGTGCTTGAATCGTCACATCAAGGGCCGTTGTGGGTTCATCACAGATTAAAATATCTGGACGGCAGGCAAGGGCAATTGCAATAACAATCCGTTGGCGCATTCCACCTGAATATTGGAAAGGATATTCGTCAAAACGTTTCTTCGCTTCAGGAATGCCGACTTTTTCCATATAATCAATTGCTAATTCCTTAGCTTCTTTTGGATTTTTGCCTTGGTGCTTAACAATGACTTCAACAATTTGGCTACCGATGGTTTTGATTGGATCCAAACTTGTCATCGGGTCTTGGAAAATCGTTGCAATCTTTCCGCCACGGATTTCGGCCCAGTCCTTATTCGCTTTTAAAGCTGTTAAATCTTGACCACGGTAGTCAATGCTTCCGCTTGCTACACGACCATTGTCTTCGAGCATCCCTGTAAAAGTCTTTGTCAACACAGACTTCCCAGATCCTGACTCACCTACAAGTGCTAAGACCTCTCCTTCAATTAACTCAAGGGAGACACCACGAATGGCTGTCAATACTCTGTCACGAACGTCAAATTCCACAACAATATCGCGAGCAGTCAATATTACATTTTTTTGATTTGTCATATTTACTCCTATCTATGTGTACGTGGATCACTAGCATCCGCTAAATTTTGACCAACAATGAAAAGAGAGAGAGAAACCAGAATCAAGGTTGTCAATGGAATCCAGAACAAATATGCATTGGTTGTTACATTTTGTGAATAATCTGAAATCAAGCGTCCCAAACTAGGTACCGTAACTGGCAATCCCAATCCAAAGAAAGAAAGGAATGCTTCCGTAGAAATGAACCCTGGCAACAATTGAGATGAATAGGTCACAATAACCGAAATCAACTGCGGCAAGATATTTTTAGTAACCATTTTCGTGGTTGGAGTCCCCAAGGTCTGGCTAGCAAGATTATACTCCAAGTCTCGATAACGTAAGATTTGCACACGAATAGAATAGGCAATCCCAATCCAACCGGTCACGGTCATTGCGAAAATCAAATTCCAAAATCCTGCCCCGATAGAATAGGTCAAGACAATAATAATCAAGAGAGACGGAATGTTTGAGAGCACATTATAAACTTCAAGCATGATTCGGTCAACAGACTTGGAAACACCCCAGACTCCACCGACAATAACCCCAATTACCATATTGATAACGGTCGCAATCACAGAAATCAGGATTGAATTTCTAGCACCAAACCAGACACCGTCAAACAACGATTTCCCATTACTATCTGTTCCAAACCAAAATTCCCCATTTGGCTTGATATAGCGGGCACTAAAATCGTTCACCTTGCTGACGTCATTGTAATCAAAGTCTGAAAAGAGCGGATAGATAAAACTAATCACAACAATAGCCGTCAAAATCCCCAACATCAGAATAGTCGATTTTTTCTTCATAAATTGACGTAAAACCGATTTCCAATAAGAATAGGCTGGAGCGTCAATCGTTTCGGAGGCAAAATCATCGCGCTTGACGAATTCAAATTTCTTTTTATCAATCGTAGCCATTATTTACCTCCTTTTGATGTTAATTTAATACGTGGATCAATCATTACCATGAGTAAGTCACCGAGTAATAAAGCCAAAATAGATACTGAAGTAAAGATAAAGACAAGACCAACTACCATCGAGTTATTGGCTGCTTTAACCGAGTCAATAAGCATTTTCCCCATACCCGGATATGCAAAAATTGTTTCCGTCAAGGTAGCCCCACCGATAACCCCAATAATAGATCCGGGGATACCGTTAACCAGCGGAACCATCGCATTTTTAAAGATATGCTTGTTCGAAATTTCTTTCTCTGAAAGTCCTTTTGCTCTTGCAAAACGAACAAAGTCTTGAGATTGCAAGTCAATCATATAACGTCTAATCCAGATAGCTTGACCCGGAATATATAACAATCCCAAAACAATGGAAGGGAGAGCGTAAGATTTCCAGTTTCCTGCACCTAAAATCGGGAAGGAGTCTGGTAAACCAATTTGAGAACCAACCAATCGAACAATATATACCAAAGCAATAGTCGGAAGAGCCATCAAGAATGTCAATACACCTGTTGAAATGCTATCAAACCAAGTATTTTTAAAACGTGCCATGTAAGAACCCAAAGGAATGGCTGCAGCATACGAAATCGCAAGTCCAATCAACCCAGCAATCGCAGAGCTGGCAATCATAGATGGGTATTGATAATTATTTTCCGTTGCAGTATATGGATCATCCTTGCCATAGTTTGCAACTTCCCGCGAATCTGCCTGACTTGGTGATTTATAGGTACGTGAATAAATATTTACAGAAGAGGTCTTTTTCCCTGTTGGAAATTGTACTTCTGCTGCCTTAGTTTGCCCTTGACCTTGCGTAATCACTTGCAAGACAGGAATATTAGAATAGGTCGGATATGAATTTCCTAAATTAAGCGTTACAAAATTCTGATGAACAAAGGGGAATTGGTTGTTAAAGTAAAGAAGATATTTATGCTTCGTTCCTGAACCAACTACTGACCAACCAATTGCCGGATCGTTTTCAAACCGAATATAGCGTTTTAAATTCGGATTTGTCTCATCTTTGATTACATTTGGGTGATCAATTTGAATTAGATTTGCATAAAAGTCTAATACCCGTTCAAAAGGTGGTACTTCACGTGTCGCATAAAATTGCTTACTTTCAGTAAATTGACCAAGTTTCCAGCCGTGACCTAATTTGTTCACATACTCTTCGTACATTTTTTTATTATCTTCGGTCGGTTCAACTGTTACAGACGGGAACTCTTTACTAGCTTTTTCTTGTAATTCCTTGGTGTCGTAATAATCAATGTAGCCCATTCGTTCATAAATGGTATTTTCATAGTTATCGCGCTTGTCATCGGTTGTTGCTATTTTGTTATAGTTCGGATCCTGTTTAAAAATCAACCGTCTAGGTACCAAGGTATAAATAATGGTATAGGTCAGTGCCGTCACCAAGAAGATGGACACGATCGAACGCAAAATACGCATGAATATATATTTTTTCATAAATTGTTTCCTTCAATTTCAAAAGAACCTTCTCGGATTAGGAGAAAGTTCTTGTGAGTTTTTTTATTCTACGTGACTTTCAAGGTCTTTTTGAGCTTTAGCATTTGACTCTGCTTTTTCTTCGAGCCATTTCTTGCGGGCTTCTTCGTATTGTTTCTTGGTAACTACATCTTTACCAACTTTGAGGTATTTGTAGTATGAAGCAGAACTCTTATTACCGCTTGTCGCAGATGCACCAGTGAATGGTTCAATTCTTGATAAGAACGGAGCTGCTCCAGAACTTGACATTGTCGGAAGTAAGAGCGAGCTATCTGTCAACCAAGCTTGCGCTGCTGCGTATTTTTCATAACGAGCCGCAACATCATTAACTTCTTTACCAGCATCATTTGCTAATGTATTGTATGCATCAAAGCCAACTGCTTTGGCATTTGCGTTGTCAGCCCCTTCGAAACCAAAGAATGTCTTCGTTTGTTCAGGGTTAGTTGATTCTAAGATATCCAAGTAAGTTGAAGGATCACTGTAGTCTGGATTCCAACCTACCAAACCTGAAATATCCCAATCCTCTGCTTTGGCATTAGGAGCATAGTAAGTGATGTTGAAAGCTTCATCCTCTGACATCATTTGCAAATCAATTACTACATTTTCTGACCCCAACACACTTTCAACAGATTGTTTGAATGACTGCATACGTGATACATAGTTTTTAGAAGTTTCTACAACTGGTGTATCAATGTGAATAGGGAACTTAACCCCTTCAGCCTCCAAAGCTTTTTTAGCTTTTTCAAACTCTGCTTTAGCTTTTTCTGGGTTGTAAATACCGTTAACAGAGTCAGCTAATTTCACATCTTTCCACTCATCGCCGTAAGAAATCAATTTTTCTTCTACTACATCACTGAACGTCTTTTCACCTACAGACACAAAATCAGATGGGACAAAGAGATTTCGTACTGCAAATTCTGCCCCAGCTTCACCATTCACTTGAGAAGAATATGCTTTGCGGTCAAATGCAAAATTGATTGCTTGACGGAAGTCTTTATTAAGAAAAGCTTTCTTGGTAGAATTTTTTTCCTCATCTGTCGTCTTAGAAGTATGTTCGTAAGATTGACGGTCGATATTAAATCCAATCGCGTTGCTTCCTACACCAGGTTGTGTCACGAAGATATTCTCTTTAAAGTCTTCAGCTACTTTAGAATAGTTTGGACTTGAAGGGAAGAGACGAGCTACAGAGTATGCTCCATCCGTGAAATTACGAGCTAACGAATCAACATCTTGTCCATCATAGTAAGATAATTTAACACTATCCACATGGACATTATCTTTATCCCAGTAATTTTCATTTTTAGTAAATTCAACAGATGATTTTGAAACAAGAGATTTCAAAAGGAAGGGACCGTTGTAAAGGATAGAACTTGGATCTGTTGGCTGAGCAAATTTATCGCCTTTTGATGTCAAGAATTCTTCATTCACTGGGAACAAAATTCCATTTGTTGTTTTGGAATTCCAGTATGGTTCTGGGCTATTCAATGTATACTGAACTGTATAGTCATCAACAGCTTTAATACCAACACTTGCAAAATCAGTATTTTCACCCTTAACATATGCATCCAAACCTTTGATAGATTCTTGTATCAAATAGAGTGACTCTGATTTTTTATCTGCTGCATGTTTCAATCCAGCGACAAAATCTTGTGCCTTTACTTCAGCATACTCTTCACCCTCAGATGTATACCAATTAACACCTTTACGAAGTTTGTAGGTATAGGTCAAGCCATCTTTAGAGACTTTCCAATCTTCCGCCAAAGATGGGACAAGGTTACCGAATTGATCATTTTCAAGTAAGCCATCCACGCCATTTGTCACTACATCAAGCGTAGAAGCCTTAGAGGTTGTCAAATAGTCCAGACTCTCTGGATCAGAACCATACACATATCCGTATACGCTTTCATCTCCACCCGAAGAATTCGAGCTCCCCGAGCAAGCTGCTAGTACCCCAACGCTTAGCAAGCTCACGCCCGCTAATACTAGTAATTTCCTTTTATTCATGGTCATTCTCCATTTATTTATTCTTAGTTTCTAACATTATATCATAAAAAAAACTTAAAGTACAACAAATTTTCTGAATATTTTTTTGATTACAATGTTTCTTTTCTAATATATATGTTTTCAAAATACGTTTAAAAAATGGAGTCCGCTGATAAAAAGGGCCAAGCTCGTGACCTAGCCCTTACTACTTATTTTACTTTACGTGTTTTGATAAATCTTCTTGGTATTTAGCGTTAGATTCAGCTTTTTCTTTGAGCCATTTCTCACGTGCCGCTTCATAATCTTTTACAGTAACAACGTCTTTTTGAACTTTTTTGTATTTGAATACTGTAACATCACCCTTTGTTCCGACATCAGAAACCGGCGATGAAAACGGTACAACTTTGGAAAGTTGTGGGCGTCCACCTTGAGAAACGGTTGGGATAATCAAGGCGCTATCTTGTAACCAAGCCTCTGCTTCTGCATATTTTTCATAACGCGCCTTAACATCTTGCTCTTTATCCGCTTCTTTTAGCATATTAGTGTATTTATCCAAACCAACAGCTTGAATCTTAGCGTTTTCCACGCCTGGTTCTAAACCGATGTTTTGGAGCATTCCACCATTTTCTGTATTTAAGATGTCTAGATATGTAGATGGATCTTGATAGTCAGGCCCCCATCCGGAGATAACCAAGTCATAATCTTTTTGAGCAGCTGTTGTCGCAAAGTAAGTTGCATTTTGAACATCATCTTCAGAGGCGTTTTGGAGGTCAATCACGACATTTTCTGTTCCAAGAGAAGCTTCAATAGACTGTTTAATCGAGCTCTTTCTAGCCACATCACTCTTATCTGTTTCAACAACTAAAATATCTAGATGGATTGGGAATTGCACCCCTTTTGCTTCCAACTCAGCTTTAGCCTTTGCAATTTTTTCTTTGGCTTTTGTCGGACTGTAGTAAGCATTGGTCGCATCGGCCAAATTGACATCTGCCCACTCTGTACCGTAAGACACTAGATTCTCACTAACAACCTCTCCATACGTCTTATTTCCAATTGAGACAAAACTTGGTGGTACAAGGGTATTCCGAAGAGTGGCATTAGCCAACTTCTCACCGTTCATTTGCGCACCCATAGAAGTCTTATCAAGAGCAAACTTAATCGCTTGACGGAAGTTTTTATTTAAAATTGCTTCGTTTGTTGCCGCCTTCTGAGCATCATCTTTCTTAGAAGTATACTTATAGGATTTCCTATCTAAGTTGTAGTTCAAGTAGTAGCTAGTTGCATTTTGTTGAGAAACATAGATATTATCTTTGAATTCTTTTTCAATTGCAGGATAACTAGTAGTAGTTGGGAATAGAGCAGCTCCTGAATAAGCCCCGTCTTTGAAATTACGAGCTAACGACTCTAAATCTGAGCCATCGAAGAAAGACAGTTTGACAGTATCAATATGAACATTGTCCTTGTCGTAGTAATTTGGGTTTTTTGCATATTCCATAGAAGATTTAGCAACCCATGACTTCAAGAGGAATGGTCCGTTTGATAGGATACTGTCTGCCTTAGCAGATCCAAAATCGCTCCCTTTTGATTTCAAGAACTCTTCATTGACTGGGAAGAGAATTCCCATGGTTGTTTTTGAATTCCAATAAGACTCAGGGGCGTTCAAAGTGTATTCGACCGTATAATCATCAACAGCTTTAACACCAACACTGCCGAAATCTTTTGTTTTTCCTTCAGCATAGTCTTTCAAACCTTTGATAGAATCTTCAACGATGTAAAGAGCTTCTGATTTCGAATCGATAGCGTGTTTCAATCCAGTGACAAAGTCTTGGGCTTTGACATCTGCATACTCTTCTCCCTCAGAGGTGAACCATTTGGCATCTTTGCGGAGTTTGTAGGTATAGGTCAAGCCGTCTTTTGAAACAGTCCAATCCTCAGCTAAGGATGGCACTAAGTTTCCATACTGGTCGTTTTCGAGCAATCCATCAACCAAGTTGCTGACCACCTCAGAAGTTGAGGCACGATTACTAATCGTATAGTCCAAGGTGTCTGGGTCTGTCGTATAAACATAGGAATAAGTATTTTCACTAGAGCTACTTGATCCTCCACCACAAGCCGCAAGAAGTACTCCTGCGCTCACGAGAACACCTGCTGTTACAAGCCATTTCTTTGTTTTCATCGCATTTCTCCTTTTGTGTTAAATCTTATAACATATTTTGATTATAGCAAATATTCAGATAATTGTAAAGATTTAATGTGATTTTTTTATAAAAAAACACAGTATTATAATTTTTATTCATTATTTCTTGATAACGCTACAAAAAGTGCATAATTATTGTATTTTAAGACATGGCAAAAGCCATTTATCTATTTAAAATATAATAGAAACGGCATTCTTCTAACAAATCGGCGTCACAAAAACTGACATCAGTTGTTATTCATTTAAAATAATCTATTCTGTCCATTCATGAGATTGCAAATGCCCGATTTGTCTTTTATGGTATAATAGAATGAATGATAACGAAAGGTATAAATACGATATGAAACGATTGTATACATTCTTAATAGCTTGTCTATGTGCAATACTATCACCCTTTACTGTTCATGCTACAGATAAATATAGTACAGACGCCGAGCATTCGATTGCAATCGAAGCACAGACCGGAAAAATTCTCTATGAACAAAACGCAGCTACTCCGACCAATGTCGCCTCTATTTCCAATTTGCTAACCATCTATCTGGTTTATGAAGCAATCGAACAGGGAAAATTGACACTTGATACCCAAGTTCCCATCTCAGATTACGCTTATAACTTGACCATCACTTCACCTGTCACCAACATTCCTTTGGACAAGCGTTCTTACTCTGTCCAAGAATTGATCAATGCATCTCTCATTGCGTCAGCCAACAGCGCAACCATCGCCCTAGCTGAGCAGGTTGCAGGAAACGAAGCTGCTTTCGTGGAATTGATGAACAAAAAACTGGTATCCTGGGGCATTTCAGATGCAACGATTATCAATTCGACTGGCTTGAGCATAGACCTGTTAGAAAATAAACAGAACACAGATGAGAAAAAGACGGAAGAAAATCGATTATCTGCTCTTGATGTCGCTATCATCGCCCGTCGATTAATCGTAGACTATCCGCAGGTGCTTGATGTCACCTCCCAATCTCACTTCAAATTAAATGGAACGACCTACTATGGGACAAACCCTATGTTAAAAGGAGGAGCTTATGAACGAGAAGGGGTAGACGGTCTCAAAACCGCTTCCGGAACCTCCATGGTAGCAACCAGTTTAGAAAATGACATGCGTGTTATCACTGTTATCTTGCATACAAAAGAAGGCGACCTCTATCCTGAGAAACGCTTCCTTGAAACGACAAATCTGATGAATTATGCTTACACATATTTCAAATGGACACCTATCGTAGAAGCTGGTCAACCCTATCACAATAGCAAGGCTACTGTCTTTAATGGCAAACATGCAACTGTTTCAGCCGTCGCTAGTCAAGATTTTATGTTTGCTAAGAGAGAGCGGTACAAAAAAGAAACAGTTGCGACATTAGAGGGACTTGGTACTGTCTTTGATGCACCACTCAGCAAGGGAACTGTCGTTGGAAGTTTAACCCTAAAAGATACGGATTTAATCGGTCACGGCTACGTTGACAAGCAACCAAGTATTAATCTGGTTGCAGGCGAAGATACACCGACAGCAACCTGGCCATTTTCCTGGTGGAATCACTTTATAAGATATGTGAATGAGAAATTATAGTGAATTGAATAAAGGTTAGGACATCGTTCAGTCGCTTTGCTTCAATAGTCCAGTGGACTGTTGAAGGTTGGAAATAGGGATTATGGAGTAATCCTCAATTAACGCCAGTCCTATCTGCAACTCCTTGCCTTGTCCTATTCCTTCATAAGATACGAGGGCGTATAAAGCACAAAGTGAAAATAGGAAGTCTGACGAAGAGCCCGCAGACTCTAGGAAGACTTATCCCTAAAGGGAGCCTCAGCTGTAACCAACTGAAGTTGGAACATCTGCGTCTCTTTTTCACACAGTGCTTAGCCCGAGTTCAATTTCATAAGATACGAGGGCATTAAGCAACTCCTAGACAAAAAAGGAAATCGTCATTGATTTCCTTTTTTATTACTTACTACGAGCTAGATAGACTGTAGAGATACCATCACCTTTCTTCATCCCAAACAGCTATCGGCAATAGGACGAGGCTAAGCCAAAAGTGTCCCAGCCTCACTTCTTTTATAGATTTAACAGTTTGATGCAGTAGTTGTCTCACTCCCTCGGTATATTAGCCGACCGAACCTTCCATTTCATAAGAAATCAATCGGTTGAGCTCCACAGCGTATTCCATCGGAAGTTCTTTGGTAAAGGGCTCGACAAATCCCATAACAATCATCTCTGTCGCTTCGCTTTCTGACAAGCCACGACTCATGAGGTAGTAGAGCTGTTCTTCGGAAATCTTAGACACTTTAGCCTCGTGTTCCAAGGCTACTTGAGAATTGTGAATTTCATTGAAGGGAATGGTATCAGACTTCGACAAGTCATCCATGATAATGGTATCACACTCGATATGACTGACAGATTTCTTGGAATTGCGGGCAAAGGTTACTTGACCACGATAGTTTACTGCTCCACCACCTTTGGCAATGGATTTTGATACAATCGATGAACTTGTGTGCGGTGCATTGTGAATCATCTTGGCACCTGTATCTTGGTGTTGACCGGTATTTGCAAAGGCGATAGAAAGCATTGTTCCACGCGCACCCTCACCGTCTAGGTAAACAGACGGGTATTTCATGGTGGTTTTCGCTCCCAAGTTTCCATCAATCCATTCAACCGTCGCATCTTTCATGGCACGGGCACGCTTGGTCACGAGATTGTAGACATTATCAGACCAGTTCTGGATTGTGGTGTAGCGCATGTAGGCACCGTCAAGGGCAAAGATCTCAACAATGGCCGCATGCAGGCTATCACTTGAGTAGGTCGGAGCTGTACAGCCTTCCACGTAGTGCACACTTGCGCCCTCATCGACGATAATCAAGGTTCGCTCAAACTGCCCTGTGCTTTCGTTGTTGATTCGGAAATAGGTCTGCAAAGGAATGTCACACTTGACTCCTTTTGGTACATAGATAAAGGTACCACCAGACCATACAGCACTGTTCAAGGCCGCTAATTTATTGTCTGTCGGCGGAACAAGTTTTGCAAAATACTGCTTGAAAAGGTCTGGGTACTCTTTTAAAGCCGAGTCTGTGTCGGTAAAAATAATGCCCAACTTTTCAAACTCTTCTTTCATGTTATGGTAAACCACTTCTGATTCGTACTGGGCAGCAGCTCCTGCAAGATAAGCACGTTCGGCTTCTGGAATTCCGATGCGCTCAAAGGTCTCCTTAATTTTTTCAGGGACATCATCCCAAGAACGAGCTGGTTTGTCAGAGGCTTTTTGGTAGTATATCAAATCATCAAAATCAATTTCTGACAAGTCAGCACCCCATGTTTCAAGGGGCATTTTTTTGAAGGCCTCATAGGATTTGAGACGGAACTCCAACATCCATTCTGGTTCATTTTTAGCCGCCGATAAGGCACGGATAACTTCTTCATTCAAACCTTTTCCTGTCGAGATAATCGGCTCTACATCGTCATGAAAGCCAAATTGATACTCACCGAGGTCAATCGGCTTTGGCTCTACTCTTTCTTCTGCCATTCTTTCCTCCTCTATGATTTATCTACTATTTGTTTTCTATTCTTCTAAAACTTTTTTTAGCGCATTCCAAGCCAAGGTCGCACATTTTACTCGCTGAGGAAATTTAGCAACACCTGCTAGAAAAGCTGCATCTCCTAATTCTTTTTGACGCGCATCCATCTTTCCTTGGACCATTTCAGAAAAAACATGAGCGAGCTCAAGGACTTCCGCTTTGGTCTTTCCAAGCACAAGGTCTGTCATCATACTGGCTGAGGCTGTCGAAATCGTACAGCCTGCATTAACAAAAGCAATATCTTGAATCGTTTCACCAGTTTCATCCAGCTGCAAGGACAAGTTAATCACATCACCACACGTGGGATTGTTCAAATCCACCTGATGAGCCCCGTCAATCCTGCCTTGGTGATGAGGATGCTTAGAATGGTCTGCTACTACTGCCATATAAAGGCTTTCTAGTTTAGAAAGTGCCATTGAAAAACTCCTTTGTTTTCTCCAGTGCATCGATTAATTTATCACAATCTTCCTTGGTGTTGTAGAGATAGAAACTCGCCCGAACAGTTGACTGCACTCCCAAATAGGAAAGGAGTGGTTGCGCACAATGATGACCTGCTCGCACAGCTATTCCCTCATAATCAAGCGCCGTCGCCACATCGTGGGGGTGTAAGCCTTTCAGATTAAAAGAAATCACACCTGTGCGCTTGGCTACATCAAGCGGACCGTAGATTTCAATGCCGTCCATAGCTTGCAATTTTGGAAACAGGTAGGATAGCAATTCGTCCTCATGGCGAGCAATTTCCTCCATACCGATATTCTCTAAAACATCAATAGCTTTGGCAAGTCCAATCGCTCCTGCCATGTTGGGCGTTCCTGCCTCAAACTTCCACGGCAATTCTTTCCAAGTTGCAGACTGCTCATAGACGAAATCAATCATCTCGCCACCAAATTCAATAGGCTCCATTTGAGACAGCCATTTTTCCTTGCCATATAGGACACCTATTCCAGTCGGAGCGAGCATCTTATGACCTGAAAAAGCAAAAAAATCAATACCTAAGCCTTCTACGTCAATCGCCATGTGAGGTGTCGATTGCGCCCCGTCCACCACCATAATCGCTCCGACTGCATGCGCCAATTGAGTAATTTCCTTGATTGGATTCACCACGCCAAGGACATTTGACACATGCGCAAGAGAAACAAACTTGGTCTTCGTGGATAGCTTAGCTTTCAAATCTTCCATGTCTAGGCTACCCTCCTTGAGATAGACATAGACAAGCTTAGCTCCCGTTTTTTGACAGGCTTGCTGCCAAGGAATGATGTTGGCATGGTGTTCCATGATAGAAATCAGCACCTCATCGCCCGGTTGCAAGATTTGGCTAGCAAAGTGCGCGACCCAGTTGAGACTGGTTGTCGTACCTCTTGTAAACAGTACTTCTTTTGTGGACTTAGCATGGATAAACTGTCTGACGCGCTCACGCGCTGCTTCATAGCGACTAGTCGCTCGCTCTGCCAGGGTATGGACACCGCGGTGGACATTGGCATTATCCGTTTGGTAATAGTCTAGAATTTCATCTAAAACAGCTTGGGGTTTCTGTGTCGTTGCAGCATTGTCAAGATAGACCAAGGGCTCATCATGGACCAGCTGGTCTAAAATTGGAAACTCTTGTTTGATGGCATGGCTATCTACTGACATTTTTTACCTCTTACTTAACTTTTCTTCAATTCCGTCAATCATCTCATCACGGGCTTCTTTGACAGGGATTTCCGTAAGGACTGCTCCTAGAAATCCGCGCACAACTAAACGCTCTGCTGTCGCCTTGTCTAAGCCACGACTCATAAGATAGTACATATCTTCAGGATCTACCTGACCGATTGAGGCAGCGTGTCCTGCTGTAACATCATTTTCATCGATTAAAAGGATTGGGTTGGCATCGCTTCGTGCCTTATCAGACAACATCAAAACACGACTTTCTTGCTGGGCGTCTGCTCCTTTTGCCCCCTTGATAATATGACCAATTCCGTTAAAGGTTAGTGTTCCTTTTTCAAGGATAACCCCGTGTTGGAGGATATTACCAATCGAATGACGACCGTAGTTAGTGACACGGGTATCAATCCCTTGTACTTGCTTACCACTTGATAAAGCAACTACTTTCATATCCGCATGACTACCATCGCCATACAAATCACTGTCAAAGTCTGCTACGACGTTCCCCTCGTTCATGACACCAATTGCCCAGTCAATACTAGCATTATTGGCAAGATTTCCACGGCGGCTCATGTAAGTCGTCACATGCTGACCGAGACGGTCAATCGCTGCGAATTTAACCTGACTACCTGTTCCTGCAATCACTTCTACAGTGATATTGGCGGTTGCCTTTTCGCTACCTTCCCCAATACTTTCAAAACGCTCTAGATAGTTTAACTTGGTATTCTTCCCTGTAATGATAAGAACGTGTTTATTAAACGGAACGTTACTTTCACTATCTTGGTAGAAAATTCCCTCAACAGGAACATTGATTTCAACATTGTCAGGAACATACAAGACTGCTCCACTGTTAAAATACGCTGTATGATAGGCTGCTAACTTGTCCGTCTCCGCTGCAACCGCCTTGGTAAAATACTGCTCTACAACTTCTGGAATTTCTTCCAAAGCTGTATAAAAGTCTGTAAAAACAACACCCGCTTCTACTAATTCTGGAGACAATTGTTCAAACACCGTCTGCGTGCCCACTTGTACTAGCTTAGGGTTGTCCCCCAAGGCTATAAAATCAGGAACATTGCTACTTACTTCTGACGACGCAATCGTTCCGTCTCCTAGATTCCAACGGTGGAATTTCACCCGTTCAATAGTTGGGAGCGCTAGTATTTCAATCTTTTCAAAAGCTGCTTGACGAAGGTTGCTCAACCAAGCGGGTTCTGCGTGTGCTTGTGAAAACAGTTTAATGGCTTCTTTGGTCATCGTTTTCTCCTTTCTGAACACGTTTCGCCTTAAACTTCCTCTTCGTAAGTCAAGCCTAATTCTTCTGCAATTTTCGCATATCCTTCTTTTTCAAGACGGATAGCAAGTTCTGGACCCCCGGAGAGAACCACACGACCTTCCATCATAATGTGGACTACGTCTGGCGTGATGTAGTTCAAAAGGCGTTGGTAGTGAGTGATAATCATGGCACCAAAGCCTTCTCCACGCATGGCATTGACCCCTTTTGATACTACTTTAAGGGCATCGATGTCAAGACCAGAGTCAATCTCATCAAGAAGAGCAAAGGTTGGCTCCAACATCAAGAGTTGCAAGATTTCATTTCTTTTTTTCTCCCCACCTGAGAAACCTTCGTTGAGGTAACGCTCTGCCATTTCCTCTTTCATATTGAGCAATTCCATTTTTTCATCGAGTTTTGTGATGAAATCACGAACAGAAATTTTCTCATCGTCTTCTTTTCCAGCATTCATGGCTGCGCGTAAAAATTCGGCGTTGGTAATACCTGGAATTTCACTTGGGTATTGCATGGCAAGAAAGAGTCCCATACGAGCCCGCTCATCCACTTCAAGCTCTAAGACATTGACACCGTCAAACAAGACTTCACCTTGGGTTACTTCATAGTTTGGATTTCCCATGATAGCTGCTGAAAGGGTGGACTTCCCTGTCCCGTTTGGCCCCATGATTGCAGCAATTTCACCTGTTTTAAGAGTCAAATTAACCCCTTTTAAAATTTCTTTTCCTTCGATTGCAACATGCAAATCTTTGATTTCTAGTACTGACATACCGACCTCCACTCAGTTTTTATACTCAAAGAGTACTATCTGATGTATTATACCAAAAAAGAGCCATTTAGGCTCCTTCTTTGTTTAGAAACGTTCTTATCTTCATTTTTTCTGTTTTTCTTCTTTTTTCGCTCGTCTTTTAGCTAAGTATTCCTGTCTGGCATCACTATTGCCAATAAAGCGCAAGACATTAAGAATAGGCGTTCTATTTTCTCCAAAAATCCCAATTAGCTCACTGAGAATTTCTACTCCAAATAGCATTGCGACCATCAAGAGGACACCTCCCCAGCGGCTCGATACATTTAAGAGTAGCGAAGCAAGAGAAAAGATAAACGAAATCGCATAGATAACAAGCACCGTTCCACGATGCGTCAAGCCAAGCGACAAAAGACGGTGATGCAAGTGCATGCGGTCTGCTTCATAGATTTTCTGGCCTGATAAGGTTCTACGAATAATCGCCACCAAGGTATCGGTAATTGGCACTCCCAAAATAATCATCGGAGTTACCACGGCAACCGCTGTCGAATTTTTCAGCCCTTGAAGGGATAGCACCCCAATCATAAAGCCGATAAATAGGGCTCCTGTATCCCCCAAGTAGATAATGGCTGGATTATAGTTATAAGGCAGAAATCCAACAATCGCAGCAACCAACACAAAGACTGTTAAGGTCAAGTAGATATTGCTATCGTGGAGGAAAAAATAAGAAACAACCCCCATAGTCGTCAGAGAAATAATAGATACCCCCGACACCAGACCGTCCAGACCGTCAATCAGATTGACCGCATTGGTGATTGCCACAATCCACAAAATGGTTAAAAAGAAGGATAACCAAGCTGGAAAATGGAGCATTGGCCCACCAAAAGGAATCTTGAAATTATCAAAGCGAAACTCGGTAAAAAACCAAATAATAGCCGCTGCAACAAGCATCCCCACCATCTTTGGTAAAGGACGTAATTCCTTGATATCATCAACCAAACCTGTAAGAATAATGATACCGCTAGCAAGAACTAAGGGCAAAATATACTCAAAATAAGTTCCTCGAGGCGATATGTGGATTACCACAAAGGGCAAAAAACACATAGTCGCTAAAAAGAAAGCAACAAAAATCGCTAAACCACCCGCCGTAGGCATGGGAACCTTATTGATACGTCGCGCATTGGGGTTGTCGACCGCTCCAATCCGGAGCGCTAAAAAACGGATCAAGGGGGTTGCAATAACGGAAACCATCATTGTAAGTACAACGACAATGATGTACTGTAAAGCAAAGGGAATCATACCAAGCTCACCTTCCCAAGCTCTTCAATCGCACCCACAGGAAGCAACAAAACTCCGTGCTCTTGAAGCACCGCACGTGAAATGGATGTATCGTCTGCATGCTCTAACATTCGTGACAAGATATAGTCCGGGTAGCGAGTTGAACGATTTTCAATATTAATCAAGACAGTCATATAGTAACGACCATTCATCTTATAGAGCTCTGATTCTTCAATGGTAAAATCAACTAGAGAGACAAATTGAACAGCTTCCTGTAGATTAGCAAAATCCAGAATATAGTAAATGTACTGACGATTTTCTGTATCCACTTCGTCAACGTCCAATTCATCTGCTTCGACTTGCTCCAAGTACTGAACCGCCTTATCATCCCCTGCACTCTTTTCTCGAATGGTCTTTTCAAGTGTCTTTAAAAACTCATCTGGCGTCATCTGCGAAATCTCATCTAAATCCGCCATATCCGCAAAATCATCAAAATTTAAGTTTTGATCGATGTCTGACTTGGTGACAAAAATATCCACCTTGTCTGGCTTTGGCGTCACTCGAAAACTAAGCATGCCACTTTCACGAAAGGTTACTGGCAGATCCAATTCATCCAATACTGTATAGAAAAATTCCTCTGTCTTTTCTTGCGGGACGAGAAAGTCCGCAATCTCCATTCCGCGTTCTTCTAAGTCCTCCATTTTAATCGTGATTTTCAAGGTCGAATCACTAATTTGTTTCATCTTCATTTCAATACCTCATACTCTTCATTCCTTCTCAAAGCACTATTTGAGAACCCGTATTTCATCCATTATACAAAAAAACAGGCTCTTTTACAAAAGAAAAGAGATTTCTTCCTCCCAAAGATAGAAGGTTTTTGTTGCAACACAAAAACGCAGCCACTGCTGCGTTCAGAACGTAGACAAACCCAAGATTTATTTAAACAAATTCAAAAGCTCTGCTAACTGAACATTTGATTTTCCGATTTGCGCGAGCGGAGCGAGCCTCATCAGATACTTTTCGCTGTGGTAAAAGTAGGGAGTGGGCTCAATCGTGATTTTGTCTAAATCGATTATCCTCGCTCTTTTGTTTCTAGGCTCAGGCTAAAATAATCCACTGGATTATTTTACTCCGCAGGAAATCGCTACCGTCCGCACCACCTAAGAAAAGTATCTCAAAAAGACTTTTTCTTCAATCTGAACGTAGCCACTGCTGCGTTCATTTCTTAAAAGATAAGAGTTCCTAAATAGTAGAGAACCAAGAGTGTTCCTAGGGCAATGCGGTATTTTCCAAAAAAGGTGAAATCGTGATTTTTCACGTAATCGGTCAAGAAACGAATCACAACCAGCGAAACACCAAAGGCAGTTACCATGGCAAATAAGAGCAACATCCACTGACCTGCTGTCACACTCAAGCCTTTCACAAGAAGCTTCACGACTTTGAGCAAACTTGCTCCAAACATAATTGGAATTCCCAAGAAGAAGGTGAATTCTGTCGCCACCTCCCGGCTAGTCCCAAGAAGAATCCCTCCTAGAATCGTTGCCCCTGAACGACTAGTCCCTGGAATCAAGGCAAGGACTTGAAAGAGACCAATGTAGAGGGCCGTTTGGTAAGACATCTTACTCAACGAGACGACTTGTGGATCCCGATTCTTTTGCCATTTTTCAACATAGATAAAAGCGACACCATAGAGAATCAACATCAAGGAAACGACAACAAAGTTATAGAGATGAGTATCCAACCAATCGTCAAATAACAGCCCCAAAATAGCTGCTGGTAAAGCTGCAATCACCACTTTTGCCCATAATTGCCAGGTCAAGCGAATCTCGCGACCTGATTTTCCCGACTGAAAAGGGTTGAGCCTGTCGAAGTAAATGACCATGACAGCTAAGATTGCGCCCAACTGAATCACGACATTGAACATAGACGTAAAATCAGCACGGACATTTTTAAAGGAGACAAATTCTTGCACCAAAATCAGGTGGCCTGTACTTGATATCGGCAACCATTCGGTGACTCCCTCTATAATACCAAAGAAAATCGATTTTAGAATCTCAACAAACATAGCTTACTCCTTCTTCATTTCCCTTCATTATACCACAAACCCAAATGAAAGCGTATCTTTTTTCAATTAGTTTGCAATCTGTCTGAATTTTTTATACAATATAACTACTTTTGAAAAAGGAGAGATTATGAAAAAACGATTATTACTATTGTTTGTGGCACTTCTGACTGTTTTTAGTATCCATACTGGTGTCCAAGCAGATGAATACCTACGAGTCGGAATGGAAGCCGCTTACGCGCCGTTCAACTGGACACAAGAAACGGATGACAACGGCGCTGCTCCGATTGAAGGAACCAAGCAATTCGCCAATGGTTATGACGTTCAAGTTGCAAAAAAGATTGCAGAGAAAATGGATAAAAAAGTCCTTGTTGTAAAGACCAAGTGGGAAGGACTTGTACCCGCCCTTACCTCTGGCAAAATTGACATGATTGTCGCAGGGATGAGCCCAACAGAAGAACGTAAGAAAGAAATCGCCTTTTCAACAAGCTACTATACCTCTATCCCAACCCTTGTCGTGCGCGCAGATAGCAAGTGGGCGGATGCGAGCAATATCCAAGACTTCGTAGGCGCAAAAATCACTGCCCAACAAGGAGTCTATCTCTATGATTTGATTGACCAGATTGACGGGGTAGATAAACAGACGGCTATGGGAGACTTTTCTCAGATTCGTCAGGCCCTTGAAGCGGGAATCATCGATGCCTATGTATCAGAGCGACCTGAAGCACGTACTGCGCAAGAAGCCAACCCCGCCTTTCACATGGTTGAGTTGGCAAACGGCTTTAAAACCAACGCCGAAGATGTGACCATTGCAGTCGGTATGCGCAAGGACGATGCACGTATTGCTCGAGTCAATCAGATACTTGAAACCTTTACCGAAAAAGACCAGCTAGCCCTTATGGATACGATGATTGAAAATCAGCCCGTTGAAGCGACTAGCGCAGAAGACAAACCGTCTTTCCCTGTTCAAGTCTGGAATATCCTAGTCAATAACTGGCAACAACTCCTCCGTGGAACAGGCATGACCTTACTTATCTCCATCCTCGGAACCATTATCGGAACGGCCATCGGACTCTTAATCGGTGTTTTCCGTACTGCTCCAAAGGCTAACAACAAGGGGCTTTCTTTCCTCCAAAAAGCACTTGCTATTCTCATCAATATTTATATTGAAATCTTCCGTGGTACACCGATGATTGTACAATCCATGGTAATCTACTACGGAACCGCTCAAGCATTCGGGCTGAATTTAGACCGCACCTTAGCTGCGATTTTCATCGTATCCATCAATACCGGTGCCTACATGAGTGAAATCGTCCGCGGAGGTATTTTCGCTGTTGATAAGGGGCAATTTGAAGCGGCAACTGCTCTTGGTTTTACCCATAATCAGACCATGCGCAAGATTGTCTTACCACAAGTTGTCCGCAACATCTTGCCTGCTACAGGAAATGAATTTGTCATCAATATCAAAGACACCTCTGTCTTGAACGTGATTTCGGTGGTAGAACTTTACTTCTCAGGAAATACTGTCGCAACTCAAACCTACCAATATTTCCAAACCTTCACCGTGATTGCCATTATCTACTTTATCTTGACCTTTACGGTCACTCGTATCCTACGCTTGATTGAAAAACGTTTTGATACAGATACCTACACAACTGGTGCAAACCAAATGCAAACGGAGGTGCTTCATGACTAATACGATTTTAGAAATCAATCATCTGAAAAAAGCCTTTGGACAAAATCTGGTTCTCAAAGACATTTCCATGACCGTGAAAAAGGGTGAAGTCATCTCTATTATCGGCTCTTCTGGTTCTGGAAAATCAACCTTCTTGCGCTCCATCAATCTTTTAGAAACACCGAGCGAAGGAGAAATCCTCTATCATGGCGAAAATGTATTGACAAAAGGCTATGATTTGACGACCTACCGTGAGAAATTAGGCATGGTCTTTCAGTCCTTCAACCTGTTCAATAATTTGAATGTCTTGGAAAATGCTATTGTCGCCCAAACGACCGTTTTAAAACGCAGCCGCACAGAGGCAGAAGAAATTGCCAAAGAAAACCTCAACAAGGTTGGCATGACCGAGCAATACTGGACTGCTAAACCAAGCCAACTCTCAGGTGGGCAAAAACAACGGGTGGCAATCGCCCGCGCCCTTTCTGTCAATCCAGAAGTAATTCTCTTTGATGAGCCAACTTCTGCCCTTGATCCTGAAATGGTCAGCGAAGTCTTAAAAACCATGCAGGACCTTGCCAAATCAGGTCTCACTATGATTATCGTGACCCATGAAATGGAGTTTGCCCGTGATGTTTCAGACCGTGTCATCTTCATGGATAAGGGATTGATTGCAGAAGAAGGTAGCCCGCAGCAAATCTTTGAAAATCCACAAGAAGCACGAACCAAGGAATTTTTACAACGCTTCCTTGGTCAGACGCTTTAAGGCTAGAAAATAAGCAGATAAAAACACCAGCTAAACGAGCCGGTGTTTTTTCAAAAGTAAAAGAGGAGACCAGCTCCTCTTTTTTACGCTTAGAATTAGTTCTCAAATTTTTTATGATTTTTGTCATAAAAATCAATAAGTCCCAAAGCGGTAGCAAATGAAATGTTGTCAATTTTTGCACGACCTTGTGCAAGGGCAATAACTGACATCTCACGTGCGTTTGTCTCTTTACTGATACGGTATCCAGTAATCTTCTTATCGCGTACCCAACCGACAACTGCGGCCACTTTTTCATAACTAGTCATGAGAAACCCCTTTCTTTTTATTCGTTCAATTCAGTTTATTATATCCTTGATAACTTGTCAAGTAAAATGCGCAATAAGTAGGCATTATTTAGCTTTTAACGCAGATAATATCTGTGTACGGATGTCTTCCATTCCCTCTGGACTTGCTGGAAGGAAGATTGTACTATTTCCTGTATGTGAAAAATTATTTAAAGTATCAAGATATTGGTTTGTTAAGAGAATGGACATGATTTGCTCTTCTGTCAAGCCGATATTTGATTCTTTTAATTCTTTAATAGAATCAGCCAATCCATCCACAATCGCTTTACGTTGCTGGGCAATCCCCACACCATGCAGGCGATCTTTTTCAGCCTCTGCTTCAGCGGCAGTCACAATTTTAATCTTATCTGCTTCTGCTAGCTCTTGAGCTGCTGCGCGTTTGCGTTGGGCAGCATTGATTTCATTCATGGACTGCTTGACTTCTGCATCAGGCTCTACCTTAGTAATCAAGGTTTTCACGATGATATATCCATAGGTTGACATTTCTTCTGCCACTTGTTTTTGCACTTCAAGGGCGATTTCATCTTTTTTCTCGAACAATTCATCGAGTGTCAACTTAGGAACAGATGAGCGAAGAGCGTCTTCTATATAAGACTTGATTTGTGCTTCTGGACGCATGAGTTTGTAGTAGGCATCTGTCACGTTGTTCTCATTAACACGATACTGAGTAGCGACATTCATGGTCACAAATACGTTATCCTGAGTCTTGGTCTCAACTACAATCTCACTTTGGAGTAGGCGCAATTGAATCCGAGCTGCAATGTGGTCAATTCCAAACGGCAGTCTCAAATGAATCCCACTCGTACTGAGCTTCTGGTATTTCCCAAAACGCTCGATGATGACAACAGATTGTTGGCGGACGACATAGAGTGAGCTAAGAGCAAGCACCCCGACTAATAAGACTACTAAGACAAATACGATACCGAAAATACCAATTACCATATTGTATCCCTCCTTTTCTTTGGCAAGTATTATACTCTTTTATTTAAGATTTGACAAGTAAAAATAGGCATTTTGCTACATATTTTACAAAATCATTATACGAGTAAACTGTAAAGCGTCTCATTCCCCCGCAGGTTGATAAAGGAAGGGTCAAATTGTTCCATCCGCTCAATTAGGCCTGCATAGCCATGCTTGTCACCGAGCGCAATCCCGATAAGAACAGGACCTGTCCCCTTGCTAGCCCGCTTGATATATTCAAAACGAGTAATATCATCATTTGGACCCAAGATGTCTGTTACAAACTCGCGTAAGGCCCCTGGACGTTGTGGAAAATTCACGACAAAGTAATGTTTAATCCCGTCATAAATGAGGGCTCGCTCTTCCATTTCAGGCATACGGTTGATGTCGTTATTGCCTCCTGAGATGATACAGCAGACAGTTTTTCCTTTGATATACTCACTCAAAACGTCAAGGGATGCAATACTAGCGGCACCTGCTGGCTCTGCCACAATCCCTTGCTTAGAATAAAGATCAATGAGGGTTTCAGAAATCAAGCCCTCATCGACACCGATGAGATTTTCCACGTATTTTTTCGTCACTTCATAGGTCAGTTGACCAACTTTTTGCACGGCGATTCCATCCGCAAACTTATCAATCTCTTTCAGCTTAACAGGTCCACCAGCTTCAAAGGCTGCTTTCATGCTGCGCGCACCTTCTGCTTCCACACCGATTACTTCAATGGCGGGATTTTTTTCCTTGATGTAGGTTGCAACGCCTGCAATCAAGCCACCACCACCAACTGGAACCAAGACGGTATCAAAATCGATCGACTCCCGCTCTGCTTCTTCCATGATTTCATAAGCAACTGTCCCCTGACCTGCCTGCACATGGACATCATCAAAAGGGGCAATAAAGGTGCGGTTTTCACGCTCGGTAAAATCCTGTGCCGCTTTAGCAGAGGCATCAAAGGTATCTCCGACTAACTTGATATCTACCATGTCACCACCAAAGAAGCGAACTTGACCAATTTTCTGCTGCGGGGTGGTAATCGGCATAAAAATCGTTGCAGGAATTTTCAATTCATTACAGGTAAAGGCCACTCCTTGCGCATGATTACCCGCGCTCGCACAGACCACCCCACGTTTGCGTTCTTCCTCATTTAGTTGTGAAATGGCATAGTAAGCCCCACGAATCTTGAAAGAGCGCACGCGCTGAGCATCTTCCCGTTTGAGATAAATTTTTGCCCCATATTTTTCCGATAAATAGCGATCATAATCAAGCGGTGTATAGACTACCACGTCCTTTAACACCTTATGAGCACGGACAATGTCCTTGGCTGTTAACATAAACTCTCCTTTTTTATATGAAAATAAAGTGAGAAAAATCGAGTTTGCGACACCAATTTTCCTCACTTCCTTTTTATCATTTGCCAGATGTTGAGCTTGTTCTGCCACTATCTGACTATTTTTATCTTATTCTTAGTTATAGATTTTGAAGGCATCGTCATCATTTTTACCAACAAATGGCATGGCTTTACGAAGCTCTGCTCCCACTTTTTCGATTTCAAGATCAGCAGCTGCCTTGCGGTATTCTTCCATACGTGGACGCCCTGCCTTGTAGTCTTCCACAAAATCGTTGGCAAATTTTCCAGATTGAATGTCTGCAAGAACAGCTTTCATGTTTTCTTTGACTTGTTCGGTAATCACACGAGGACCTGATACGTAGTCTCCAAATTCAGCAGTATTTGAGATAGATTGGCGCATTTTCTTGAAGCCACCTTCGTAAATCAAGTCTACGATGAGTTTCATTTCATGAAGCACTTCAAAGTAAGCGAGTTCTGGCGCATATCCTGCTTCTGTCAAGACTTCAAATCCTGCTTCCATAAGGGCTGTAAGACCTCCGCAGAGAACGGCTTGCTCACCGAATAAATCTTCTTCTGTTTCTTCTTTAAAGGTTGTTTCAAGAAGTCCAACACGGGCTGAGCCAACACCTTTTGCCCAGTCCATGGCGATGTGCTTGGCATTACCAGTTGCGTCTTGATACACCGCATAAAGAGCTGGCACACCAAATCCTTCTTCAAAGGTACGACGCACCAAGTGACCTGGACCTTTTGGCGCACACATGAAGACATCGACATTCTCTGGTACTTTGATAAAGCCGAAATGAATGTTGAATCCATGAGCAAAACCAAGCGCATTTCCTGCTTCCAAGTTTGGCGCAATTTCTGCCGCATAAAGGTCTGCTTGGATTTCGTCTGGTGCAAGAATCATGATGACATCTGCTTGTTTTGCAGCTTCTGCTACTTCAAAGGTCTCAAAGCCGTCTTCTTTTGCTTTATCAAATGACTTACCAGCACGCACACCGATAATGACATTGTGCCCTGTATCACGCAAGTTTTGCGCATGGGCATGACCTTGCGAACCATATCCGATCACGGCAATTTTTTTCCCGTCAAGTGCTGCTACTATTACATCTTTTTCGTATTGCATTTCTACTGCCATCGTTTTTTCTCTTTTCTATTTTTTTATTTAATCTCTGCTAAATCCTGTTGCTCCTGTCCGAGCAATGTTTTTGATGCCGTAAGGTTGAATGACGCGAAGGAGAGCTTCAATCTTATCTCCGTCACCTGTCATTTGAATGGTGATTGAGTGCGGCGCAACATCCACTACACTGGCACGAAACGGCTGAATAATCGCCAGAATTTCCGCCCGCTTAGCTGGTGGTGCTACGATTTTAACCAGGAGCACCTCACGCTCTAAATGCGGAATGTCTGTAATATCTCGCACACGAACAACATCAATCAAGCGGTTGAGTTGCTTAATAATCTGCTCCACCTCGTCCATTGTTTTGACATCGATGATGACGGTAACCCTTGAGATTTCAGCAATTTCGGTCGGACCGACCGAAATCGATTCAATGTTAATCTGTCTGCGGGACAAGACACCTGTAAAGCGGTTCAAGACGCCGGAGGAATTTCTCAATTTGGCTGTTAACATTCTACGCATTGAACTTCACCCCCAACATTTCTGCATTACTCTTGCCTGCTGGTACCATTGGCTGCACATGCTCTTTATTGGAAATATGAACTTCAATCAGCATCGGTCTTTTTTCCTTGATGACCTCTAAATCCTCTGCCAAGGTAGCAGGATTGGTACAGCTAGCATAGCTGATTCCATACGCTTCTGCTAAAAGGCGGAAATTCGGTTCAACATCAAAGACCGACTGACTGCGGCGCTCATCATAGAAAGATTCCTGCCATTGACGCACCATACCGAGTGAATGATTGTTTAGCAGCACCACCTTGATTGGCACACCATAACCATTTAAAATAGCGAGTTCTTGATTGGTCATTTGGAAGCCACCGTCTCCTACGAAAAGGACCACTTCCCTTTCTGGATTGGCTAATTTAGCACCGATAGCTGCTGGAATCCCAAATCCCATAGTTCCCATACCACCAGATGTGATGAGCTGACGAGCATGTTGGTAAGGGTAGAACTGGGCTGCCCACATTTGGTGCTGCCCTACGTCTGTCACCACAATCGCATTCCCCTTAGTCATCTCGCCAATCAATTCAATGACCTTCTGCGGTTTGATATAGTGTTCATCTTCGTCATAGCCAAATGGCGCACGGCGCTTGTTATCCAGCACCTGAGCTGTCCAGCCAGCAAAATTGGTCTCAACAGTCTCCAAAGCCAGTAAAGCTTCAAGCGTTGCTTTGGCATCTCCTACGACTGGAATTTGAGTTTTTACGACTTTCCCAATCTCAGCCGGGTCGATATCAATATGCGCAACGGTTGCACTCACTGCAAAAGTGCTTGGATTTCCCGTCAAGCGGTCGTCAAACCGAGCGCCGATATTGATAATATAATCCGCATCTGTCAAGGCCATATTAGAAGCGTAAGAACCGTGCATGCCTCCCATGCCAAGGGATAATTCATGCTGGACTGGCATGGTCCCTAGACCGAGAAGGGTTGAGACAACCGGAATGCGATAATGCTCCGCAAAGGCAATCAATTCCTTATTGGCATCTGCATAATTGATCCCACCCCCTGCTAGAATGACAGGCTTTTTAGAAAGGGAGAGCTGCTGCAAAATCTTCTTCACTTGCAATCCATTTGGCTGAACCGTCGGCTGATAGCTCGGTAAATGCACCGCATCATCGTAGTAAAAATCAACTACTGTTTCTTGAATATCCTTAGGAATATCAATGACAACCGGACCCGGACGACCTGTTGTTGCAATATGAATGGCTTCTGTAATCACACGAGGAATATCTGCCGCATCCCGCACTTGGTAATTATATTTGGTAATCGGCATCGTAATTCCAATGATATCTGCCTCCTGAAAAGCATCTTTTCCGATACCACGCGTTGCCACCTGCCCTGTAAAGACGAGCATCGGCACGCTATCGCCCATAGCGTCTGCAATCCCTGTAATGGCATTGGTCGCACCAGGACCACTCGTTACCAAGGCAACACCAATTTTCCCTGTCGACTTGGCATAGCCTTCTGCTTCGTGGGTCGCTCCTTGTTCGTGACGGGCTAGCACATGCTGAATGCCCTTGAAGCGGTAAATCTCATCATAGAGAGGCAAGACAGCTCCACCAGGATAACCAAAAATGATATCAACACCCAACTTTTTCAGGGTGTCGAGTATTAGATAGGACCCCGAACGTGCTTCCTCTAATTGAATTTGATTCAACTCTCTTCCTCCTCTCATCTGTCGTCAAATATTACCTACTATAATATCATGTTCTTCCTCAAAATACTAGATAAATATTGCTTATGTACTATCATATCACAATGCTTGATAAAGTCAATAGAATTTTCAGAAAATTCCCAACTTTGTCTACCTCCTTAACATTCCTTAAAAGAATGTACAAATTCTATCTGCTTTCGTTTTATTTTAGATTTCCTCGATAGTATAAGTCTCGCAGTTTTTGTTTGGCACAAGACAAGTGACTGCACACAAAATGAAAGAGACATTCTATGTATACGATCCTCATACCGGCTTATCAACCCGACGACAAGCTCCTGACCTTAATCAAAGAAATCAAGGAGGCTATCGGCATCATTAGCGATCATCACTATCTCATCGTGGTTTCAGACGGACGAACCTCCGAAAGTCAGGGATTAACTCTCTATCAGTTAACCCAATTCCTCCAATCCTACGGTGCTAAAACAGCCTATCATTTAGACAGTGGAGGAGCTTCTATCTTCTATTTCAACGGTCAAATCATGAACAAACCCACAACTCGTGGAACGATTTCAGAAAGAACGGTAAGAGACATCGTCTACATCGGTGGCTAATTCATCTACAAAACGCATCAAGAACAAGCCTAACCTATCTTGGGGTGACCTGCTTTCTCTTTATCTTTAGTCAGATTTATGAACATCTGAGCTTTGGAGAAGGTTCCTTCTTCATGCACAATCTTTTTGCTACTCCCCTTGTCGGTGGAATCTTGCTTGTACTATCCCTTATGGTATCCCCACAACTGTCACGTATTAGCCTTAATCTTTGGAACTCTGGGCGTCCACTCTCACAATAGGCTTTCTCCTCAGAGGAATCATCAATCTCTCCCATCACTCTACCAGTCTCGACCAGGCGTACTGGTACATTGGTGGCTGCCTTCTCTTTCTTGCACTCCTCAGTCTCTTCTTTCCTAGATTCCAGAAATTCTCACACCATATTCTAGCAAAGTAAGACCGTTCTACTAAAGAGTTGGGATATTTTGATAACGTTGACAGAATTTTCAGAAATTACTAATTTTTTAATTAAACATCTTTTTCTCACCAATATTTGTGCTATAATATTAAGAAAGAATAGACGAAAGAGAGACTTCCTATGACAGAAAAAGATACTCTTAATCCCCTCAAACATCGTAGCTCTGTCTATGATTCCATGGTCAAATCTCCTAACCGCGCTATGCTACGCGCTACTGGAATGACAGATGATAGTTTTGAAAATCCGATTGTCGGAGTGATTTCTACATGGGCTGAAAATACACCTTGTAATATGCACTTGCATGATTTTGGGAAACTAGCCAAGGTCGGTGTTCAGGACGCAGGTGCGTGGCCTGTTCAGTTCGGAACGATTACCGTTGCAGACGGCATTGCCATGGGAACACCTGGAATGCGCTTCTCGTTGACCTCTCGCGATATTATTGCAGACTCTATCGAAGCAGCCATGGGCGGTCACAATGTCGATGCCTTTGTTGCTATCGGAGGCTGCGACAAAAATATGCCTGGCTCTATGATTGCAATTGCCAACATGGATATTCCAGCAATTTTTGCCTACGGTGGAACCATTGCTCCCGGAAACCTCGACGGAAAAGATATCGACCTCGTATCTGTCTTTGAAGGAATCGGAAAATGGAACCACGGTGATATGACGGCTGAGGAAGTCAAGGCCTTGGAATGCAATGCCTGCCCTGGCCCTGGTGGATGCGGTGGTATGTATACAGCCAATACCATGGCAACGGCTATCGAAGTCATGGGTATGAGCTTACCAGGCTCTTCTTCTCACCCTGCTGAATCGAAAGAAAAGAAAGCAGATATCGAAGAAGCTGGTCGTGCGGTAGTCAATATGTTGAAAATGGGCTTGAAACCGTCTGACATCATGACTCGCGAAGCCTTTGAAGATGCCATTACTGTTACAATGGCGCTTGGGGGCTCTACCAATGCGACCCTTCACCTTCTAGCTATTGCTCATGCAGCAAATGTTGAGTTGACTTTGGAAGACTTCAATGATTTCCAAGAACGCGTACCTCACTTAGCTGATTTAAAACCGTCTGGAAAATACGTCTTCCAAGACCTCTACGAGGTCGGTGGCGTCCCTGCTGTCATGAAATACTTGCTCAAGCATGGTTTCCTACACGGCGATCGCATGACATGTACAGGTAAGACTGTTGCTGAAAACCTTGAAGCCTTTGACGATCTGACACCAGGCCAGAAAGTCATCATGCCACTTGACAATCCAAAACGTGCAGACGGACCGCTCATCATCTTGAAAGGAAACTTGGCACCTGACGGAGCCGTTGCCAAAGTTTCAGGAGTTAAAGTGCGCCGCCACGTGGGACCTGCTAAGGTATTTGACTCTGAGGAAGAGGCAATTGAAGCCGTATTGTCTGATGAAATCGTAGACGGCGACGTCGTTGTTGTTCGCTTCGTTGGGCCAAAGGGTGGTCCTGGTATGCCTGAAATGCTGTCACTCTCCTCTATGATTGTCGGTAAAGGTCAAGGAGACAAGGTTGCCCTCATCACGGACGGTCGTTTCTCAGGCGGTACCTACGGTCTCGTTGTCGGACACGTCGCCCCTGAGGCGCAAGTCGGAGGTCCTATTGCCTATCTCCGCACAGGTGACATGGTAACCGTTGACCAAGACACTAAAGAAATTACGATGGCGGTATCTGACGAAGAAATCGAGCGCCGCAAGGCGGAAACCACACTCCCACCACTCTATTCACGCGGAGTACTTGGAAAATACGCCCATATCGTATCATCTGCTTCCAAAGGAGCTGTCACTGACTTCTGGAAACCAGAAGAAACAGGAAAAACTAGCAAATAAGCAAAAACCAGTCAATTGACTGGTTTTTCTAATATACAACCAGTGAGTGGTACTCACTGATTTTTGCTTATTTTGGACTGATACCTAGGGTAATACGGCCAATGCGGCTGATGCGGGTCATCTTCCAGGCTGGAGACCAGACGACTTCAATCCCTGCATTTTCAATGCCGTCAATTTTCTTTAGGGCATCAATCAGCTCTTCGGGTAAGGTCTCAGAACAGCTACAGCCTGCGTCAGTGAAGGTCATGACCACCTTGCAAAAGCCGTGTTCATCCAGATTGATTTCATAAATCAAACCTAGATTGTAAATATCAAGTTCGATTTCTGGATCATAGATGCTCTCTAAGGTTTGAATCAGCTGGTCTTCAAGCGCCAAAGCACGATCATTAATGTTAATATCTTCTCTCATATTCCACCCCGCAACAATATTTTTCCTATTTTCTCACATTTCCTAATATTTTTCAAGAAGGTTCAAAAATTTTCACAAAAACAGCTCACCGGGCTGTAACTCGCTATCGGATTGCTTAAGCTCGTGAAAAAAACAGCCCACTAGACTGACTCGCTTTCCTAGTGTCAAGCTCGTGAAAAAAACGTACAATGGACTGACTCGCTTTCCTAGTGTCAAGCTCATGAAAAAAACGTACAATGGACTGACTCGCTTTCCTAGTGTCAAGCTCGTGAAAAAAACGTACAATGGACTGACTCGCTTTCCTAGTGTCAAGCTCGTGAAAAAAACGTACAATGGACTGACTCGCTTTCTTAGTGTCAAGCTCGTGAAAAAAACGTACAATGGACTGACTCGCTTTCTTAGTGTCAAGCTCGTGAAAAAAACGTACAATGGACTGACTCGCTTTCCTAGTGTCAAGCTCGTGAAAAAAACGTACAATGGACTGACTCGCTTTCCTAGTGTCAAGCTCGTGAAAAAAACGTACAATGGACTGACTCGCTTTCCTAGTGTCAAGCTCGTGAAAAAAACGTACAATGGACTGGCTCGCTTTCCTAGTGTCAAGCTCGTGAAAAAACAGCCCACTAGACTGACTCGCTTTCCTAGTGTCAAGCTCGTGAAAAAAACGTACAATGGACTGACTCGCTTTCCTAGTGTCAAGCTCGTGAAAAAAACGTCCACTGGACTGACTCGCTTTCCTAGTGTCAAGCTCGTGAAAAAAACGTCCACTGGACGTTTTTTTTACTCTTTATTTTCTAATGCGCGTAACATCTGGTCAATCTTGTTCCCATATTCAATGGATTGGTCTTTTTCAAAGACCAAATCTGGGATTTTATACAAGGTGAGCTTGCGGCCGAGTTCCCGTTTAATGGTTCCTTTTGCCTTTTCAAGCCCTGTCTGAGCTTTTTGATTGTCAGAAGCTAAGTCACTCATGATTGAGTAATAAACTTTGGCAACTGATAAATCACCCAGCATTTGAACATCCGTAATGGTTACGCCTTGAACACGTGGATCACGGACTTTCTTTTGCAAAATCTCATTGACTTCACGCTTGATTTCCATGCCCACACGGTCTGTACGAAAATGATTTGCCATATTCCTTCTCCTCTTATTGAAAGGATTTTCCTGATTGAAAATCAATACAAAACGCTGCAATTTGGTCATCTAATGGATTGAGGTAACGGGGTATTTTTATTTAGCGCTAGTATGGCCTAAAAAGTCTAGTAAAATTAGCGAGCGACAGATGAAAGCTGATGTACTTGCGTTCAGCGAACGCTTCACAAATCTCCTATTTGCCGTAGCCGTCACGAGCCGATCTCGTTTTACGGATACGGATGCCCTTGGGGTATCTAGGACTTTTTTAACGCTCTCACTACTTAGCTAACTGAACATGCCCTAAACACTGTGTGAAAAAGACAAATCTTCCTAGAGCCTACAGGCTCTACGTCAGATTTGCTATTTTCACTTGGTGTTTTACGGGCTTTGTATCTTAACTAACTGAACACGCCCTAAGCGCTGGGCAAAATAGAGAGCTCTTCCTAGGAGCAGACGCTCCGGCGTTAGAACTCCTAATTTTGCTTGGCACTTTACGGGCTTTGTATCTTATTTTTTAATCTCTTCCATGATGTAGGCTTCGATGACGTCATCGACTTTGAGGTCGTTGTAATTTTCAATCATGAGTCCGCCCTCGCGGCCGTTGGTGATTTCTTTGACATCGTCTTTAAAGTGTTTCAAGCTAGCGAGTTTTCCGTCAAAGACGACAACACCGTCACGAATGACACGGACGCTTGAGTCGCGGGTAACTTTACCGTTAATAACCATAAAGCCACCGATTGTTCCAACTTTCGAAACTTTAAAGGTTTCACGGATAAGGGCTTCCCCAATGATTTTTTCTTGGTATTCAGGATCCAGCATTCCCTTCATTGCGTCTTCCATTTCTTCAATCACCTTGTAGATGATACTGTGGAGACGAATTTCAACATCATCAGCTTCTGCTTGTTGGCGAGCTTGCGGTGTCGGACGAACGCTAAATCCGATGATGAAGGCATTTGAGGCTTCTGCCAGGGTAACGTCAGATTCGTTGATTGCACCAACCGCTGAGTGGACGATATTGACACGAACACCTTCTACTTCAATCTTTTGAAGAGAGGAAGCAAGTGCCTCAACCGAACCTTGTACATCGGCCTTTATGATGACGTTAACAGACTTAACTTCACCAGCTTTAAGGGTATCAAAGAGGTTCTCAAGGCTGACACGCTGGGTGACTTGACGTTGTTTCAAGAGGGCACGTTTGGCACGTTCTTCACCTGCTGCACGCGCTGATTTTTCATCTTCATAGACGGCAAAATGGTCACCAGCCATTGGTGCCTCATTTAAACCAGTAATCGAAACTGGGGTTGACGGTCCTGCCACTTTCACACGACGACCAAGGTCATTGGTCATGGCACGAACACGTCCAAAGGTATTCCCAGCAACGATTGGGTCTTGCACATTCAAGGTTCCTTGTTGAACAAGAAGAGTCGCTACTGCACCTTTTCCTTTATCCAAATGTGCCTCAATAACTGTACCAATCGCACGAACGGTTGGATCAGCTTTCAACTCTTGGATTTCTGCAACAAGGAGAACTGTTTCCAACAATTCATCGATGTTTTGATTGAATTTGGCTGAGATTTCTACAAATTCGCAGTCTCCACCCCAGGCTGTTGAGATGACTCCATGCTCTGCCAATTCGCCAATCACACGCTCTGGATTTGCACCTGGTTTATCAATCTTGTTAATGGCTACGATGATTGGAACATTAGCAGCTTTTGAGTGGTTAATCGCTTCAATGGTCTGTGGCATTACACCGTCATCTGCGGCAACGACCAAAATAGTCAAGTCCGTGACAGAAGCTCCACGCGCACGCATGCTCGTGAAAGCCGCGTGTCCTGGCGTATCAAGGAAGGTGATTTTCTTACCATTTTCTTCGATTTGGTAGGCACCGATGTGCTGCGTGATTCCTCCAGCTTCACCTGTTGCAACACGTGAATTGCGAAGGGTATCAAGAAGGGTGGTTTTCCCGTGGTCAACGTGTCCCATAATAGTCACAACCGGTGGACGTTCTGCCATTTCTTCTGGATTGAGATAGCCTTCTTCAACAAAGAAACGCTCGATGTCGGCATTATCCACTTCCACTTTTTCTTTGGCTTCAATGCCATAATCCACCATAAGCAATTCAATAGTATCCCCATCTAGGGATTGGTTTTGAGTCGCCATAACACCCATCATAAAGAGCTTCTTCACGATTTCAGCTGGTTCGCGCTTGATACGTTTTGCGATTTCAGCGACCGTCATACCTGCTGTATATTCAAACTCTGTCGGCAATTCGTGGAATTTACGTTCTGTGACAGGCTTGGCTACTTGTGGTTGCTTGCCGTTTTTCTTTTTCTTGTTTGGATTCCAGTTACTATTTCTTTGATTTCTCACTTGATTTTGACTATTTCGATTCTTTTGTTGTTTTCTTGGACCATCTTCTTCGTGATCAAAATCATCACGACGTTTGTCTGGTCGAGCTTGTTTTTTCCGACGTTTATCTGCAGCAGGTGTTGCTTCAACAGCCGCTGGTACAACCTTCGGCTTTGTTTCTACTACAGGCTCTTCAAACTTGATTTCTTTTGGCTTTTGTGGCTGCTTCTTAGCCTCTTGGGCTTGACGGAAGCGTTCTTCACTTGTACGTGCATACTCTTGCATTTGCTCTGCTTTTAGGGCAGCTGCACGAGCCTTGAAATCAATCTTAGTGCGTGGTTCTTCCACTCTTGAGCGTTGGTCATGACCACGATTTGGACGCTGACTTCCTTGAGCGGAGCGCTTATCAAATCCTTGATTGTGATTTCCTCTACGGTCTTGATCACTGTGGTTACGACGCGGTTTTTGCTGGCCATTTGAACGGTTGTCCTGCGGACGTCCTTGACCTTTTCCTTGATTACGCTTCGCCGCTTGCTCCTTGGCACGCGCTTCACGCTCCGCCTTAAAATTACGACTTTTTGGACGATTCACCGCAGCTTGAGGAACAGGAGTTGCCGTTTTTTCTTCTACAGTTTTTGGCTCCGGTTGCTCGGGTTTACTCGGTGCTTTTTCCACCTTCGCTACTGTTTCAACCTTTTCCACTATCTTCTCAACTGTCTTTTTCGCTCCAGAGAATCCTTCAATAATTTTACTTGCAATCTCTGCTTCGACACTTGATGAATGGCTTTTTACCTCAATGCCCAATTCCTTTGCTTTAGCGACAACTTCCTTGCTTTCCTTACCCAATTCCTTGGCAATCTCGTACAATCTCTTCTTAGACAATATCTTGTCCTCCTGTTCTATTCCATAATAGACCTCATTTTCTTAGTAAATCCAGCATCTGTCACAGCCAGTACCTTACGTGGCTTACCGACTGCTGAGCTTAATTCCAGCGTTGAAAACGCGGTAACAACTTCTACCTGATAGGTATGACTCTTATCTGTGATTTTCTTACTTAGGTTGGGACCTGCATCCTGTGCTAGAAAGACTAGCTTTGCCTTTTGCTTTTGAATGCTTTCAACGACCAACTCTTCACCTGAAATCAGGCGACCAGCCCGTTGCGCCAATCCGAGTAAATTTAATATTCTTTGCTGGTTATTCAAGACCCAGTTCTCTCCTTTTGACCTTGTGATCAACATAGGCAATCAATTCGTCATAAAATGCTGCGGCTACTTCCATGCTAAACGCACGGTCAAAGACGCGTTTTTTCTTGGCCTGAGCTGCTTCATCATTATCCAGCTTGATATAGGCCCCACGACCATTTGCTTTACCTGTCGGGTCAATAAAGACTTGGCCTTCCTTATTTTTCACAATACGTAATAAATCACGCTTGTCAATAATCTCTCCAGAAACAACTGATTTTCGTAAGGGGATTTTTCTAGCTTTTGCCATCAGTACCTCCAGACGAACTTATTCGCCTACTTCTTCTGTTTCGACAGTTTCTGCAACCTCTGCTTCACCATAAAGTGCAGCTTCCATGGCTTCATATTCTGAAGCAGATTTGATATCGATGCGGAAGCCTGTCAAATGCGCTGCCAAGCGCACATTTTGTCCGCGACGACCAATGGCAAGAGAGAGCTTATCATCTGGTACGACAACTGTCGCATGCTTACCATCTTCTGTATCAAAGATAACTTGGTCAACTTCTGCTGGGGCGATGGCATTGTAGATGAACTCTGCTTCATCTGGAACCCACTCGATGACATCGATATTTTCTTCGATTGGAATCATACGGTCCAATTTAGCATCATAGCGTGCTGGGTGGAATTTGCCTGTAATCTTCTTGATGTTTGAACCACCCCGACCAACGATTGTTCCGATAGCGTCCACGTTTGGATTGTGGCTGCGCACCGCAACCTTGGTCCGATCACCTGCCTCACGAGCAACACTCATGATTTCTACTGTACCATCATAGACTTCTGGGATTTCTTGCTCCATTAAACGCTTGATCATCTCAGGGTGGCTACGACTTACAAAAACATTGACACCACGCGCATTATCTTCAACCTTATAAACATAGACTTCGATACGGTCATGCGATTGGAAAACTTCGCCAGGAATCTGGTCTTGTTTGGATAATTGTGCTTCGATATTGCCCAAGTTGACATAGATGAAGCGATTATCAAAGCGTTCAACTGTTCCCGACATGATTTCTTTTTCATGCGCCTTATAGGTATTGTAGGTAATGGCACGGGTCTGCTTGCGCATTTTTTCCATAATAGTCTGTTTCGCAGATTGAGCTGCTACACGACCAAATTCTGCCGGTGATTCTTCAAACTTAATCTTATCCCCTAATTCGTAGGCTGAAGAAATCGCCAAGGCATCTTTCAAGCTAATTTCAAGACGACTATCAAAGACTTCATCTACTACCTCACGGACAGTGTAGACACGAAAATCTCCTTTTTTCTCATCAAACTCAATCGCAGCGGATTCGGACTGACCGTAGCGACGTTTGTAGGCTGAACGGAGCGACTCCATAACTGCCTCAATGATGTCTTCTTTTTTAATCCCCTTGTCTTCCTCTAAAATACGGAAGGCTTCTAGCATTTCTTTACTCATCTTGTTTTCCTTTTTCTCAAAAGGTCCTTTCTGTTAAATTTTGACAGCCAAACGTGCTTTAGCGACTGCCTGATAGGGAATGGTAACGTGTTTTTTTCTGGTTTTATCCATGTATTCGATGACTAGCTCTTGATTTTCAAAGGAGAGGAGCGTTCCCTCGAAAATCTTATTTTTATCAATTGCTTGATAAAGTTTAACATGGATATACTGACCAACAGCTTTCGCAACTGCCTCAGCATTTTTTAACGGTCGCTCAAGACCAGGACTGGTCACTTCCAGCATGTACTGTTCTGGAAAGGGATCCGGATGAATCTGATCCAAAAGCGGGCTGATCACTTCCGATAATTCGGCTGTATCATTGAGGGAAATCCCTCCTACCTTATCTACAAAAATAGATAGGACATAATCGCCACCCATCTTGCCATATTCCACATCCACCAGCTCATAGGGAGCCTCGATGTGAGGAGCAATCGCCTGCGTGACAATGTCTACAATTGTTGCCATTTTACAACCTCCTTCCATAGACATATCGAAAGGGCTGGTACAAAACCAACCCTCCTTTTTCTCTATTTTCTAATAGTATAGCATATTTCTAAGGCTTTGTAAAGGGATATGCTGTTTTTGATTCATACCCTTTTTAAAACTCAGCCTCCACACGATAAATAACTTGTCCCTTCTTGGAGAACTTTTCTTCGTACTCGGTCATGACATTACCTTCCATGGCGCTGGCGTGCAAATCAAGCCAGACACCGTTTAGCGTCATGCCATACTGAGAAAAGCTAACAAGACTGTATTCAAACAGGCCACGATTGTCGGTCTTGAAATGAATTTCTCCCTTTTCTGGTAGAATTTCCTTATAGGTATCCAAAAAGCTCTTGTAGGTCAAGCGGCGTTTTTCATGGCGTTTCTTCGGCCAAGGATCTGAAAAATTGAGGTAGAGCCGATCAATTTCTGCTGGTGCAAAGTAGTTGGTCAAGCTAGAGCCATCCACCTGCAACAATTTAATATTGGGCAAACCTGTCTCGACCACACGATCCAAAGCATAACTTAGCACTGTCATCTGGATGTCAATCCCGATATAGTTAATATCAGGGTTCTGAGCTGCCATCCCTGTAATGAAGCGTCCTTTTCCAGAACCCACTTCGATATGAATGGGATTACTATTTCCAAAAATGTTCGCCCATTTTCCTTTACACTCCTCAGGAGTCAAGATAACATACTGAGGGTATGCTGCTAGCATATCGCTAGCTCCTTTACGATTTCTTACTCTCATACTTCCTTGTAATAGCTCTTACGGAAATACCGTAAGGCGTAAATTTCTTTATTGGCAGCTTCCATGTCATAGCTTTCGACATGTTTAGCAATTTGGTTGAGATAACCTAGCTGACCATACCAGTAAATCTTGTTTAAAACCGTTTGATTGTACTTGTAGCCGTAGCTTCTGAGCCATTCTTCCCAGGATTGTCTTGGAATATAGTGGGTCAATAAATAGGCCACATCAAGCATTCGGTCTGTTACACAAGCTGTCTCCCAGTCTGTCAGATAAATCAAGCCACTGGTCGTCTCTACCCAATTCGTGTGGTGTAAATCCCCATGGACAAAGGTCGCCACATCCTTACGGAAAGTTGGCAAATGATTCAACAAGTCACTACAAACCGACTGAAGATAGCTGTTTTTAGCAAGGCGAGCTGGCGCTTCTTGCTGCCACTTGCGAACCAAATCTTGGGGCTCCTGATAGGTATAATTTAACTGTAAGGCTTGGTTGAGCAACATCTTGGAATAGTGCATCCGCACCAAAATCTGCTGAACCTGCTTGCCTCCCATCTCAGAGCGGGTCAACGTATGACCATTTAGCCATTCCTGCTCCACACGCTGGCCAACTCCCAACTCTCGATTGGCAGAAAGGACAGGCGGAGTAATCTGTTCATGCGCCAAAGCCGAAACAATCGGAGGCATTTCATATTTGACAAAAACGGGCGTTCCATCTGTTCGCATGCCCTTAAATGCTTTACCACTATTTCCTGCGATCGATTGCAGACGAAGTCCGCTTGTATCAAATTGCATGCCAGTTCTCCTTTAAAAAATTCTTTACTATTTTACTAGTTTTCAGTCTATTAGTCAATCAATTTCTTTGATTTCAATCCGAGATAAAGGCGGGCTAAAATGATTCCCACTCCCGCTAGCACGATAAGATAGATTTTCTCTTGTAACACCACTATTCCAACTAGCACCTGTAAAATGACACCCAAATACATAATGCACTGAACAATGCGCTTAAAACTCGCCACCTTATTTTCTTTACTGAGAGGATACAAACAAGTCAGGTACTGGTAGTCATAGACATGGTAGAGCGGTAGCAATTGAAAGAGCAAGAGATAGTCAAATAAGACTGCTAATCCCGTTGCGAGCCATGATTCCTGAATGAGAACAAGACTCGCCACACTTAGGGCTAACAACCGCAGGCTGAGCCAGAAAAAATCTCCCGAACGCAAAAAACTGCGAACAAACAAGTAATCCCACGTCCTGTCTTGTCTTTTCTTGACAAAGGTAAGCACCATATCTAAATACTTGCGCCGTTTGACATCACTACTAATCCCCTTAACATGAGTAAAGAGGGAATAAAACTGTAAAATACTCTGCTTGCGCTTGATCTCATACTGCACCGCCCTATCCCAATCCAACTTTCTTTGGACGACAAAACGGGTCTGAAAGACGAGCCAAGCATATTTTCCTACAGACAAGACTACGAGATAGATTCCAAAAACAAGAAGTGACCAGCCTAGTTTCAGATAAAGTGGCACGAGCAAGACTTGTCCCAAAACCTGCACCATTCCCCAAATCAACATAGCACGCAGGCGTGCTCCCTGAATCAAGCTGAGAACATGCGCCTCTTTTGGCAAGAGAAAAATGCGGTCAGCAGCTTCCAAATAGGTCGCAATTCGTCCTGTAAAAAAAAGGAGAAAACTTGCAACGGCTAGTAATAGATAGACAAGCCAAGGATTTTCTGGAAAATCTTCTAAGAGTGAGCGGTATTGCAGGGCTAGAAAGCCAAGCAAAACCATTAGAACGAGGACAAAGTGATCATTTAAGACGTAGCGAAGGTATTTGAGACAGCGCTGGGTAAAATCCTGTCTACGCTCCTGAAACAGTCCGTTCATGCCCCTTCTCCTTCTTTGGTTAGAGTAAGATAGAGTTCATTCAAGCTCGCCTGTTCGCGTCCAAATGCTGCCTGTAACTCTGCCAAGTCCCCTTCCGCTCTTACCTCACCTTGGTGTAAGATGACAAAACGGTCGCACATTTTCTCAGCCGAGTCCAGCACGTGGGTCGACATCAAGATAGACGTCCCTTTTGCCTTTTCTTCTTCCAATAAGTGAATCAAATCATCAATCGCTACTGGATCGAGTCCCAAAAAGGGCTCATCGACAATCAGGAGGCTCGGACTAACCATAAAGGCACAAATAATCATCACTTTTTGCTTCATTCCCTTTGAAAAATGCACTGGAAACCAATCTAATTTTTCATCCAAACGGAAGATTTTAAGCAACTTTTCAGCCTGAGTAAAAGCCTCGTCCCAGTCCAAGTCATAGGCCATAGCCACCACTTCCAAATGCTCTTTCAAGGTTAATTCTTCATATAGGCTAGGTGTTTCAGGGATAAAGCCGATTTTTTTGCGGTAGGCTTGCGGATTGGCCTGCAGACTCTCCCCATCAATTAAAATCTGTCCTTGATAGGGTGACAAGAGTCCAATAATTTCCTTAACGGTAGTTGACTTTCCCGCCCCATTTAAACCAATCAAGCCGACTAACTCACCATCTGCCACTTGAAAGGAAATATCTTTTAAAACAGGGATATTGACATAGCCCCCCGTCACATTTTTTACTTCTAACATACATTTTTTCCTATAATTTGATATACTTATTATAACAGAATTTTGGAAAAGGGGTTTGCTTTATGTCAGATTGTATCTTTTGTAGTATCGTTGCTGGAGAGATTCCCTCATCTATTGTCTACGAAGATGATCAGATTCTTGCTTTTTTAGACATCACTCAGGTCACAAAGGGGCATACCCTTGTCGTTCCCAAAGAACACTTCCGCAATCTCCTAGAAATGGATGAAAAGGCAAGCACAGCGCTTTTTGCTAAAATACCACAAATCGCGCAGCATTTAAAAGAAAAGCTTGGAGCAAGCGGAGTCAATCTGATTAGCAACATGGAAGTAAGTGCTGGACAGACTGTTTTTCACACCCATGTCCACCTCTTACCCCGCTTTGATGAAAATGACGGACTACACATTTCCTTTGATGCCAACGAACCTGATTTCCCAGCCCTAGCACAATTAGCAGATGAACTACGCATGGAGGCAAAATGAAACTAACACACCTTATTGCAGCGGGCACAACCGCGACTATCGCCTATCTAGCAGTCAAAAACCGCGACAAAATCGCGCATGAAACGACTGAAACGATGGACATCATCCACCGTATCAAAGACAGTTACCAGAATATCCAAGAACAACTTGCCTTTCTCCAAGCCTATCAGGAGCCACTTCAGGATATGGCCGAAGACCTCCAATACAAACTGCGGGTCTACCAGCAAAGCATTGCAGGAAATCTGAGTGAGATTCAAAAGATACAGGCAAAATACCAAGAAAAGTAAAAACCAAGCTTCATGGCTTGGTTTTTACTTTTTGTTATTGAGGAGTGTCAAATCCAGTAGTTGCTGTCTGGTCTCCACCCTCACCAACTGTAGTAATACCTGGTAAATCCGTATAGGCATTAATCACCGAAATAGGGGTAGCGGTCGTTGAAACTCTGACATTTGTTTTCAATTCCGTAGAAATCGGCAAGCCTAGAGAATCTTTAATAATATTTTGAACTTCCAGTAGTTCTTCACTGGTTGGAATTTGATAGTAGAGCTCATCAATCATCCGACCCTCACCGACCAATTGGTGGCTCTCAATTGTCTTCAAGGAATCTTTATAACCTAAAAGGGCTGGTAAAGTACTTGGCGTAATCGATACATTCGTACGCATATTGTTTGAAATGGCATCTAAAATTGGCTTATACTGGGTAATTCCGTTCAGATTCAACAGTTTTTTCACAATCGCCTGAATCACTTCACGTTGGCGTTTTTGACGACCGATATCTCCTTCTGGATCATCGTAGCGCATCCGAGAATAAACTAATGCCTGATTTCCATTAATATGTTGCTCTCCAGGTTCTACTACAGCTGTATAGGCCGGTTCACGCTCGCTGATGGAAATCGGAAAACCGAGGGTATTATTCACAGTAATCCCACCAATCGCATCAACCAATTCAATTAACCCGTCCATGTTGATTTCGACATAGCGATTGATATTGATGTCTAACATCTTCTCAACCGTTGCAATCGCCATCGGAGCCTGACCGTAACTGTAGGAATGGTTGAGCTTTTCAACAGTTCCGCTTGAGCTTCCATCGGCGTTTGCAATTTCTACCATAATATCGCGCGTTAAGCTGACCATGGTTGTCTTTTGGGTTTTGGGATTAACCGTGACCAAAATCATCGAGTCGCTCCGCCCGTCTTCCCAAGTACCACCACGGCTAGCCTGGTCCATATCGACCCCCATCAAGAGAACCGTAAGAGGTTCCGTCGCTTCAATCACATGATCCTCTTCCTGTCCCCCAATCGATTTGAAGGTCTTCGAAAAACTATCTGTCGAATAATTCAATACCGTTGTTGCATAGAGCACTCCAGCTCCAACTGTTAAGCCCACAATGGCCAGAATCATGAGAAAAATTTTCTTACCAATACTCATTATCGTCTATCAACTTGCCCATGTAATACAGGTCAAGCCATTCTCCTTCGTCTGTTCTTGCACCCCATTTTTGAGTGCCTTCAATATCAAATCCCATTTTTTGATACAGGGCAACCGCACGGTCATTGCGTACTTGAACCGTCAACTCCAGCCGCTTGATGATATCGTAGCTTTTTGCCCATTCAATCACTTCTTCTAGTAAAATACGTCCGATACCGTGCCCCCAATAGTCTTTTCGTAAAGCGATAAAGACATTGCCAATGTGACTGATTCGGTACTGCTTTGAAGCGCGAACAGTGACTGCTCCAATCACCTCTTCCCCATATAAGGCAAGAAGGTGAAGTTGGTTTGAACTGCCAAAACTCTGTTCAAAAATAGACGCCATTTGCTCCGTTGTAAACTGAAAACCTGTTTCATCCATGACAAGAAAGTCGGTCTCTTTTGCCACCTGGTTCATAAAGTCAATGAAAGCTGCTGCATGTGAGCCTTCTGCTTCTGCAAAGAAAATCTCTTTTTCAACCTGCGCCATGACCAATCTCCTCTGCCAGGGCCTGACTGCGTTTGCCTTGCGGCTCAAGGGCTAGCTTACGACCATCCTCCACTTTTTCAATGACAATCCGTAGAAAATCATCTAAAAGTGAGGCATCCAGAAGCTCCCCCCATTCAATCACCGTCACGCCATTTCCATAGAGAAAGTCATCCAAGTCAATCGAATCAGGGTCATCCCCAATCCGATAAACATCTAAATGGTAGAGTGGCAAGCGCCCCTCATACTCACGAACAATGGTGTAGGTCGGACTTTTAATCATCTGCTTAATCTCAAGACCTTGAGCAATCCCCTTGGTCAGGGTGGTTTTCCCCGCACCCAAATCACCCGTTAAAACTAACACATCACCTGCTCGTAGCTTACAGCCAATCGCCTGTCCTAGCGCAATCAATTCTTCTTCATTCTGACTATACATGCCCTATATTATACCATAGTGGCAAGGCTTTGTCACTCTATACTCTAAAAAACTGAAATCTAAGAATCTGTATTCACAGCTCAGCAACTCTATTCAGGAGCTTATGAATACAGGTTCTTAGATTTGTCACTTACCTTGCTGATTATATAAAAAGACGAAGCTAGTCTTCTTTGACTCAACCCCGTCTATTTTTAGAAAGTACCTATGTTAGAGAATCGCTAAGATGATAAAGTTCAGAATGAACAAGGCTGTTGCCCCCCAAAGAATTGGGTGAATATCTTTTGCCTTGCCTGTTGAGACTTTGACCAAGCAATAGAAGATAAAGGCCGCTGCAATTCCGTACGAGATAGAGAAACATAGTGCCATGAAGAAGGCTGCAAAGAAGGCTGGGAGCGCATCTTCAAAGTTGCTCCAATCCACATCAAGGAAAGAAGATACCATCATGACCCCTACGATGATAAGAGCTGGAGCAGTTGCAGCTGCCGGAACAATGCCGACAAATGGCAAGATAAGGATAGACAATAGGAACAAGATAGCTGTCGTTACCGCAGTCAAACCAGTCCGTCCACCTGCTGAAATACCCGCTGCAGACTCAACGTAAGTCGTTGTATTAGAAGTTCCGAAAATCGCACCGATTGACGTACCAATAGCATCGGCAAAGAGAGCCTTGTCCATTTTTGAGTTGAACCCTTTTCCGTTCTCAAGGGCAGCTTCATCTTCTGCAGAAAAGATTCCTGTCTTACGACCTGTACCGATAAAGGTACCAAGCGTATCAAACGTATCAGACAAGCTGAAAGCAAAGATTGTCATCAAGACCAACGGCAAACGCTCTGTATTACTAAAGAGTGATGACATGCCACCAAAGGATGCAAGGAAGGTTGTCCCTAACTCTGCAAAAGCACTTCCGATATGGTTTTCTGCAAAGTTGATAGAAGAAAGATCGACCACACCCGCTGGAATACCCGCAAGCGTTGTCGCTACAATCCCAATCAAGATACCACCACGGACATTTTTAATAACTAAGATAGCTGTCAAAATTAGACCAAAGATTGTTAAGAGAACACTTGGATCTGTAAAGGTTGAAATAGCTGGAACAACTCCTCCACCAGCTAGGACTGAAAAGACTCCATTTGAGAAGGTCTCCGCTGTCGCATCAGCAGGAGCCACGCCATTGACTGTCATGATATCAGACCCTGATGTCAAGAAAGTAATAAGGTTAGCATTTTTGAAACCAAGATAAGCAACGAACACCCCGATACCACCACCGATAGCATGTTGCAAGCTAACTGGAATCGCCTTGATAATACTCTTACGCACCTTTGTAACGGTAATAAAAATATTAAACAGACCGCAAAGGAAGACCATTGCCAAGGCTTCCTGCCACGTAAATCCAAGTCCGATAACGACTGTATAGGTAAAGAAAGCATTCAAGCCCATTCCTGGTGCCAAGGCATACGGAACGTTAGCAAAGAGCCCCATAATGAGAGTTGATACGGTACTTGCAATAATCGTTGCTAAGAATACCGCCTGTGAAGGCATACCAGCCACACTCAATACACTTGGATTAACAAATAAAATGTATGACATGGCGAAGAAAGTCGTCAAACCTGCCATGATTTCCGTTGAAACTGTCGTTCCATGTTCTTTTAGACCAAAAAACTTGTCCATTTTTCAAAAATCTCCTTTATTTACGAACGATAAATATATTATAAACAAAAAACATTCACTTTTCAACCCTAATGTTCGTGAAAATGTTTTCTTTTTTGAATAAGCACCTAATTTAGAAAATGAATGTTCGGATTTTACTGATTTTATCTCCTCTATACAGTTTTAACCATCGAATAATAAATGTCGGATGACCGCAACAAACGCCCCATCTTTGCGAAAGCTACCGTATTCTGCTATACTTATATTCTATAGAAAATGCCATCCAATTCTCTTTCAAAATGAAGAATGATGAACATTTTGACGAATAGTATAAATAGTTTACAGAAAAGGAGTGGACTCGTATGACGAAAAAGATGATTGCCCTCGATTTAGATGGGACCTTATTAAACAAGCAGAGCCAACTAAGCACCGATACCATTGACACCATCCGCAAGGTTCAAGAAGCTGGTCACACCGTGATTATCGCAACCGGCCGGCCCTACCGCATGGCCTACGATTATTATAAACAGCTGGAGCTCACCACTCCCATGATTAACTTCAATGGCTCCCTCATCCATATTCCAGACCAAAATTGGGAATGGGAGCAAAATATCCTCATTGACAAGCAGTATTTAATCAACTTTTTAAAAGAAGAAGAGCAGTTTGAAGCAGACTTTATTGCAGGAGAATACAAAAATAAGTTCTTTATCACACAAAATTATCTGGACAATTTTAGCCCTGCCCTCCTAGGGGTCGAGCAAATCACGCCAGACACCCTCATCAAGCCTGAGCGGATTACATCAGACCCCCATTCCATTTTGATGCAGACACGCGCAGCCGATAAATATGCCCTAGCTGATGATATCAATCGTTATTTCAATGATGAACTAGAAATCAACACCTGGGGTGGTCCGCTTAATATCCTTGAGACCTGTGCCAAGGGCGTGACCAAGGCTTCTGCCCTTAGCTACCTACTCGATCACTACCGCATGGACTCCAAGGACCTAATTGCCTTTGGCGATGAGCACAACGATGTTCAAATGTTGTCTCTAGCTGGAACAGGCTACGCCATGAAAAATGCCAGCGATACCCTGCTGCCTTATGCTGACTGCCTAACAGACTACACCAATGATGAAGATGGTGTCGCCAAAGAACTGCAAAGACTATTTTTATAGAGTAAAAGCAAGACAACTTCCGACAGGGAGGTTGTTTTTTATGTCAACAGTCAATCGGATGTCACACTTCTCTGTCATCCTTTTTTCTTATTTCAGAACTCTTTAATCCTTTATTTATCAGCTTTCATGCAAACTTGTTTGTAAATGTATAGACCATTTTTCAGAAATCCTTGAAAAAATTTACTTCCAAACAGCACATATCTACTTGACAGAGGATTTGAAAACGTTTTATAATAAGACAGTTCGGAAATGTCGGCTCAAATTAGCAACATGGAGAACTTTAGTCATTGATTTAGACTACAACATTCAGAAACTGTAGATAGGCACATATACTGAAGGTAGCCTGTTCAATGATTGGAAAATTATTTAGGAGGAAACATAATGAGTATCGGAATCATTATTGCAAGCCATGGTGAATTTGCTGCAGGTATTCATCAATCTGGTTCTATGATTTTTGGCGAACAAGAAAAAGTTCAAGTTGTAACCTTTATGCCAAATGAAGGACCAGACGATTTATACGCTAAATTCAACGATGCTGTGGCTACTTTTGATGTGAATGACGAAATCTTGGTTCTTGCTGACCTATGGAGTGGGTCCCCATTTAACCAAGCAAGTCGTGTTATGGGAGAAAACCCAGACCGTACCTTCGCTATCATTACTGGTTTGAATTTGCCAATGTTAATTCAAGCCTACACAGAACGTATGATGGATGCAAATGCAGGCGTTGCTGCTGTTGCTGCAAACATCATCAAAGAATCTAAAGACGGAATCAAAGCCCTTCCAGAAGAATTGAACCCTGTAGAAGAAATAGCTGCTGCACCAACAGTTGCAGTCGCCCAAGCTGCTATCCCTGAAGGAACAGTTATCGGAGATGGGAAATTAAAAATCAACCTTGCTCGTATTGACACGCGCCTATTGCATGGTCAAGTTGCGACTGCTTGGACACCCGATTCAAAAGCAGATCGAATCATCGTTGCTTCTGACTCAGTAGCTGCTGATTCACTTCGTAAAGAATTGATCAAACAAGCTGCACCAGGAAATGTCAAAGCAAATGTCGTACCAATCCAGAAATTGATTGATGTTGCAAAAGATCCTCGCTTTGGAAATACCCATGCCCTTATCTTATTTGAAACACCTCAAGATGCACTTCGTGCAATCGAAGGCGGTGTACCAATCAAGACCTTGAATGTCGGCTCAATGGCGCATTCAACTGGTAAAACCATGGTCAACAATGTACTTTCTATGGACAAAGAAGATGTCGCAACCTTTGAAAAATTGCGTGATTTAGGCGTTGAATTTGACGTTCGTAAGGTGCCAAACGACTCGAAGAAAGACTTGTTTGACTTAATCAACAAAGCAAATGTGCCCCACTAATTTCTAATTAGAAATTGTGGTCTGATTGACGGTTTCATTCATCGGCAAACTTGAATTGTTCGCCTATCACAATTGAGCACGCCTATTCAGATGAACTGAACCAATTCAATCATATTTGGCACGATAGAGGGAGAAACAATCGTTTTCAACCTCATCTTATATCGTTATGAAAAGAAAGGATTTATCATGTCATTACTTTCAATGATTTTGGTCGTCGTAGTTGCATTCCTTGCTGGTATGGAAGGTGTCCTCGACCAATTCCAATTTCACCAACCAATCGTTGCTTGTACCCTTGTCGGTCTTGTAACAGGTAACCTTGCAGCTGGTGTTGCACTTGGTGGTGCACTTCAACTTGTCGCCCTCGGCTGGTCTAACATCGGAGCTGCTATCGCTCCTGATGCTGCTCTTGCTTCTATTGCTGCTGCTATCATCCTTGTAAAAGGTGGCGACTTCTCACAAGGAGCTATCAGCGTTGCTCAAGGGATTGCTATCCCTCTTGCGATTGCAGGTCTTTTCCTTACAATGCTCGTTCGTACCGCTTCTGTCGCTCTTGTGCACGGAGCTGATGCTGCTGCTGAAAAAGGAAACTTCGCTGCAATTGAACGCTACCACTTAATCGCTCTTTCACTTCAAGGACTTCGTATCGCGATTCCTGCCGCTCTGCTTCTTGCGATTCCTGCTGAGTCTGTCCAAGCTATGCTTAACCTCATGCCTGAGTGGCTCAAAGGCGGTATGCAAGTCGGTGGTGGTATGGTAGTAGCTGTTGGTTTTGCTATGGTTATTAACATGATGGCAACCCGCGAAGTATGGCCATTCTTTGCCATTGGTTTCGTACTTGCTGCTGTCACTCAAATCACCCTTATCGGTTTTGGTGCCCTTGGTGTTGCCATCGCCCTTATCTACCTCCACCTTTCAAAAACAGGTGGAAATGGCGGCGGAGGTGCTACCTCTAACGACCCAATCGGCGATATCCTAGAAGACTACTAAGAAGGGAGATTTACAATGTCAGAAAAACTACAACTTTCCGTAAACGACCGTAAAAAAGTATGGTGGCGTTCACAATTTCTCCAAGCTTCTTGGAACTTCGAGCGTATGCAAAACTTGGGTTGGGCTTACTCTTTAGTCCCTGCTCTTAAAAAATTATACACAAATAAAGAAGACCAAGCTGCAGCTCTTAAACGCCACATGGAATTCTTCAATACACACCCATACGTGGCTGCTCCTATCATTGGTGTAACACTTGCTCTTGAAGAAGAACGTGCAAATGGCGCAGATATTGACGATGCAGCAATCCAAGGGGTGAAAATCGGTATGATGGGCCCTCTTGCTGGTATTGGTGATCCAGTCTTTTGGTTTACTGTTCGTCCAATCCTTGGTTCTCTTGGTGCCTCTCTTGCTCTTACAGGAAACATCATCGGCCCACTTCTCTTCTTCATCGCATGGAACTTGATTCGTATGTCCTTCTTATGGTACACACAAGAAATCGGCTACAAGGCTGGTTCTGAAATTACCAAAGACATGTCTGGTGGTATCCTCCAAGACATCACAAAAGGAGCTTCTATTCTTGGTATGTTTATCCTCGCTGTCTTGGCACAACGTTGGGTATCTATCAACTTTGCCTTCAAGGTATCTGAAGTGCCACTTGCTAAAGAAGCATACATCCATTGGGATCAACTGCCAGCTGGTAGTGAAGGGATTCGCCAAGCCTTTGAATTCGTTGGTCAAGGCCTTTCGCAAACTCCTACTAAGGTCACAACTTTCCAAGATAACTTGAATGGTTTGATTCCAGGATTTATGAACTTGCTCCTTACCTTCCTATGTATGTGGTTGCTTAAGAAAAAAGTTTCTCCAATCACCATCATCATTGGACTCTTTATCGTTGGTATTCTTGCTCGTGTAGCAGGTATCATGTAATACTCTACAAAAAGAAGGTTTCGGCCTTCTTTTTATTCCATCGTCACTGAACTCAAATTTACATTCCATTAAAATTAGTGGGTAAGATACTTTCTGAAATAGTGCGGATGCAAGCTTGTATTTCCAACCTCCAACAGTCCACTGGACTGTTGGAGCAATGCTCATTTTCGATTCTAGATCTCCGAAAATCCCGTTCTAAGCAACGACTTCACCGTCGCTTAGGATACAACTACTGCGAAAGTCTCGCTTTTGGCTCACTTCGTTCGCTCTATTCTCAGAAAAAGTAGATAGATAAAACGAAACGTATTCCCCAGTATTAAAGACGATAGAATATGATATAATAAGGAGAACAACAGTAAAGGATACACTATGGCACAATCACAAAATAAAACCGTTGAATTTCAAACAACTGGAGTTTCTTATCTAGGCATTGGAGGCAAGGTCGGAAAGTTCCTCGTTGGGGACAAGGCTCTCGAGTTTTACGCTGACGCTAATGTCGAAGACTACATCCAAATCCCGTGGGAAAATATCCAGCAAATCGGCGCAAACGTTTCTAGTAAATCAATCAGCCGACACTTCCAAGTCTTTACCGACAGCGGAAAATTCCTCTTTGCTTCAAAAGATACTGGCAGCATTCTCAAGCATGCAAGAGAGCATATCGGCAATGAAAAAGTCGTCAAATTACCGACTCTCTTACAGACAATCGGGCATTTTTTCAAAAATCTATTTGCCAAAAAGTAAAAAATCAAGTATAATAGTCGCAACGGATAAGTAGTATCAGGCGTTTTTCAGAAAGTCTGCGGTCGCTGCGAGCAGATAGGCAAATGGTATGAAATTCTACCGTGTAACCATTTTGATACTGAAATAAGTGCACTCATGTGAAGTTGGATGGAACCGTGGCTCTCGTCACTCCAACGCTTCCATGGGTGCGTTTTTTATAGGAGGAAAACCATGTTAGATATGAAACGTATTCGAGCAGATTTTGACGGTGTAGCTGCCAAGCTTGCAACCCGTGGTGTGGCAACTGAAACCTTGGCACAAATCAAGGAACTCGACGTCAAACGCCGTGAGGTCTTAGTCAAGGTCGAGGAATTAAAGGCAGAACGTAATACCGTTTCTGCTGAAATCGCTCAAGCCAAGCGCAACAAGGAAAGCGCAGACGACAAGATCGCAGCCATGCAAGAACTCTCTGCTACCATTAAAGGACTTGATGCAGAACTCCTTGCTATTGACGAGAAATTACAGGCAATCCTTGTCATCTTGCCAAATACGCCACACGATAGCGTACCTGTTGGGGCAGACGAGGAAGAAAATGTGGAAGTTCGCCGTTGGGGCACACCACGCGAATTTGACTTTGAGCCAAAAGCTCACTGGGATCTTGGTGAAAACTTAGGGATTCTTGACTGGGAACGTGGGGCAAAAGTAACAGGCGCACGCTTTCTCTTCTATAAAAACCTCGGTGCTCGTTTGGAACGTGCCCTCTATAACTTCATGCTCGATGAGCATATCGCAGAAGGCTACCAAGAGGTTATCACTCCTTACATGGTCAACCATGATTCAATGTTTGGTACAGGACAATATCCAAAATTCAAGGAAGATACCTTTGAGTTAGATGGGACAAACTTTGTCCTCATTCCGACAGCGGAAGTGCCGCTTACCAACTACTACCGCGATGAGATTGTAGACGGTAAAGACTTGCCAATTTACTTCACTGCTATGAGCCCGTCTTTCCGTTCAGAAGCTGGCTCTGCCGGCCGTGATACCCGTGGCTTGATTCGTCTCCACCAATTCCACAAGGTTGAAATGGTCAAATTTGCCAAACCAGAAGAATCTTACGAAGAATTGGAGAAAATGACTGCCAATGCCGAAAACATCCTGCAAAAACTAGGACTTCCTTACCGTGTTCTTGCTCTTTGCACAGGAGACATGGGCTTTTCAGCAGCCAAAACCTACGACTTGGAAGTCTGGATTCCAGCACAAAACACCTATCGTGAAATCTCTAGCTGCTCTAATACAGAGGATTTCCAAGCACGCCGTGCCCAAATCCGCTACCGCGATGAGGCAGACGGCAAGGTCAAACTCCTTCACACCTTGAACGGCTCAGGACTTGCTGTCGGACGGACCGTTGCTGCCATCCTTGAAAACTACCAAAACGCAGACGGCTCTGTTACTATCCCAGAAGTCCTTCGTCCATACATGGGTGGGGCAGAAGTCATTGCACCTAACTAAGATTATTTAAATCGTTTAAAATGAGGCTGGCTCTGTCTAACCTCATTTTGATTTGTTCAAGATAAGAAATCAACCGTATAACCACTCAAACGACAACAAGCAAGGGATTATTTTCATTCATCAACCAGAAAAGCCTTGCAATACAAGACTTTCATAGGATATACGAATACACCTTGGTAGCGCTTGCATAAACAATAGACATCCTCTTTTTATTTTGCTATACTAAAAATAAAGGAGCTTTTTGATGATGAAAAAACTGACTATTTATCTAACTGCGCTACTTGCCGTTTTCTGTATGTGTTTTGCGGTTATTCAAAGTGCAGAAGCAACAACCTACATTGACTATAATGAATTTTATTTAGATGAAGCAACAGTACCGCAAGGGAAAATCGTCCTTGGGCAATCTGGACAAGTTCGCCCCTTACAAGATGGCCCACTAAAAGATTTTCAGAAGCCCTACCTTTATTCTTTTGGTCCAAATTCTTCTAGAGATGTCTTAGAAATAGATGATACTGGTCATTGGAAAGCAGTGACGGTTGGCAAAACAAGATTAGAGATTTCGGTCGGTAGTTCGTATCCTCAATTTCTAGATGATATGAAAAAATATGATGTTAGGTTTACGACTGATACAAGACCAGCAATATATCATGCAAAATCGTTCGATATTGAAGTCATTCCAGCAAGTAGCCCTGTCTACCGCCTGTATCAACCAGATTTAAAAGTTCATCTCTATACCATAGACGAAAATGAGTATCGTGTTCTTGGAACACGGGGGTGGTACCAAGAGGGGCAAGCATGGACTAGTAACAATGCCTCTGGAACTCCTGTCTACCGTCTCTATCACCCAGGTCTAAAGGTTCACCTCTATACCATGGATACCAACGAGTACCAGGTCCTTGCGACTCGGGGTTGGAACCAAGAGGGTGAAGCCTACAAATCAAGTGGGAAGACACCAGTTTATCGTTTGTACCACGCAGGTATTAAAAAGCACCTCTATACACGAGATGCCAATGAAAAAACCGTCCTCTCAACCCGCGGATGGAAGTACGAGGGCGTTGCGTGGAATGTGGAATAATACTCTATAAAAAGTAAATAAGAGGAGCAAAGACAAGCATGATTTCGAAAGAATCGTTTGTCTTTACTCCTTTTAATATTTCCGAAAGCGTTCGTAGCGTTCTGCCAGTAGCTGCTCCGTCGGTAGGGACTCTAGGTGCTTAAAGGTTGTCAGGATGTCTTGTCTCAAGCGTTTGATTACTTCTTTCTGACTTCCTTGCTCTGAAATAACCTTCTCCACCACTCCCATGTTTAGAAGTTCGTAAGAGGTAATCTTCATGAGACGGGCTGCTTCCATAGAGCGGCTCGCATCTTTCCATAAAATAGATGCAAACCCTTCTGGACTAAGCACTGCATAAATCGCATTTTCCAGCATAAAGACCCTGTCTGCTACGGCAAGCGCTAACGCGCCACCAGAGCCTCCTTCGCCGATAATAACGGCAATAATCGGAACTGTTAAATCGCTCATCTCCATAAGATTACGAGCAATAGCCTCACCCTGGCCGCGCTCTTCTGCTCCGATTCCTGGGTAGGCTCCCGCTGTGTTAATCAGGGTGAGAATGGGGCGCCCAAACTTTTCGGCCTGTTTCATCAAGCGCAGTGCCTTTCGATAACCTTCTGGATGTGGTTGACCAAAATTGCGCTTGAGATTATCCTGCAAGCTTTTCCCTTTTTGGATGCCCACTACTGTGACAGGCTCTCCACCCAAAAAACCAACTCCACCGATGACCGCGCCGTCATCGCGAAACTGGCGGTCTCCGTGCAATTCCATAAAGTCGTCTAGGAGCAAACGCGCATAGTCCAGACTGGTCAACCGCGCCTGATCACGCGCCTGTCGAATGATTTTTGCAATCTCCGTCATCTCTTTCCTCCGTGCAGTCTAACTAGAAAACCAATCGTATTCCGCAATTCCTGACGCTTGACAATGGCATCTACAAAACCATGTTCTTGCAGAAATTCCGCCTTTTGAAAATCATCAGGCAATTGCTCCCGAACCGTCGTTTCAATCACACGACGACCTGCAAAGCCAATCAAAGCCTGCGGTTCAGCCAAAATCACATCCCCCTCCATGGCAAAGGAAGCGGTCACGCCACCTGTTGTCGGATCGGTCAAAATCGTTAGGTAAAAGAGACCGGCATTGGAATGGCGTTTGACTGCGGCAGAGATTTTCGCCATCTGCATGAGGCTCATAATCCCTTCTTGCATTCTAGCACCGCCTGAAGCCGTAAAAAGGACGACAGGAAGCTTTTGCTCCAAGGCGTATTCAAAAAGACGGGTAATTTTTTCACCGACAACCGTCCCCATGCTAGCCATGATAAAGGACGCATCCATGATACCAAGGGCGACCTCCTGCCCTAAAATGCTCGCCCTTCCTGTCAAAACAGCTTCATCTAACCCTGTCTTTTTACGGACAGCATCCAATTTTTCCAGATAATCTGGAAAATCCAGGGGATTGGTCGTCTCAATGCCTGTAAATAACTCCTCAAAGGAATCCTCATCGACCGTTAATGTCAAGCGCTCGTAAGCGCCAATCCGAAAGGCATAGGAACAATGCTGACACATCTTCTCCTGCCCCAGTTCCTTCTGATAAATTAGACGCTTACAGGCTGGACATTTTGAAAACAGGGCATCAGGCACTTCTGGCTTTTTCTGAGCGGTCTCGTTGAGGAGGGACCGATTGGGATTGATGCGAATGTATTTATCCTTTTTTCCAAATAGAGCCATAACTCCTCCTTTTTAGTGATGACTGGTAAAGTCTATTCCAAGCTTCCTTGATAGCGTGGTAAAAACTCTTCCATAAGATAGGCCGTATCGTAATCTCCTGCGACCACCCGCTTATCTGCAATCAAGTCCAGCTGAAAGTCTGTATTGGTCACAAGACCCTCAATTTCCAACTCATAAAGAGCTCGCTGCATTTTCATCAGGGCTTCAAAACGGTTGGCACCATGGACAATGACCTTGGCAATCATGCTGTCATAGTAAGGGGGAATGGTATAGCCAGGATAAACTGCTGAATCCACCCGCACACCACACCCACCACTTGGCAGATAAAGATTTGAAATCTTTCCGGGACTTGGGGCAAAGTTAAAGGCTGGATTTTCAGCATTGATGCGGCATTCAATGGCATGCCCTTGAATCACGATTTCTTCTTGTGCTACGCTCAGTTCTTGACCTGCTGCGATGCGGATTTGTTCCTTGATAATATCCACACCTGTCACAAATTCCGTCACGGGGTGTTCTACTTGTACACGGGTATTCATTTCCATAAAGTAGAATTGACCACTTGCTTCGTCTAAGAGAAACTCAATTGTGCCTGCATTTTCATAGCCAACCGCTGTGGCTGCACGCACTGCCGCCTGACCAATCTCCTCACGAAGCGTTTGCCCGATAGCAATCGAAGGGGCTTCTTCCAGCACCTTTTGATTATTACGCTGAAGCGAGCAATCCCGCTCCCCCAAATGCACGACATGACCATATCGGTCGGCTAAAATCTGAACTTCAATGTGCCTAGCCGGATAGATGACCCGCTCTAGGTACATGGCACCATTTCCAAAAGCGGCCCTAGCTTCACTTGAAGCCGATTCAAAGGCAGATACGAGGTCCTCAGCCTTTTCGACCTTGCGAATCCCTTTTCCGCCACCACCAGCTGAAGCCTTGAGCATGACAGGATAGCCGATTTTCTCCGCAATCACGAGAGCTTCTTCTGCTGTCAAAACCTCTCCATCAGAGCCTGGAATAACAGGTACTTCTGCCTGAATCATCTGGGTGCGGGCATTGATTTTATCCCCCATCAGGTCCATCACCTTACCAGACGGCCCAATAAAAGCAATCCCTACTTCTGCACAGAGGGTCGCAAAGGTGGAGTTCTCACTTAAAAAGCCAAAGCCTGGGTGAATGGCCTCTGCCCCTGTCACAACTGCCGCAGAAATAATCGCATTCATGTTCAAATAAGAATCCCGCGAACGGGCTGGACCGATACAAATGGCCTCGTCCGCTAGCATGGTATGGAGAGCTTCCTTGTCAGCCGTTGAATAGACGGCCACCGTTGCAATCCCCAATTCACGCGCCGCACGAATAATTCGTACAGCAATCTCGCCACGATTGGCTATCAGTATTTTCCGAAACATGCTCTCCTCCTTTCTCTTACCTTCCAATTGCAAAGGTCAAAACACCACTAGCAGCAAGTTTCCCGTCTACCTCTGCCCTAGCTTCTACAACCGCAATCGTGCCACGACGTTTGACAAAACGTGCGGTCATGATGAGCTGGTCCCCTGGCACGACTTGCTTTTTAAATTTGACCTTGTCCATGCCCGCATAAAAGACGAGCTTCCCCTTATTTTCTTCCTTGGACAATTCCAAGACACCTGCCGTCTGCGCTAGAGCTTCCATGATAAGGACCCCTGGCATGACTGGATAGTCTGGAAAATGCCCATTAAAGAAAGGCTCGTTGATGGTCACATTTTTTAAGGCAACAATCTCATCTTCTGTCACCTCAAGCACCCGATCGACCAAGAGCATGGGGTAGCGGTGAGGAAGAGCTTCCTTAATTTGTTGAATATCAATCATACAATCCGTACCAATCCTTGTCCAAATTCAATCACATCTTCATTTGCGACCAAGACTTCAGCCACAATACCGTCACATGGGGCTGGAATTTCATTCATGACCTTCATAGCCTCGATAATCATCACGGTCTGTCCCTGTTTAACCGTATCCCCAACCGCCACAAAGGCTGGCTTATCTGGTGAAGGGGACAGATAGGCTACGCCTACAAGGGGACTTTCTACTACTGTCCCTTCACTAGCAGCATTAGGTGTAGCCCCTGTAACTAGTGCTGGTGTCGCTTCCACTTGAGGAGCAGCTACTGCTTCTGCTACAGTGGCTGGTGCTACAACTGGAGTGGCGGTATCAGCCTTGTGTTCATTTTTACTAAAGACTAGCTGAACACCATCACTTGTATACGAAAATTCACGCAGACTTGACTGATCAAACTGGCTCATCAAGTCCTTAATCTCTGTATTGTTCACTTAATCCTCCCAACGTTTAAAGGCAATGACTGCATTGTGACCACCAAAACCAAAGGTATTTGAAATCGCATGGCGAATCTCCATGTCACGCCCTCGACCATAAATGACATCTGCTTCAATATAGTCAGACAATTCCTGAGTTCCAGCTGTTTTTGGAGCGTGAGAATGGCGCATAGCCTCAATCACTGCAACCGCCTCAACCGCACCAGCCGCACCGAGAAGGTGCCCTGTATAAGACTTGGTCGAAGACACAGGGGTCTTTGTTCCAAATACTGATACAATCGCTTGGCTTTCCCCCTTTTCATTGGCAGGAGTAGACGTTCCGTGGGCATTGATATAGTCGATATCTTGAGGCTCTAAACCTGCCTCACCAATCGCTAGCTTCATCGCCTTAATAGCACCAAGGCCTTCTGGATGAGGAGAAGTCATGTGGTGGGCATCACAAGTATTTCCGTAACCAACGATTTCTGCTAGAATGGTCGCACCGCGTTTTTCAGCATGCTCCAAGCTCTCTAAGACCAGAACGGCCGCACCTTCTCCCATGACAAAGCCGTTACGATCCTTATCAAAGGGAATCGAAGCTCTCAGCGGGTCTTCGGTAGTGGAAAGAGCGGTTAAGGCTTGGAAACCACCGATTGCAAACGGTGTAATCGCAGCTTCCGATCCACCTGCTAAAATGACATCTTGAAAGCCAAACTTGATTTCACGGAAGGCTTCGCCAATAGCATCGTTTGAGGAAGCACAAGCTGTAATCACACACTTACAGATTCCATTTGCTCCTACTTGCATCGCGATATTGCCAGCAGCCATATTGGGAAGAGCTTTTGGCAGCGCCATTGGGCGAATGCGCTTCGCTCCCTTGGTATTCATCTTCTCCACTTGCTCTTCGATTTCCTTGATACCACCGATACCCGTTGACAAGACCACGCCAAAACGATCACGGTCAAGACGGTCCGTTTCCAAACCCGCATTTGTAACGGCTTCCTGGGCCGCATACAGGGCATAAAGAGAATAGAGGTCGTAGCGGTTCATATCTTTCTTGACGAAATACTTGTCAAAGGGGAAATCCGTCACTTCTGCTGCGTTGTGGACATTGTAGTCACTGGTATCAAACTTGGTAATGGGACCAATCCCAACTTTTCCAGTTTTTAAACTATTCCAAAATTCTTCAGGCGTATTGCCAATCGGTGAGGTTAAGCCGTATCCTGTTACTACTACACGATTTGTTGTCATGTCTTACTCCTTTATTGCATGGTTAAGCCACCGTCGATAGCGACGACTTGGCCAGTGAGGTACTCTTGGCGAGCTAGGAAAACCGCGACTTCAGCCACTTCCTGTGCCAGCCCAAAACGTTTCATCGGAATCTGTCCGAGCATGGCATCTTTGATTTTATCAGACAGTACAGCCGTCATGTCTGATTCGATAAAGCCTGGGGCGATGGCATTGACACGGACATTTCGTCCTGCCACTTCGCGGGCAATCGATTTGGTAAAGCCAATCACACCCGCCTTAGAAGCCGCATAGTTGGCTTGACCGGCATTTCCTGTCAGGCCTACAACGCTGGATAAATTGATGATTGCCCCCGCTTTCGCCTTGGTCATGGGTTTCAAGACAGCCTGAGTCATGTTAAAGGTGCCAGTCAGATTGACCTTAAGCACCGCTTCAAAGTCATCTTCTGACATTTTGAGCGCAAGACCATCTTTGGTAATGCCGGCATTATTAACTAGAATATCGACAGAACCTGCAAGTTCTGTTGCTTCTGCCACCATGCGCTTGGCATCTTCTTGCCTGGCAACATCGCCAAGCACCACATAAACCTTGATACCATAGCCAGAGAAGCTCTCTAGGATTTCTTCTGAAATACTGCTTCGTCCATTTAAAATGACATTGGCACCTTGCCTTGCAAACTCACGGGCAATACCAAGTCCAATTCCACGACTGGATCCTGTAATCAATACATTTTTTCCACTTACTTCCATTTGTTACTCCTTCGTTACGAATGCTTCAAGCGTAGCGAGATTTTCTACCTGCTGGATTCTTGCTGAGCGGTCAATTTTTTTCAAAAAGCTTGATAAGACCGTCCCTGGACCAATCTCTACAAAGCCTGTTATCCCTGCCTCTTGTAAGCAAGCAATCGAATCATAAAAGCGGACTGGCTCCATCACCTGACGGGTCAAGAGAGGCACGATTTCCTCCTTGGTCATCACTTGCGCTAGAGTATTGCCTACCAAAGGCAACTCAAAGTCTCGGAAGGAAACTTCCGCTAGAGCTTGGGCTAATTGTTTCGAGGCAGATTGCAACAAGGCGGTATGAAAAGGACCTGATACATTGAGCGGAATCAGCCGCTTGACACCGGCTTCCTTGAGCAACTCTACAGCTTTGTCAACCGCTCTAACCTCACCACCAATCACGATTTGGTTGGGAGTATTGTAGTTGGCAGGCGCTACAATACCATAACTAGACGCAGCTTGACAGGCACTCTCAATTGTCTCTAGGTCCGCATTCAAGACAGCGACCATTTTGCCACTCCCTGCTGGCGCTGCGGTTTCCATGTATTCACCGCGCTTTGCCACCAAGGCAACCGCCTCTTTAAAGTCCAAGGCGCCTGACGCCACCAAGGCGCTGTATTCCCCAAGAGAGAGTCCCGCCACCATATCAGCTCTTGCTCCTTTTTCTTGCAACAAGCGCCAAATGGCAACCGATACGGTCAAGATAGCAGGCTGCGTGTAGCGAGTTTGATTGAGCCGTTCCTCATCTGAATCAATCAAGGCACGCACATCATAGCCAAGAACACTGGTCGCCTCATCAAAGGTTTTCCTGACAATCTCATACCGGTCATACAAATCCCGTCCCATCCCTAGGTATTGGGCTCCTTGACCTGCAAATAAATAGGCTGTTTTTGTCATCTTATTCTCCACCTGTCACCCAGCGTGCAGCCTGCTCCTTGATAACACGAGCTGCTCCGTTATAAATATCATGTAAAATCTCTGCACAAGACTCTTCTTTGGTAATCAAGCCAGCAATCTGACCTGCCATGACCGAACCGTACTCCACATCACCGTCAACTACGGCATGTTTCAGAGCGCCTGCTCCCAACTCTTCAATGTCTTTGCTGTCTTTCAAACCGCGTAGGAAATCTTTTTCCGCACTAGCATAAGCAGTTGAAAGCTTATTTTTAAGCGCCCGCACAGGATGCCCAACCACTTGAGCAGAAACCGTTGTATCAATATCTTTCGCTTTTAAAATCTTAGCCTTGAAGTTGGGATGCGCATTGGACTCTTTTGCCACCACAAAACGAGTCCCAATCTGAACAGCCTCTGCTCCTAGCATGAAGGCCGCAGCTGCACCGTTACCGTCTGCGATACCACCTGCTGCAATCACTGGAATCGAAACAGCTTCTACGACCTGCCGAACCAAGGTCATGGTTGTCAATTTTCCAATGTGACCACCTGCTTCCATTCCTTCTGCAATGACCGCATCAACACCCAATTTTTCCATTCGTTTTGCAAGGGCAACACTTGGAACAACCGGAATCACTGTAATCCCTGCTGCATGGAAACGTTCCATGTATTTCCCAGGATTGCCAGCCCCAGTTGTCACCACTTTCACACCCTCTTCAATGACCAAGTCGACAATATCATCGACAAAGGGAGACAAGAGCATGATATTGACTCCGAAAGGTTTATCTGTCAGAGCCTTGACCTTGTCGATATTTGCTTTTACAACTTCTTTCGGGGCATTTCCGCCACCGATAATCCCTAGGCCGCCCGCATTTGAGACTGCTCCTGCTAAGTCACCGTCTGCCACCCAAGCCATACCACCTTGGAAAATCGGATACTCAATACCCAGTAGTTCTGTAATCTTTGTTTGCATCATGTCCCCTTTTCAATTCATCAGTTGCTTAGCTAATCATTTGAACATCAAACAATTAACTAAACAAGGAAGTGGGCATTTCCTTTCATCCCACTACCCATATCTAAAAAATACTTTGATAGTTCAATGTTTTGATAATCAAAGTATCGTTCCTAGTAAAAATGCTAGAGACTAGCATTTTTGATTGTTTATCCTTTTTATTTTGTTTGCCCTTCCACGTAAGCTACCAAGTCACCTACTGTATTCAAGCCTTCTTCAGATTCAATTTGAATATCAAATTCATCTTCGATTTCTGAAATCACTTGGAAAAGATCCAATGAATCTGCATCTAAATCGTCAAATGTTGTTGTAAGGGTTACTTCTTCTGCTTCCTTACCAAGTTCTTCTACGATAATTGCTTGTACTTTTTCAAATACTGCCATGTTTGTTCTCCTTTAAGAAAATAATAATAAAAATTTTTAATAACTGTAAAACAGTTGATTAACTAAAGTTTTAAGAGGATTGCTCCCCATGTCAGACCACCACCAAAGCCACTTATAACAAGTGTTTGGCTACCATCAAGAAAAATCTTTCCCTGCTCCACACATTCCGAAAGTAAAATCGGAATGCTAGCTGCACTGGTGTTGCCATATTCTGCCATATTGGCTGGAAATTTAGCTAGGTCGCTCCCCAATTTCTTGGCCATTTTTTCCAAAATCCGCCGATTGGCCTGATGAAGCAAATAATAATCGACATCCTCGTCTGACAAACCCTGATTAGCAAGCAAGTCTTGCAAGGTCTTAGTCACATCCCGAACCGCAAATTCAAAAATCGCGCGCCCCTCCATTTTCAGATACGGCTTCCTTTCTCCTGCCTCTGAAAAGGGCGAGGACAACCCTAGGACACCTGACTGTAAATCGCTCCCTCTGCTGCCATCTGTTCGATGAAGTTCACCGAGAAAATGCGGTTGATCAGTCGCTTCTAGTAAGACACCACCTGCACCGTCTCCAAAGAGAACAGCCGTACTTCTGTCTGACCAGTCAAGAGTTTTTGACAGGGTTTCTGCCCCAATTACCATTCCTCTTTGATAACGTCCTGAGGCAATCAACTTCTCAGCGGTTGATAAGGCAAAGACAAAGCCCGAGCAAGCTGCAACCAAGTCGTAGGCAAAGGCTTGATGTGCACCGATACTCGCCTGAACACGCGCCGCCGTCGACGGCATAGCCGAATCAGGGGTTATCGTCGCAACGATGATAAACTCAATCGTCTCTGGAGCATAGCCACTTTTTTCCAAGAGCTGGTGTGCGACTTTGGTTGCCAAGTCACTGGTTTCTTCATCCTTCGTGATATGGCGTCTGCGGATGCCTGTTCGCGATGCAATCCATTCGTCACTCGTATCCATCAGCTGCGCTAAATCATCATTTTCAATGACTTGTACGGGGGCATAATGCGCCACCTGGCTGATTTTTGCAAAGGTCGTCATTTTAAATCCTCCAAGAAATGATAGAGTTTCAAGAGGCCTTTTTTCATGACCTTAAATTCGGCTTCGTCCATGTCTGCTGTAATCTGGCGCACCATCTCATTGTGAAAGCGTTGGTGCAAGCGATAGACCAATCTTCCTTTTTTGGTCAAATGAAGATGAATCACACGGCGATCCCTAGTTGACCTAATCCGTTCAATATAGCCTTTTCGCTCCAAATTATTCAGACTGGTGGTCACCGTACCCAGTGTGACCATCAAAGCACGGGCAACATCACTCGGCGTAACACCGTCTTTGTCACCGATGACATCGATCGTGTGCATTTCTTTGATTGAAATATCTTTAAAACGGCTTCCCCGCAGACTCGTTTCTTCAATAATGAGTACATTATTAAAAATCGCAGTCAGATATTCATTGATCTTTGCATCTTCCACAATCGAAGGCCTCCTTATATACTTTGACTCTCAAAGTATACGATAAATTAGTTTGATTGTCAAATATTTTTTGTCACATCAGATAAATATCAAGAATGGTAAGGATAAGGGGAAATGAATATTTTTTGATACTTTCTTAAGTAGCATAGACGCAAGCAAGCTCCTGCTGGCGTTTCAATTGCTCATCTTTTAGCCTATAGTCTCGGCTCAAAAATACCACTCTAAGTATCGGCTTTAGCTCACTGTATCACTCCTTCCAAACTTAGAAGAAAGAATCGACTGTTGCATCTAATCTCAAAAATAAAAAGTATGGTCCGTCAGAAGAACGTTGGAGGTACGTAAGCAAATCATATCAGATTTTTTATAAAATAGGATATGAGCCAAGATACGTTAACGAAAACCAACGAACGATACAAGAAAACGGCTTATCGCCCTGTAAAGCTCGGTCTGCGGCGTTCAAAATACGCTCGAACCCCTTCCTTAAAATCTTCTTTGAAAGCCAGTTCGCGTTGCAGGTCAAGTTCTAGCCTTGCATATTCTTCCCATGCTTCAAATTCACTCTTCCACATCAATTCTTTTATCGCTCGGTAGGAATTTGGCGAATTTCGTAAAAGACGTTTGACCAACTGCTGGCAGGTCTTGGCTAATTTTTCCTGCTCCACCACTCGGTAGACTAAGCCGTATTCCAATGCTTTTTCGGCGCTTAGACTTTCACCTGTCATGGCGAGTTGACATGCCCGATTCGCACCAATACTACGGCTAAGTAAGAACAAGCCACCCGCATCAGGTGCTAGGCCAACACCAACGAAGGCCTGAATGAACTTAGTCTTATCAGAAGCAATCACAAAGTCTGCCGCAACAGCCATATTGGCAGCAGCCCCTGCCACCGCTCCATCGGTCAACATGATGACTGGCTTGGGGATTTTCTTTAAAGAAAAGGAAATCCGGTTGACCAGCTCTGCTATTTGGACCAAGGACGCAATATCATCCTCGTCTACAGCTCTCTTCATTTCAACCAAATCACCTCCGACTGAAAAAACAGCACCTTCTGCTTGGATAATCAGAAGTGCTACCTGTTCTGAATCAGCCGCTTGTCCAATCGCATCTAGCATTTCTTCACACATAGGAATATTAAAACCATTTGATACTTCAGGACGGCTCAAGGTTAGCCTCGCAATACGCTCTTCTACTTCATACCGAATCATTTCATAGGTCATCTTTGTCCTCCTTTTATGGTTATAGACTGTCAACTTTTAGTTGATAGCTTCGTTTCGTTTTGACGAGTAAACCGTGTCATAAATCGAAGCGAAGTAACGATAATTTGACACCTCAAAGAAAGAGGTTTTACGTATTGGAGCTATTCTATCACATATTTTTCAGAAAACAAGAAGTGTTGGTGTGACAGCCGATGCAAGCACGTTCTCCACCATCTTTAATGGTAAGCAAAAAGGAGCCTTGGCTCCTTGTAGAATGTAGACAAACCTCACAATTCAGAAAAACATTACAATGATATTTCATTTTCTATAGTTTTAAAGTTAGAAAATTTGCGAGCGTAGCGAGCACAATACTGCCACCGCCGCCGTGCTAAAAGTGGAAGTGAGACAGAAGTCGTGATTTCGTTGAAATCGATTATCCTCGCTCCTTTGTTTCTGGGCTCGGGCTAAAATAATCCACTGGATTATTTTACTCCGAAGGAAGTCATTGATGTCCGAAAGCACATAAGGATGGGGCAAGTAAGAAGAGTTTTTCTTCAAGCTGAAAGGAGCCTTGGCTCCTTGTATTGATCATTTATCTAGCAGATCCCCAAAACAATCCAAAAAATCATCTGCCTGTGATTGGTCCAGCCCCAATTCTTGATCTCGAATAGCCCAGACGGTCAGACCTGCGGCTTTTCCTGCTTCGATTCCTTTCGGGCTATCTTCGATGACCAGAGTTTCTGATTTGGCAAGGCCTAGTGCGCTCCAGGCTTTTTCGTAGACCTCAGGGTCGGGCTTGCAAGCTTTACATTCTGTCCCAGAAAAGACATGGGAGAAATACGAACGAATCCCTGCTTCGGTCAAAGCCCTCTCAATCTCACTGCGATCTGTATTAGAAGCTAGGGCGAGTGCAACACCCTTTTCCTTTAGACTAGCCAAAACCCTTGGCACATCTGGGAAGAGACAATCCTTGTAGGGTGTTGGGCGATCTTCCTTGTACTCTTTGTATTCTGCCTCTAGTGCTGGGATATCCCAGTTGTCATAATCATCCTGCAGGACGAGCTTCCATACCTGACTGGCCCGACCTCCGACAAATACAGCTGGATTTAAGTGAGCAACAGACAAGTCCTTGGTCGCTAGAAAATCTGCCCGCCGTTGGTAGTAAAAGTCTTCTGTCTGAAACAAGACACCATCCATGTCAAAAATAATCCCTTTATAGACCATCTGCTACTCCTTTTTGGATCTTTTAATATCATTATAGCATAAATCGAAATATTCCTAAACTTTTATACTAAGCCTACTGACAAGCGTAGCAGTTTTTGCTATAATGATGAAAAGCATAAAAGGAGATTGAAAATTGTTATGAAAGTGACCAAATTTGGTGGCAGTTCTCTTGCTTCAGCTGCCCAACTTGAAAAAGTATTCAACATTGTTCAAGCAGATCCAGAACGTCGATTTATAGTCGTATCTGCCCCTGGTAAACGCGATAGCAATGATACCAAGGTGACCGATGCCCTCATCAAATACTACAAAAACTATATAGACGGAAAAGACCTTGCTGCTAGCCAAGAATGGATTATCAATCGCTACCAAGCAATGGTGGACGAGTTAAATTTTCCTGGCAAGTGCATGAAGAAGATTGCAGAAAGCATTCTTGCCTTAGCAACCCTTCCAATTGACGACAATGAATTTCTCTACGATGCTTTTTTGGCGGCCGGAGAGGACAACAATGCCAAATTAGTTGCTGAATATTTCACCTATAAAGGCGTTCCAGCTCGCTATATCCACCCTAAAAAAGCAGGAATCATTGTCAGCTCTGAGCCTGGAAATGCCCGCATTTTGCCGTCTAGTTATGACAAAATTGAAGCCTTAAAAGAGGCAGACGAAGTCCTCATCATTCCAGGATTTTTCGGAGTAACTATTGACAATCAAATCTGTACCTTTTCTCGTGGCGGTTCAGACATCACAGGCTCTATCGTGGCAGCTGGTGTCAAGGCAGATCTCTATGAAAACTTTACCGATGTGGACGGGATTTTTGCAGCCCACCCAGGTATCATTCACAATCCCCACTCCATCAAGGAATTAACCTACCGTGAAATGCGAGAATTGGCCTACGCTGGTTTTTCAGTGCTTCATGACGAGGCTTTGCTTCCTGCCTATCGTGGTCGCATCCCTCTTGTCATTAAAAATACCAACAATCCTGACCATCCGGGTACACGAATTGTCCTAAAGCACACTGACCATACCCTGCCAGTTGTCGGAATTGCAGCAGATGACGGCTTTGTCAGCATCAATATGTCTAAGTATTTAATGAACCGCGAGGTCGGTTTTGGACGTAAAGTCTTAAATATCCTTGAAGATCTTAATATCCGTTGGGAACACATGCCGACTGGTATCGATGACCTTTCTCTTGTCTTGCGTAGCCGCGAATTGACACCAATCAAGGAGGAAGCAATCCTCCGCCAGCTCAATTCCAAGCTCGAAGTCGATAAGGCAGAAATCGAGCACGGACTGTCGATTATCATGATTGTCGGTGAAAACATGAAGAGTCATGTCGGTGTCACCGCAACTGCAACCGCAGCTCTTTCAAAAGAAAATGTCAACTTGGCCATGATTTCCCAAGGCGCGAGCGAAGTTTCTGTCCTTTTCGTTATCAAAACCGAAGAAAAAGAAAAAGCCCTCAAAGCTCTATATCAAGCCTTTTTCGGGTAAACCTATTCTAGCTAAAAATCCAACTCTTGTATGAGAGTTGGATTTTTAGTTTAGTTAATTATTGACAAGTGTTATTTCACTTCTACCTTATCTAGCCATGAGCTTGCAGTGGTTGCAAGAACGCTGTTTAGTTCTTCCATGTTCTTACGACCTTGGTCTGCTAACCAAGCTTTGGCTGCTGCTTCGCCTTCTTTAGCAAAGACTGCAACCGCATCTTTCCAAGTTGCACGACCACAGAGAACGCCATTAAAGCTAGAACTTGCTTCTTTAGCTACCACAAGTGTTTCTTGGAAAAGCTTGGCAGATACACCAGCACTCAAAAAGATAAATGGCAAATGCGTTGCTCCTGCTTGCTCCTTGAAGTAGGCTTTGGCTTCTTCGAGGCTGTAAACTGGCTCTTGATCTGTGTAGCCTTCTACAAAGTTCATGTTAACAGGCACTTCGACCTTCAAGACATCTGCATTGTAACGTGGCTTGCTAAATTCCCGCATCGCTCCGTTAACCTTGTGAGGTTTTAAGACTGCGTATTCACGAGAAGTCACATCCATATCGCTCGCATCATAGGTCAAGATTTCCACAAAGTAAGGAATATCTTCAGCGATACACTCGCTTCCGATGCGCTCTACCCAAGCATGCTTGATGTCATTGATTTCTGGCTTATCATCTACATCATAGTAGAGCAAGATTTTCACAGCATCTGCACCCAATTCCTTGATCCGTTTTGCTGACCAGTTTGAAAGTAGGTCAGGCAAGCGACCTGGTGTTGAGGCATCATAACCTGTTTTTTCATAAGCGGCAATAAAGCCACAATCTGGATGCCGTAATTCAGCTGCTGGCACACCATACTCAGCATCTAGCAAGATAGAACTTGCATACTGAGTCAAATCACTTGAGATGACTTTTTTGAAATCCACCAAGATATCGTCACCAAAATCAGCATCTGCTGCCGCTGACAAGAGACGCTTCAAGGCACCGCGTTGGTCAATCGCAAGGGCTGCAATCACTTTTTCATCATTTGATAGACGAACAAGATGATCGTATTTTGCCTGTGAAAGTTGTAATTTTTCCATTATCTTCCTCCTAGATAAAGTAGAATATAAGCAATAATAACTGGCCTTTCGCCAATAAACTATCTATTGTTAGGTCTATTTACTAAAACGTTTGACACCGTCCAAGTAAGTAGCCTGCAAGCGTCCCTTGTCATCGATGACGATGAAGTCTGCTGCACGTCCTGCTGCAATTTGTCCACAGACATGGTCGATATTGACAGATTTTGCTGGCGCAAGTGAAGCCATCCGAACGGCATCTGGTAGGCTTGCCAAGCCCCACTCTACGATGTGTTCGACCGCTTGAATCAATTCTAAGATTGATCCTGCCAAGCTGCCATTGTGTTTCAAGCGAGCGGTTCCGTCTTTGACCACAACCTCAAATTCACCCAAGCGAGAATCTCCTTCTCCTTGGCCGCCTGCACGCATACAGTCCGTAATGAGGACTGTTTCATCTGCACCACGCGCCTTCAGAACAATCTCAACGGCTGCTGGATGCACATGATGTCCGTCACAAATCACTTCCGCAAAGACATTCTTCAAATCAAGTGCTGCACCAACCATGCCTGGCTCTCGGTGATGAAGTCCGCTCATGCCATTGTAGACATGGACAAAGATGTTGGCTCCTGCTTCAACTGCCTTTTTAGCTTGATCATAGGTCGCATCGCTATGGGCCAGTGCAGTATGAATCTTTTTCTCATTGGCAAAGTGAATAAATTCCTCTACTCCATCACGTTCTGGAGCAATGGCAATCTTGTTGACCAAGCCCTCAGACAAGCGATGCCAGTTATCCAACTTCTCAATAGAAGGATCGCTCATATACTTAGGATTTTGTGCACCCTTGTATTTCTCTGTGAAAAATGGTCCTTCAAGGAAAATCCCTTGAATCTTAGCACCTGTTTCCTCACCCGCATGGCGACCAATGGTTTCACAGACCGCATCCAAATTCTCTGTTGAATCGGTTAAGGTTGTTGGTAACCAAGAAGTAACACCACAAGATAAGAGCCCTTCTGAAATCACCTTAATCCCTTTAAAATCATTATCCATAACATCATGCGAAGCATAACCATGGATATGGGTATCTACTAGACCAGGCCCAATATGGTAGTTCGAATAGTCTACAATTGTTCCTTCTGGCTTTTCCGTCACAATTTCACCAAATTGACCATCATCTGTAATCTCTAGATAGGCATTTTCAACCTCTCGATCGGACAGGATAATGGATTTTGCAAAAATATAGTGTGCCATGTTGTCTCCTTTCTAAAAGACTCGATTCCACTAAATTAACATATTAACCGAAAACTGGTTATAACCTCTCGTCTTTATTGTACTCACCTTTTCTCAAATTGTCAAGTTATTTCTGATTGACAACATACTTTCTTCACAAGAAAACTACCCTTGAATGTCACTTTTTTCATTTCCAAACGTAAGATGATTACCAGATTATTCCAAGTACATAAAAACAGCAAAAACCGACCATCTGCATCGGCAAATAGTAGGTTTTTACTCATAATAGCGAGGAATGCGGTCTGATAAGGTGCAGACCACTTCATAGTTAATCGTGCCTAGATAATCTGCCCAGTCCTGCACGGAAATCGTACGATTCCCGCTTTGACCAATCAGAGTCACTGGCGTTCCTAAAGCATACTTTTTCGGTAGTCGGATTGTAATCTGATCCATGGAAACCCGACCGACAACTGGACAGTCCTCTCCTTCAACCAAGAGCGAAAAATCCTGCATGGTACGTAAAAAACCGTCCGCATAGCCAATCGGAACAGTACCGATATACTCCGCTTCTCCACTATGATAGGTCGCACCATAGCCGATACTGCTTCTTTCTTCAACTTCTTTGACATGAACTAATTCAGAGGTTAACTGCAACGCCGGCTGAACGGGATAGAGTAAGTCTAGCTCATGTCCACTTGGATTGAGACCGTATATGATATTGCCCAGACGAACCATACTAAAAACTGTATCTGCATGCCAGATACTGGTTGCCGAATTACTAGCATGAATGCAGGTAGGCACTTGGTCTAGTGTCGCAAGTACTTCTTTGAATCGGGCAAGTTGAGTCTGAAACTGACTATCGTCTTTTTCATCTGCTGTTGCAAAGTGGGTAAAAATACCTTCGACTTGCACGCCCTCATCTCTCAAGTCAGTTATAGCCTGGTTAAGAGACTGGCAATTCCGAAAACCAAGTCTACCCATCCCTGTGTCCACTTTGATATGGACGGTCAAACCTGCCAAGGAAATGCCACACCCAAAGAGCTGTTCCACCCATTCTAGGCTCGCAACTGTCAGCGTAATCTTCTCAGAAATGGCAAGTGGCACAACCTCTACTGGCACCACACCGAGAATCAAAATCTGCCGAGAAATGCCCGCCTGGCGCAATTCCAAGGCTTCATCCAAGTTGGAAACACAAAAACCATCGACTTGACTTTCTAGATGACTCGCTACCGCAACCGCCCCGTGCCCGTAAGCATTAGCCTTAACCACCGCAAAAGCCTTGGTCTCTTTGGGCAAATGGCGCTTGACCTGCTCTACATTATATGAGATAGCCGACAAGTTGACCTGAATCTTAGTCGGTCTATGAATGCTTGCTTTCATCTATTTCCTCCAAAATCACACTGGCCTGCACGAAACCAGCAGAGTGACTAATACTGAGCCAAACCTTGGCTCGAACAGGGGACTTGGCGACATAGGGCGCACCCTTGCTATCTGTCAAAATTTCAATATCTTGAAATCCAATCTTACCAATCCCTGTTCCAAGTGCCTTGGCAAAGGCTTCTTTAGCAGACCATCGACCGGCTAAGTATTCCAGCTTTCGACGACCGTTTAACTGTTCAAATCGCACCAATTCGTTTTCAGTCAATACTTTCCTAGCAAATCGTTCGTGCTTGTTCATGGCTGCCTCAACAGCAGCGATTTCTTGTAAATCTATTCCGTGTCCTACAATCATTTCTCAAAAAAGAAGTGAGCAATCCGTATTCGATTGAATACTGGATCCCCTCACTCCTCCCTCATATTTTCTTACTATACATGTTTGCGTCCATGACAGTTCTTGAATTTCTTGCCTGACTGACATGGGCATGGGTCGTTACGATCCACTCCTTCAAAGCTGGCTTGCTCACTCGAAGCTGCTTGGGCAGGAACGATATTCTTAACAGCCGTTGTATGTGCTTCATGAGTCGCACGCTCCCGTTCAATATTGTCATGGATTTGTGCTTTCATCATGAGACGTGTTACATCGAACTCAATCGCAGCAATCATATCCTTAAAGGTCGCAAAGGCTTCTGACTGATACTCTACAACTGGATTGTTCTGTGCATATCCACGTAGGCTAACTGCATTGCGTAATTGATCCATCATATCGATATGGTCTGTCCAGCGATTATCCACTACGCGAAGAATCAAGACTTTTTGGAACTCACGTACACGGTCCTCATCGCGTAATTTGGCTACTTGACTATCGTATACTTCCAAGGCACGATGGTACAAATCAGCTACAATCTCTTGATCTGATTTCCCTTCTAGATCCGCCAGGCTAATAGACTCTTCTGGGACAAGATTAATTTGAGCAAAGTGTAGAATCGCTTGCAAAGCTTCATCGCGCTTCCCTGCCTTATGATCTGCCACTTGGCGTTCAATCGTCCGCTTGATCATCGCCTTGATTTCTGGAGCTAAATCACGATCCGCAGTAATCACATCTTGACGTTGACTGTAGATGATTTCGCGTTGCTCACGCATGACATCGTCATATTGAAGGACCTGTTTACGAGAATCATAGTTATTTCCTTCAACACGTTTTTGCGCCCCTTCTACCTGACGAGTGAGCATTTTTGACTTAATCACAGATTCTTCTTCTGTCAAATTCATACGTTCCATGAAGGCCTTGATGCGCTCTGAGCCAAAGCGTTTCATCAAATCATCTTCCAAAGAAAGATAGAATTGAGATTCACCTGGGTCTCCTTGACGGCCTGAACGTCCACGGAGCTGATTGTCAATCCGACGGCTTTCATGGCGCTCTGTACCGATGACACAAAGTCCACCGAGTTCACGGACACCAGGGCCCAACTTGATATCTGTCCCACGACCAGCCATGTTGGTCGCAATAGTAACTGCACCGCGTTGACCAGCATTCATAATGATTTGAGCTTCACGATAGTGGTTTTTAGCATTCAAGACTTCGTGGGGAACACCTGCTGCCACCAACCGTTTTGAAAGGTAATCCGAAGTTTCTACCGCAACGGTACCGACTAGGACAGGTTGACCTTTTTCATAGCGTGCCTTAACATCTGCCACAACTGCGTTAAACTTATATTCCAAACTTGGGTATAATAAGTCTTCGTGGTCAATACGAGCAATCGGACGGTTGGTCGGGATTGGAACCACACGAATGTTGTAGATTTCTCTGAATTCTTCTTCCTCGGTCTTACCAGTACCAGTCATACCCGCTAATTTACTATACATACGGAAGAGATTTTGGTAGGTGATAGAAGCACTGGTTTTTGATTCGTTCTGAACCGGCACACCTTCTTTGGCTTCAATTGCTTGGTGCAAACCATCAGAATAACGACGACCTTCCATGGTACGACCCGTAAATGGATCGATAATCATGACCTCTTGCTCCTCATTTACGAGGTAGTCAATATCGTAGGTCATGATATAGTTGGCACGAAGGGCATTATCAATAAAGTGAGTCAAGGCAACATTTTCAATGTCATATAGATTCTTCAGTTTGAAGAAGCTTTCTGCCTTGTCAATTCCAGAATCCGATAGACTAATAGTCTTTGATGGAACATCGATGATGTAATCATCCTCATCCAATGATTTGACCAAGTTGTCTGCTAGGAAATAGAGTTGGTTAGTCTCCGAAGATGTTTGACCAGATACAATCAATGGCGTCCGTGCTTCATCGATTAAGATAGAGTCAACCTCATCGACCAAGGCATAATTAAGCGGACGTTGCACCATGTCTTCTGCGCGGACCACCATGTTATCACGAAGGTAGTCAAAACCGATTTCTGAGTTGGTTGAGTAGGTAATATCACAGTTGTAGGCTTCCCGTTTTTCAAGAGAAGATTTAGCTGCTAAGTTAATCCCTACAGACAAGCCGAGCCATGAGTATACTTCACCCATTTCTGTCGCGTCACGGCTCGCCAAATATTCATTGACAGTGACAACATGCACACCCTTGCCAGCCAAGGCGTTGAGGTAAACTGGCATGGTTGCTGTTAGGGTTTTCCCTTCCCCTGTACGCATCTCTGGCACATCCCCATGGTGAAGAACAATCCCCCCCATAATCTGAACAGGATAAGGATAAAGACCAAGTACCCGTTTAGCAGCTTCACGGACAACCGCAAAGGCTTCGTATAGAAGGTCATCAAGAGTTTCACCCTTGTTATAGCGCTCTTTAAATTCTGCTGTCTTAGCCTGCAATTCGGCATCTGATAAAGCTGCCATCTCATCTGCATAGGCAATAACCTTATCCGCCATTTTTTCTAATTTTCGTAATTCACCTTTATCGTTTTCGATAATCGTTTTTAAAATATTTGCCATTTTATTCCTTACTTGTATCGATTCTTTTTTGTGTTCTTTTCATTATAGCATGTTTCCCCTCTACTTTCAAGAATGAGCGACAGTTTAGACCGATGAAGCAGAGGCTCCATCGGTCTTTTTGGGGTTGTATTTTTTACTACTTACGGATGACTAGCAACGATTTCTAAATCTTGCCCTTTAAGAGTCCAGTCTTTGACATCATGCGGTAGGATAAAATGGTCTCCTTTTCCAATCGGATAGGTCTGCCCATCAATGCCAAGCTCCCCTTGACCAGCCAAGACACTGACCAAATAATAATCAGCAGTTTGCTTCATGCGGACTTCCCCTGTCACTTCCCATTTGTAGACACCGAAAAAGTCGTTGGCAACGAGTAATGTTGAACACAAATCGTCCACGTAAAGCGTGACTGGGCGACTATTTGCAGGCTCACCGATTGTAGTGACATCAATCGATTTTTCCAAATGCAATTCCCGAAGATTACCCGCATCGTCCTTACGGTCAAAGTCATAAACACGGTAGGTCGTGTCACTTGACTGTTGGGTTTCTAAAATCATGATGCCTTTTCCAATTGCATGAATCGTTCCACTTGGCACGTAGAAGAAATCACCCGCCTTGACTGAAACTTTCTGCAATAGACCTTCCCAGTCTTTTTGCTCAATCTTCTTACGGAGTTCTTCTGTTGACTGGGCCTTATGTCCATAGATAATCTCAGATCCTTCATCGGCTGCTAGGACATACCAGCATTCAGTTTTACCAAGTTCACCTTCGTGTGCTAAGCCATAAGCATCATCTGGGTGGACTTGCACGCTCAACCAATCATTGGCATCTAAAATCTTTGTTAATAGCGGAAAGACCTCTTCTCTTCGATTGGCAAACAATTCACGGTGTTCACGATATAAGTCATCTAATTTCCACCCCTCATAAAGACCGTTTTTAACAGTTGATACACCATTTGGATGCGCTGAAATTGCCCAATATTCTCCTATGTGATCGCTTGGACTTTCATAGTCAAACTCGTCTCGAAGCTTAGTTCCGCCCCAAATTTTTTCCTGCATCACAGATTGTAAAAATAATGGTTCTGCCATAATGATTCCTCGTTTCTCTATTCTTCTTTTATCATAGCAGAAAGGGAAGAGAAATGCCAATCTCCTTAGCAGATTCATCAAAAAAGGAGAGGAAAAACTTGTATTGTTAGAAAAACATCCCTTAAAAATAGCAATACTCTATTACTCTCAACATTAACATTTTCTGATACTTTATTAGATAGTGCAGACGCAAGCAACCTCCTTCGGAGTTTCATTGCTATAGTGAATTAAATAAAGGTTAGGACATCGTTCAGTCGCTTTGATGAACACCGGTTCTGTCTGTAGCTCCTTCGGCTTACTGTATTTCCAACCTGACCAAATCACTATCTTAACCTTTTCAGTGTAACCAATTTATATGTTTTATGGTTGTAAATGGTGGATAAGTTGGTTATTTTTGAATTTCAATTCAGTACAAAAAGAGCTAGACTCCTCATCCAGCTCTCATTTATTTATTTTTCAGATATTTGTTTAGCCAAAGCAAAATTTCCTAACGTCGCTGATCCGTTTTCAGCTACCGCTGGTGTCACGATGTACTCTGTCACATCAGGAGTTGGTACATAGCCATTCATCAAGGCTGTAAACTTATCCCGCACGCGCTTAAGCATGTGTTCTTGTCCCATAACACCGCCACCAAAGACAATGACTTGCGGGCGGTACATCAATGTTGCTTGTACTGCCGCTTGAGCGATATAGTAGGCCTGAACATCCCACACATCAGAATTTTGCTCAATCAATTCACCACGTGTTCCTGTACGAGCTTCCAAAGACGGACCTGCCGCTAGTCCTTCTAAGCACCCCTTATGGAAAGGACAAACGCCTGTAAATTCTTTTGCCACATCTTGCGGATGAAGCGCAACGTAGGTATGACCGGCTTCTGTATGACCAGCTCCTCCGATAAATTCGCCATTTTGGATAGCACCTGCTCCAATTCCTGTTCCAATTGTGTAGTAAACGAGACTGTTCACACCTTTACGAACCAAAGCTTCTCCAAAAGCAGAAGAGTTCACATCTGTCGTAAAGTAAAATGGAATCTTAAATTCTTTCGCAATCAAGCCTAACAAATCGATATTGGCCCAGTGAGGTTTTGGGGTTGTCGTAATGTAACCATAAGTTGCTGAATTTTGATCAATATCAATGGGACCGAACGATCCAATCGCAATCCCTGCTAGACGGTCCTCATAGCGTTTGAAAAATTCAACGGTGCGCTCAATTGTTTCATACGGTGTTGTCGTTGGGAATTGTGTTTTTTCAACCACTTGGAAATTCTCATCCCCAACTGCACAGACAAATTTTGTCCCGCCAGCTTCCAAACTTCCATACAATTTTGTCATCTTGTTTCTCCCTTTTGGAATCATTTTATTCTACTTTATTATACCATAGTTTGAGGCGTAAGAAAAAGGCTAAACGCCTTTTTCTCGTGGATTATTTTGCAACTTTGATAAAGGCATCCCCGTGAGCAACTGTGGCACTTGCAAGTGCTTCAACTGCTGCGAAGTCTGCTGTATTGGTTACGATAACCATGGTTGTGTCATCGAGACCTGCTGCTGCAATTTTGCTTGCATCAAACTTAGCAATTGGTGCACCAGCCTTGACGTTATCACCTGCTGCGACCAATTTTTCAAATCCATCACCTTCCATTGATACGGTGTCAATGCCGATGTGGATAAGGATTTCCGCACCACTTACTGTCTTCAAGCCATAAGCGTGACCTGTTTCAAAAGCAATCGTAACTTCTGCATCTGCTGGTGCGTAGACAACACCTTCAGACGGCTTCACTGCAAGACCTTTCCCCATAGCACCTGATGAAAAGACAGGGTCGTTAACATTTTCAAGAGCAACCACCTCACCTGAAAGTGGTGAAACAAAGGTTTCTTCAACAGATTCTGAAGCTACTTCTACTGCTTGAGCTGGCGCTTCCGATACTGCTGATACAGCCGCTGTATCTTCTGCTGCAAAGACTGCAGCTGCTTTTGTTTTACCATAAGCAAATGTCAAGGCAAAGGCTACTGCAAAAGCAATCAATTCACAGACGATGTACATTGGAATAGAAGAAGCGTTAATCGACAAGAAGCCAAGGAATCCTGCTGCTCCAAGAGAGACTGCAATAACGTGTGTCAACCCTGCTACAGCTGCTCCGACTGCTGATCCTGCTAAGGCACAGAAGAATGGGAAACGGTATTTCAAGTTTACACCAAACAAAGCTGGCTCTGTAATTCCCAAGAAGGCTGATACAGCTGCTGAAGAGGTCAAGCCTTTTGTTTTAGAATCTTTAGTCAAGAACCAAACTGCAAGTGTTGCTGCACCTTGAGCAACGTTTGCCATTGAGGCAACAACAAAGATGAAGTCTCCGTAACCAGTTCCGTTTTCATTAAAAGCTGTCAACAATTGAGTTTCAATGGCTGGGAATGATTGATGAAGTCCTGTCATAACAATCAAGGAGTAAGTTCCACCAAACACCGTCATACCAAGGAAACCAGTTGTGTTATACAACCATACAATTCCATTAGTGATACCATTTGATACCAATAACATCACCGGACCAATGACTGTGAAGGTTAGGAAACCTGTAAGCATGACGGATAGCAATGGTGTAAAGGTAAAGTCAACTGCAGCAGGCAAGTGTTTGTGGAAGAATTTCTCTAAGATAGACAAAACCCATACAGCAGCCAAAACTGGAATAACTTGGTAGATGTAGCTTGTCTGAGCAACTTGCATTCCAAAAATATCCCAGAAGGCTTCTCCGCCACCAAGAGCTGGAGTAGTCATAATCATACCGATTGCAGCTCCTAGGAATTGGTTGGCACCAAAACGTTTTGCTGCTGAAATTCCGACAAGAATTGGCAAGAACATGAATGGCGCAGCTGACATGAGTTGAATCATTTCAGAAACACCTTGAATAGCTGGGAAAGTTTGCTCGATTGATTGAGGACCAAATAAACCTTCTGAAGTCAAGAAATTACGCAATGCCATCAATAAACCACCTGCTACAAGGGCTGGAATAATTGGGACAAAGATATCTGACAACAGTTTGATCAAAGCCATGATCGGATTGAATTTCTGATCACTAGCTGCAATATTTTTCAAATCATCTGTCGAAACTTCTTTTAGACCAGTTTCTTTAATCAACTCTGCATAAACAAAGTTCACATCCCCAGGTCCGATAATGACTTGGTACTGCCCTGATGCTTTGAATGTTCCTTTAACGTCTTCGTGCTGATCCAAGGCAGCTTGGTCAACTTTTGAATCGTCTTTGAGAACTAAGCGTAGACGAGTTGCACAGTGTGCCGCTGCAACAAGATTGTCTCTTCCAACTGCTGCAATGACGTCCTTAGCTACTTTATTGTAATCCATAAAGTAAATCTCCTTTAATTCATCATTTTTTCATTTTTTGAAAGCATTTTCAAACTTTCTACGTTTTTTATTATACCATTTTTAAATGATATGTCAAACGTTTGACATAAGTTTTTATTATTTTTTGTATTTTAGCAGTAAAATCTTGCTTTTTGACAAGCAAACGTTTACTATATTACTATAACGATAGAAATAAATACGGACAACAGAATAAAAGGAGACGACATGGCCTTCACCACCGAAGAACGCTACCGTGCCTATGCAGACTGGCCAGCAGACTACATTGAAACCATCAAGAACAACACCAAAAGCTCCCCTTGGAGAACGAATTTCCATATTGAGACTCCCCACGGCCTCTTAAATGACCCCAATGGCTTTTCTTATTTTAATGGAAAATGGAGCCTCTTCTACCAGTATTTCCCATTTGGTGCCGCTCACGGCTTAAAATCATGGGTTCACACCGAGTCAACCGATCTGGTCCACTTTGAGCCAACAGGCATCATGCTCTATCCTGATACAGCGCTCGACAGCCATGGCGCTTATTCTGGCTCTGCCATGCAGTTTGGCGACAAGCTCTTTCTTTTTTATACAGGAAATGTTCGCGATGAAAATTGGGTCCGCCACCCCTACCAAATCGGTGCCCTCATGGATACTGATGGGAAGATTGAAAAAATGGATCAGGTCTTGATTGAGCAACCTCTTGACACAACAGACCACTTCCGCGATCCACAAATTTTCAACTTCAAAGGTGACTACTATGCCATTGTCGGCGGACAAAATTTAGATAAAAAAGGAATTATCAAACTCTACAAGGCTGTGGACAATGACTACAGAAATTGGGACTATGTCGCTGACTTGAACTTCGACAACGATTTAACCGCCTACATGATGGAATGTCCAAATTTAGTCTTCATCGATAAACAGCCCGTCCTTCTCTATTGTCCACAAGGACTTGACAAGGCTGTCCTTGATTATGACAACATCTATCCAAACCTCTATAAAATCGGGCAAGCCTTCAATGCTGACATAGCGACTATGGTCAATCCAGCTCCCCTTGAGCAGTTGGATTACGGTTTTGAATGCTATGCAACCCAAGCCTTTAATGCACCTGACGGACGCGCTCTTGCTGTCAGTTGGCTCGCTCTTCCAGACGTTGAGTATCCGACAGACCGCTATGACTACCAAGGCTGCCTGTCCCTCGTCAAGGAATTGACCATCAAAGACGGCAAGCTCTATCAATATCCAGTTGAAGCTATTACCAGTCTTCGCACGGATACACAAGTCTTTGCAGAAAAAACAAAAACCAACAATGTCTACGAGTTAGCCTTAACCGTAGAAGCAGATAGCAGCTTAGACTTGGTTCTCTTTGCAGATGCTGATGGACACGGACTCAAGCTTACCATTGACCCTGCAAACAAACGTATTGTGCTTGACCGCAAGGACTGCGGAGAAGCTTTCGCCCTTGATTTTGGTACCGAACGTCAGTGTCACATTGACAATCAAGCAACAACTGCCAATATCTTCATTGACAAATCTGTCTTTGAAATTTTCATCAATAAAGGAGAAAAGGTATTTTCTGGACGTGTCTTCCCACGACAAGATCAAACTGGCATCAAGGTTCTCTCAGGTCAGGCAGCTGGAAATTACTACTCATTAGATTATGGTCGCAAAACTAACTGATGTCGCAAAACTAGCTGGGGTCAGCCCCACAACTGTCTCTCGTGTCATTAACAAAAAAGGCTATCTTTCCGAAAAAACCGTCAAAAAAGTCACTGATGCCATGCGGGAACTGGGCTACAAACCCAACAACCTTGCTCGAGGCTTGCAGGGCAAATCTGCCAAACTAGTCGGATTGATTTTCCCCAATATTAGCAATGTTTTTTATGCGGAATTGATTGCGCATCTGGAAAAGGAACTTTTCAATCGAGGCTACAAGGCTATTATCTGCAACAGCCAGCATGATTCCGCAAAGGAGCGAGAATATTTGGAGATGCTAACAGCCAATCAGGTAGACGGGATTATCTCTGGTAGCCATAATCTAGGCATAAAGGACTATGACCGTGTATCTGCTCCGATTATCGCCTTTGACCGAAATTTATCTCCGTCAACACCCATCGTCTCTTCTGATAACTACGGAGGCGGAGTCCTAGCTGCTCAGACCTTAGAAAAAGCTGGCTGTAGGCAGCCCATTATGATCACAGGAAACGACGATTCCAATTCTCCAACGGGACTGCGCCAAAAAGGCTTTTCTAGCGTATTCCCAACAGCTGATGTTCACCATATCTCCAGTGACTTCTCTCCCATTCGCAAGGAAATGGAAATTAGGACCATTCTACAGACGACCAAGGCAGACGGAATCTTTATCTCAGGAGATCTGACTGCCATGCTAGTCTGGAATATCGCTCAATCCTTGGGCATGTCCATTCCAGAAGACCTGAAGCTGATTGGTTATGACGGAACTTACTTTATCGAGACCCATTATCCGCAGCTAACTACAATCAAACAGCCACTAGCAGACATTGCTAGGCTCATGGTTGATCTCCTCATTCAGAAAATCAACGGACAGACCCTCGAGCAACACTATTCACTCCCAATCACCCTCTTAGCGGGTCGGAGTGTCTAATATAGTAAATGGAACATCGTTAATGCAATTTGACCAACTCCAATATATAAAAAAGGAAGCCATTTAGGCTTCTTCTTTTTTAATAAACTGACTTAAGACACCGTTGATGAATTTTGCAGAAGCAGGGTCTGAAAATTCTTTGGCTAGCTCAATCGCTTCATTGACAGCTACGCGGTCTGGCGTTTCTTCAAAATACAAAATTTCAAAGAGACCCAAACGCATAATATTTTTATCAATCAATGTCAAGCGATCCAAGGTCCATCCTGCTTTCAAGCGTGTTGCCAATTGGGCATCAATCTCATCTTGTACATCTGCGACTCCTGTCACCAGATTTAGCAAAAAGAGAGGGATTTCCACTTCTTGCTCTTCGTCATGGTCATAGAGATAGGCAAATTGGGCTGCTTGAACAGGTTCTTGACCAAATTCTAGGGACACAATCGCCTGAAGAGCACATTGGCGCAAATAATGCCGTGATTCGTGTTGCTTACTCTTCATCTAAGAAGTCCTCACCAAACAAATCCTTTAAGTCTGGTTTTGGTGTCTTGTCTGGCACAATGCCGTCCACATGAATGTTAACGGTTTTCACTGTCACATCGGCATAGTTAGCAACAGCTGTTTTGACCGCACGCTGAATGTTCATCGATACTGTCGGAACGTTGACACCGTACTCTAGATACACATAGATATCCGCTGTCACATCGCCTGCCTCATCTGTCTGAAGATAGACACCACGGTTCAAGGCTGTTTTTGACAAGCCATCTCTTACTTTTTTGTTGTGTAGCGAATGAACACCTTCCACCTTAGCAGAGGCAATCCCTGTAATCACCTCCAAGACCCGAGGTGCGATAACGATTTCGCCTAAATTTTCTTTTGCCATGAGAAATCCTTTCTAAGAGGAATGCGATTAAGCACGTGATACGTATGTTCCCTCTGCTGTATTGATGACCAATTTTTGACCTGCTTCGATGAAGTCTGGGACGTTGACCACAAGGCCTGTTTCCATTGTTGCTGGCTTACCTGATCCAGTCACAGTTGCACCTTTGATAGAAGGTTGTGTTTCAGCAACGACCAACTCAACAGTAGTTGGAACAGTCACTCCGATTACTTCTGTTCCGTAGAACTGAATTTTCACTTCTGAATTTTCAAGAATGTAGAGCAACTCTTCTTTGACACTTGCTACTGGAATTTCATATTGATCAAATGACTCTGTATCCATGAAGTAAGCTGTATCATCCATTTGGTAAAGGTAGGTTGCTACACGTGTTTCGATAATCGCTTGCTCAAATTTTTCATCTGGACGGTAGGTTGTATCAAACGTTGAACCTGTACGAACATCGCGCAATTTCATACGCATGATGGTATTGCCTTTACCTGGTTTGTGATGGCTTGCATCCAATACGCGGAGAAGTTTTCCATCTGGAGCAATGAATGTCATACCTGCTCTTAATTTACTTGCATCAATCATGTCTATGATTACCTCTTCATTATTTTATTATTCGTTTTATTCTACCACAAAATGGCTGATTTCTCAAATCACAATCAACTCTTTTGGTGCCAAGGTCAAGATTTTACAACCTGTCTCTGTAATCAAGAGATCATCTTCAATCCGTACACCATATTTTCCTTCCAAATAAATCCCTGGCTCATCGGTCAAGACCATACCAGCTTGAATCTTATCGGTCGCTGTTTGTCTGAAATAAGGAATTTCATGGACATCAAGCCCCATACCATGGCCAATACCATGCGTAAAGTAGGGACCGTAGCCTGCCGCTTCAATCACACGGCGTGGCACCCCATCAAATTCACGGTATTCCATGCCAGCCTTAGCTGCCGCAATCAGAGCTTGGTTAGCCTCCAAAACAGTCTGGTAAATTTCTGCCTCTTCATCACTGACAGAGCCGATGTAGATAGTCCGCGTCATGTCACTCACGTAATGTTCATAGATACAGCCAAAATCAAGTGTAAGAGCATCACCAGCTTCGATGACCTTCTCGGACGCACGTCCGTGCGGCATAGCCGAGCGGTAACCAGATGCAGCAATGGTATCAAAGGATACAGCCTCAGACCCCATTTCCCGCATGCGAAAATCAAGGAAATTCGCCACTTCAAGCTCCGTTTTCCCCGGTTTGATAAAATCCAATGCGTCTAAAAAGGCTTGATCCGAAATCTGACAGGCACGTTGAATGATCGCAATCTCTGTCTCATCCTTAATCATACGTAAGTTCATGACCATATCTGCTGTTGGCACTAAGCGTATTCCTTCAAAGACTGTCTGCATAGCTTGGTAGTAGGCTACTGACACCTCATCTTCAAAGGCCAAGTCAGTCACCTTGCTATCTTTTAAGATTGCTGCAACCACTGAAAGGGCATCTCTGTCTGATACCACCTCAAAATCCTTGACCACAGACTGGGCATAGGTGATATAGCGATCATCAGTGATCAACACTTGTCGTTCTGCTGTAATCAAAACCGTTCCAGCCGAACCCCAGAAACCTGTCAGATAGTAAATATCCTTCAAATTCGTGATGAGGAGGGCAGGCAGATTATTTGCTGCTAGTTGATGACGTAATTGCTCTAATCTTTTAGTGTAAATCATGTAACTTCCCTTTCAAATACTGGCCTGTATAGCTGGCTTCGTTTGCAGCTACTTCTTCTGGTGTTCCAGTTGCGATAATCATACCGCCACCGACACCACCTTCTGGACCTAAGTCAATGATATGATCTGCGGTCTTAATCACATCTAAATTATGCTCGATGACAAGTACCGTATTTCCGTCATCGACAAAGCGTGCCAAAACTTTTAATAGCTGGGCAATGTCTTCTGTGTGGAGACCTGTCGTTGGCTCGTCCAAAATATACAAGGATTTCCCAGTTGAGCGCTTGTGGAGCTCACTGGCTAACTTCATCCGCTGAGCTTCTCCTCCTGAGAGAGTTGTCGCTGGTTGCCCCAAGGTGACATAACCTAGACCGACATCTTGAATGGTCCGCAATTTCCGCTCAATTTTTGGAATATGCTTGAAGAACTCGACTGCGTCATTGACGGTCATATCAAGGACTTCCGCGATATTTTTTTCCTTGTAATGGACTTCTAGAGTCTCTGAATTATACCTGCGACCATGGCAGACCTCACACGGGACAAAGACATCTGGCAGGAAGTGCATCTCAATCTTGATGATCCCATCTCCCGAGCAAGCCTCACAACGGCCACCTTTGACATTGAACGAAAAACGTCCTTTCTTGTAGCCACGAATCTTGGCTTCATTGGTCTGGGCAAACAAATCACGGATATCATCAAATACACCCGTATACGTTGCTGGATTGGAACGCGGAGTACGACCAATCGGACTCTGGTCAATGTCAATCAAACGGTCCAAGTGCTCAATTCCCGAAATGGATTTGAATTTCCCTGGCTTTTCCGAATTGCGATTGAGTTTCTGAGCAATAGCTTTTTTCAAGATAGAATTGACCAAGGTAGACTTGCCAGAACCTGATACACCTGTTACAGCGACAAATTTCCCAAGCGGAATCCGAGCCGTTACGTTTTGCAAATTATTTTCACGTGCACCCGTTACTTCGATAAAACGACCGTTTCCAATTCTCCGCTCCAAAGGTACTGGAATTTCGCGCTTACCAGATAGATATTGCCCCGTAATTGATTTTTTGTTTTTTGCGACCTGGGCTGGTGTTCCAGAAGCGACAATCTCACCGCCAAAGACACCCGCACCTGGTCCAATATCAATCAGATAATCCGCCTCCCGCATGGTGTCTTCGTCGTGCTCAACGACAATCAAGGTATTACCCAAGTCCCGCATTTTCTTAAGACTAGCAATCAAGCGGTCATTATCTCGCTGATGAAGCCCAATCGACGGCTCATCTAAGATATACAAGACCCCTGATAGATTTGAACCGATTTGAGTTGCCAAGCGAATCCGCTGGCTTTCCCCACCTGATAAGGTTCCCGCAGACCGTGACAAGGTCAGATAATTGAGTCCCACATTGTTCAAGAAAGTCAAGCGGTCCTTGATTTCTTTGACAATCGGAGTCGCAATCGTCACTTCATTGGCAGAAAGTTGCAGCTGCGACAAGACAGCTAAGTGGTCTGCGACAGATAGTTCTGACAATTCCCCGATGTGCAATCCCTGTTCCCCACCGACACGAACCGACAAGGCCTGGTCATTTAAGCGGTAGCCGTGGCAAGTTGCACAGGTCAGCTCATTCATATAGGTTCGCATGACTTGACGGGTATAATCGCTATTGGTATCGCGGTAACGGCGACTGATATTTGTAATCAACCCCTCAAAAGGAATATCAATGTCACGCACCCCGCCAAATTCATTCTCATAATGGAAATGAAATTCTTTGCCGTCTGAACCATGGAAAATCAAGCTCTTCTCATCGTCCGTCAACTCCTCAAAGGGCGTATCCATATCAATCCCAAACTGGGTCATGGCCTGTTCCAACATCTGCGGATAGTAGTTGGAAGAAATTGGATTCCACGGTGCCAAAGCTCCCTCACGCAAGGTCTTTTGCCGATCTGGTACAATCAAGTCTTCGTCCACTTCCAACTTCATTCCAAGACCATCACAGTCGCTACAAGAGCCAAACGGCGCATTGAAAGAAAAGAGGCGCGGCTCTAATTCCGGTACTGTAAAACCACAAACTGGACAGGCATAATACTCTGAATAGAGCATTTCCTTGTCATCCATGGTATCGATGATGACATAGCCTTCCGCAATGCGCAGAGCTGCCTCAATCGAGTCAAACAAACGAGAACGCACTCCGTCCTTAATCACAATTCGGTCAACCACCACTTCAATGGTATGCTGCTTGCTTTTTGATAGCTCAGGAACTTCTGTCACATCATAGATATCCCCGTCCACTCGGACACGAACATAGCCGTCTTTTTGAATCTTCTCAAAAATAGCCTTATGCTGCCCTTTTTTCTTACGGACAATAGGTGCTAGAATTTGCAGGCGCTGACGCTCAGGCAGCTCCAATACCTCATCGACAATCTGCTCTACAGACGAGGCTGAAATCGCCCCGTGCCCGTTGATACAGTAAGGTGTTCCTACTCGAGCATACAAGAGACGCAGATAGTCATTGATTTCCGTCACTGTACCGACCGTCGAACGCGGATTTTTTGAGGTGGTCTTCTGATCAATCGAAATAGCAGGACTTAATCCCTCAATCGAGTCCACATCGGGCTTATCCATATTGCCCAAAAACTGACGAGCGTAAGCCGACAAGCTCTCAACATAGCGCCGTTGACCTTCTGCGTACAAGGTGTCAAAAGCGAGACTTGATTTCCCCGAACCAGACAAGCCTGTCACCACGACCAATTTATCACGTGGAATCGTCACATCAATATTTTTCAAATTATGGGCACGAGCCCCATGAATTTCAATCTTATCTTTCATTCTTTCTTCCTTCTAAAATATCTCATATTATACCACATTTTGGGAAAAACTTTTCCTTTAGAGAGCTTTTTTTGGTATAATAAAGAGTGCGCCTAAACGCAATAAAAAACTGAGGAGGATTTGATATGAAACAAATGTTTCGTTCTACATTAACGAATTTAGAAGAAATCCAAACCTTTGAACCAGGGGCTTGGATTAACTTGGTTAACCCCTCCCAGGAAGAATCTGTCAAATTAGCAGAACAATTTAACATAGACATCACCGACCTACGGGCACCGCTTGACGTGGAAGAATCTTCTCGTATCACCGTAGAAGATGACTACACCTTAATTATCGTCGACGTTCCGACCTATGAGGAGCGTAACAATAAGAGCTACCACATCACCCTGCCGCTCGGGATTATTGTCACCAAGGATGTCGTGATTACCACTTGCGTGCAGCCCTTAACTCTCTTTGATTATTTTTTCAATAAGCGGATTAAGAATTTCTATACCTTTATGAAGACGCGCTTTGTCTTCCAGCTGCTCTATCGCAACGCTGAACTCTTCATCACCGCCCTTCGTTCAATCGATCGACAGACAGATCGAATCAGTGCCCATATCGATCGCGCAACCAAAAATGAACAAGTTATTGATATGATGGAGTTGGAAAAATCCATTGTCTACCTAAAGGCTTCGCTCAAACTCAATGAACGAGTGGTCAAAAAGCTCGCAATCAGAAATAGCACCTTGAAAAAATACGAAGAAGATGAAGATTTGCTAGAAGACACCTTGATTGAAACCCAGCAGGCTCTTGAGATGGCGGATATCTACGGCAATGTCTTATATGCCATGACCGAAACATCTGCGGCTATCATTTCCAACAATCAAAATACGATTATGAAAACCTTAGCCCTCATGACCATGGCACTCGATATTCCAACTGTTATTTTCTCAGCTTACGGAATGAACGTCCCTGAGTCAGGTATGCCCTTTGGTGGACAACCGAATTCCTTCTGGGTCATCGCCTTTATCTCAGCCTGCCTCAGCGCAATCGTCGTCATTAACTTTTTACGAAAAAAATGGTTCTAATCACAAAAGGAGACTATGATGTCATTTACAGAAATGAAAGAATTAACAAAGAAAAACCAAGAATTCGTCCATATCGCAACCAACCAGCTTATCAAGGCTGGTAAGACCGATGCAGAAATCAAAGAATTGCTCGAAGAAATTCTCCCTGCCATTCTGGAAAATCAAAAAACAGGTGTCACCGCCCGTAGCCTCTATGGAGCACCGAGTGATTGGGTAGCAAGTAAGACTGCAAATCCTGAAGAATCAAGCCAGCCTGAACTCAACGAAAACCCTTGGCTCATGTGGCTTGATTCTAGCCTCTTGCTCCTTGCAATTATCGGTGTCGTCAACGGTGCGATGAACGCTTTTGGAGCTGGTGTCAATTACGGCCTCATCACCATGCTGCTTATCGGTTTTGGCGTCGGAGCCGGTATGTATATGATGTACCACTTTGTCTACCGCGATCAAGCAAAGACCGGTAAACGCCCTAGCTTTGTCAAAGCAATCGGCTTCCTCGTTCTTGCAACCCTTTCTTGGAGCCTTGTCTTCTTCTTTGCAGCGCTCATTCCAAGTTCGATCAACCCCGTTGTATCACCATTCTTTGCAATTCTAATCGGGGCAGCAGCCTTTGGTATTCGCTACCTTCTTAAGAAAAAATACAACATCCGCAATGCGATGCAACCAATGCAATAATAGCCACGAGGCTGGGATAAGTGTTCTTAGCCTCTTCCTTTTTATCGTTATTTACTAGTTGGAGGTTCTCATGAAAAAATCCTATCCCTGGCAAATTTTACTGATTCTATTGGCACTCTATCTTATCCTAATTGCCTTTTTCCCTGAACTTAACTTCATCTTTCATTATATCCGCTTCACCCTATTTCTAGCGCTCTTCTGTCTATGGATTGGTGGAGAGCGAAGAAATGCCATTCTATTCTTTATCGGACTTGGCTTTTCATCTCTCTACCTGCGAGACGTCATCCCTTACTCGTATACGACCTTCAATGTCATTCCGCTCTTCTTTGGACTCTTGATTTTAGGGATTGCTGTTCATAGTATCCTAAGAAAGAGAAATACCCAAAAAATCGTCCAATTCACCGCATCAAACACTTCTTCCGTTGTCTCAAACGATGCCAACTACATCGCTATCACAGCCAATTTCACAGACAAATACGAGTATTCTACCGCTCCAGCACTAAAAACAGGCTCTATCAAAGCTTTTTGTTCCAATGTCCAATTGGATCTCAGTGGAGCTAAATTTGAGAAAGAGACCATCTACTTCACCCTCACGAACACCCTCTCAAACTGCCACATTCGCATCCCGAGACATGTCAAAGTGGTCAACACCCTCAAATCAGGCTTTGGTGAAATCTACTTACCGCCAGTGCCAGATAACACAAGCCACCAAATCTATTTGGTAGGTAACAATACCGCAGGAAGTATTACTATTCAATATATGGACTGAAAATTCAAACCCTCCCACGTCATTTTTCTTGGGAGGGTTTTGACATACAAGTAGAAGTCCACTGGACCTGAAAAAACAGTCCACTGGACTGCCTCGCTTTATAGTTGCTTGGCGAGGGAAAAAGAGGTCCACTGGACCTCTTTTTTAATCTTCATTTACAAATGGTAATAGTGCCATTACGCGAGCGCGTTTGATAGCTGTTGTTACTTTACGTTGGTTTTTAGCTGAAGTTCCAGTTACGCGACGTGGTAAGATTTTTCCACGTTCTGAAATGAAACGGCTAAGAAGCTCAGTATCTTTGTAATCAACATATTCAATTTTATTCGCTGCGATATAATCAACTTTTTTACGGCGTTTGAATCCGCCACGACGTTGTTGAGCCATGTTTTTCTCCTTTATAATTTATGTCCTTACCTAGAATGGTAAATCATCATCTGAAATGTCCATCGGATTCGTTGTTCCAAATGGGCTTTCATCGCGTGCAAAGTTTGGTGTAGATTGTGCAGGTGCTTGATATGGCGAATTATACTCATTACCACCAGCAAAGGAATTGCCAGCTTGGTAACCTCCACCTTGACCTTCACGTGCAGTACGGCTTTCCAACAATTGGAAATTTTCTGCAACAACTTCTGTCACGTAAACGCGTTGTCCTTGCTGATTTTCATAATTACGAGTCTGAATACGACCAGTAATTCCCACCAAGGCACCTTTTTTAGCCCAGTTTGCCAAGTTTTCAGCCTGCTGGCGCCAAATTACCACATTAATAAAATCCGCTTCCCGCTCACCGTTTTGATTTTTAAAATTGCGGTTGACCGCAAGTGTAAAGGTCGCAACGGCTTGGTTCGACGGTGTGTAACGAAGTTCTGCATCGCGGGTCATACGACCAACTAGTACCACATTATTGATCATAATCTACCTTCTTACGCGTCTAATTTCACAATCATGTGACGAAGAATATCGCCGTTGATTTTTGAAAGACGGTCAAACTCTTTAAGAGCAGCGTCATTATTTGCTTCAACGTTCACGATGTGGTAAAGTCCTTCACGGAAATCTTTGATTTCATATGCAAGACGACGTTTTTCCCATGCTTTTGATTCAACAACAGTTGCACCGTTGTCAGTCAAGATAGAGTCAAAGCGTGCTACCAAAGCATTTTTAGCTTCTTCTTCAATGTTTGGACGAATAATATAAAGAATTTCGTATTTAGCCATTGATATGTTCCTCCTTTTGGTCTAATGACTCATGGTCTAGCCACGAGTAAGTGAGGGTTTCTCACAAGACATTATTATATCGCACTTTCAAGGAAATAGCAAGGAAAACAGCAGGATTTTTGACTGAAATATAAAAAAGAGGGAATCCCCCCTTTTTTCTAATATGTAACTAACTGACGTTGGCCTGATAAGAAATAGGTACTGGTCAAGCTATCCTGACCTCCATTCACAAAGAGTTCAATGCTATTTTTATCAAGAACGACTACTACATTTGGATTTTCAGCTTGTACAGCACGGCGTTCCGTAGACCATGCTTCCTCTCCTTGAATGGCTAATGCCATGTGGCTACGATCAATGTAAACTTCTTTTGCCTCCACATCATAGCCAAACTCGATGTAATCCGTATCACTACCTAGACGAAAGACCTTTCCACCACTCCAATCTCCTTGGAAATAGCCGACTTCAACTGATCCTTGCTCAGGCAAGACTGGTAATTGCTCTAACAAGCTGGCAGGAAGCTCTTGAACAAGTACCCCGTTGTCCCATTTCAATTTTCTTGGCAGAGTCATAGCACAAGCCCACTTATGGTCTAATTGATCCGTGATATTGGTCCGACCCCAGGTCTGCATCCAAGCGATCATAATGCGTTCCCCAGCTGCATTTTCCAAACTTTGAGGCGCATAGAAATCATGACCATGATCAATTTCCTTGACCGTATCAAGACGAAAGACCTTTTCTTCCCAATCCACACGCCCCGTCATGAGGACAGAAGAGTTAATATTGGCATAATCTAGCCCATCTTTTTGATACCGCATCGGTGACATGGCTAGGCAAGACACCCCATCCAATTCAAAGTAATCAGGACATTCCCACATAATCCCTTGGTGCGCTTCTCCTTTGAGGAAAATCGAGGCAAATTTCCAAGTGATTAAATCAGGCGATTCAAGCAGGACAATCGTCCCCACCTCTTCACGGTGCTTGGCAGCCACAACTGCGTAATAGATCCCATTTTTTTCAAACACTTTTGGATCGCGGAAGTCGCTTGTCACCAATTCTTCTGGTAAGATATCCCCTGTCGCAACAGGATTTGAAGCCAACTTTTCAAAGCGAATCCCGTCTACTGAGTAGGCCATATTTTGCACCTGGCGAATGCTACCGTCTGGCTCTACGATGTGGCCTGTGTACATCAACCAAAGGGTATCATCCTTGACAATCGCACTTCCTGAGAAGCAACCATCCTTATCATAAGAACAATCAGGAGCAAGGGCCACCGGGAGATGTTCCCAATGGAGCAAATCCTTACTCTTTGCATGTCCCCAGTGCATTGGCCCCCACTGCGTTCCGTAGGGATAATATTGGTAAAACAAATGGTATTCCTCTCTGAAATACACCAAACCATTCGGATCATTGATCCAGCCTACCGGCGCTGTAAAGTGAGCCTCAGGCTTGTACAGAAGATTCACCTCTGCTTGATGCTCCGCAATATACTCGTTGGCTTTGGTTACACTCAATACATCTCCCATATTTTCTCACTCTCTATTTCTATTTTTGATTTTCTAGGTATTTATCGTAGTATTTTTGTTTGATGGCTAACCAATCTGACAAGCCGTATTTTTCTAATTCCTTGAGATAATCATCCCATTCTTTGTCGATGTTCCCGTTAACAATCCACTCTGCACGTTTACGATAGATATAGTCATTCATATCTGCTTCAATTTGAGCAAGTTTGTCCAAATCTTCTTCTTCCATGAAGACACGTGGGTAAATGGAGTCATTATTCATGTATGGAACATAGGTTTGCTTCAAAATATCCAAACGCCATGCAGCATCATCTGGTTTTGTTGTCACTTTACCATAGTAACTGTCTAGGATAGCAAGAGGTCCTCCGACTTCTGTCTTTTGACGAAGCTCTCCTGGTGCTGTTCCTTCAAGTGGCAAGTGTTTCAAACTATTTGTTGCTTTGTCAAATTCAAAGATATTTTGTTGCGTATCATCGCCATAAGTACCCCAGTTATTTTGAACAGATTGCAATGGTGCATACTGGGCATCAATCCATTTGGCTGTCAATTCAAGGTTTTTATTGGCACTTGTAATCACCATACGGTCACGTGAGAAGCCCATTCCATTAGTACGAGCAACGTGTTTTTTACCGCTTGGTCCTGCTAGAACTGGTAGGACATCGTAGCTATCGTTAAAACCTGAAACGTTCGCCTTGTCCCATGTAAAGTAAACACCGTATTGATGTTCGCCACCTTTTGCAATATAGGTATTCCAATCTTGTTCAAAGGCTTCTGGATCAAGCAAACCTTTTTCTTGCAATTGACGAATGAATTTTACACCTTCTTTATATTCTGGGTTGTCAGCCGTAAAGTCCACCACGCCGTCATTTCCAACAACCAAGTGATCATCGTTATCCCCGATACCAAATGCTCCAAACAAAAGTTTGAAATCTTCATTTCCACCTGCATTGATAAAGGACATTGGAATTTCATCAGCTTTGCCATTTCCATTTGGATCTTGTGTCTTGAAGGCTTCTAAGACTTTTACAAGCTCATCTGTCGTTTTTGGCATTTCAAGATTTAATTTTTTCAACCAATCTTTGTTAATCCAAGCCATGTCATTCACAGAGTGAATCGATTCTTTTCCATCACCCAATTCCTCAATCCAAGGGAAGGAATAGATATGACCATCTGGTGCCGTCATCAAGGCACGGTATTCTGGCTTCTCTTCCAAAATCTTCTGCAAGTTTGGCATGTATTTCTCAATCAAGTCCTCAACTGGAATAATCACACCCTGTTTCGCCCATTTGACCAACTCAACATCTGAAGCACCGTCATTATGAATAGCGTCTGGCAAGTCACCTGATGAAATATCCAAATTACGTTTTTCAGCAAAATCAGAAGAATAGTTTGTCCAATCAATATGGACACCTGTTTCTTCTTCCAAACGTTGGTAAATCAATTTATCATTCGGATCTTTGGGAGCAAGTGGTGAACTACCTGTGATAAATTTCAAAGTCACTTTTTCCTTAAGTGGAAAAGAAACATTTTCAAGCTTGTAATCTGGACTTGAAGCTGTATTTTTGCTACCACAAGCAGCCAAGACCAAAGTAGATGTTGCTAATAGAGTCGCACTAAGACTCATCCATTTTTTCATTTTCATGAGAAAACTCCTTTTTTATTGATAAATAGTTAACGATATAATCGAAAAACCAAATTTTATTGACAATTTTACTTATATAAATTCCGTGAGGCTCTATAAAAATCAAAGTCTGATTAGCTTCCACAATTGAGAATTGTGGAAGGCTGGAAATAGAACGAGCGTAGCTCGCCCCCTTGCAATTGAGAGTTGTGGAAGGCTGGAAACAAAACGAGCGCAGCTCGCCCATCGCAATTGAGAATTGTGGAAGGCTGGAAATAAAACGAGCGCAGCTCGCCCCTTTGAACCACTAGTTCGAACTAATGGTAGCTGAGGATTATTTCATAATCCCTATTTCCAACCTTCAACAGTCCACTGGACTGTTGAAGCAAGGCGAGTTAACGACGTTAGAATTTGATTTTTGACGAGCATCACCCTTTCAATGATCCTGCCATAATACCCTTATCAAAGTATTTCTGGAAGAATGGATACATGACAATCAACGGTAAACTAGAGATAACAATGGTTGCATACTTAATCATTTCTGCAATTCGTTTCATTTCATTCATCGCAGCCTGAGCCCCAATCATATCTTTTCCTGGCTCACTTTGAATCAAAATCTTCCGCAAAACAAGTTGGAGCGGTTCTAAGTTTGGATCTTTGATATAAATCATGGCATCAAAGTATGAATTCCATTGTCCGACAAAAGCATATAGAAAAAGGACAAACATGATTGGCTTGGCTAGCGGAAGCATGATTTTAACAAAAATTTCCAAATCATTAGCCCCATCGATATAGGCTGCTTCTAACAACTCATCTGGAATACCTTGGAAATAAGTTCGTGCCAAGATGATATTCCACACATTGATAGCACCCGGTACAATAATCGCCCATACGGTATTTAACATCCCCAAATCTTTCACAAGCAAATAGGTTGGCACCAAACCTCCACCAAAGAACATGGTAAAGATGAGAAAAGCATTGATCCATTTCTTTCCAACCAAATCCTTTTTCGATAAGGGATAGGCAGTTAGAACGGATAAGAACACCGTCAAAGCTGCAAAACTGAAAGAGTAAAAGAGGGAATTGAAGAAACCTCTTATAATTGACTTGTCACTAAATACCCTTTGGTACCCCTCAACCGTCCAATCAGCTGGATTAAGACTAATTCCTTTGCTAACAAGCACTTGAGGATCCATAAAGGAGGCAACTAGAATATAGAGCATTGGAACAAGTGTAATAAGGACCAAAAAGGCAATGATGATTTTATTGACAACTAGCATCCGCCGGTCAAATTTCGTATAAATCTGTGTATTCATTTTGTCCTCCCTTATAATCCTTGTCCATCATTCATTCGTTTCACAATTTGATTTACTGCCACCAACAAAATAACATTGATAACTGCATTGAAGAGTCCTACTGCTGTTGAGTAAGAATAATCTCCTGAGACAAGACCGACTTTATAGACATAGGTTGAGATAATCTCTGAACTCGTCAAGTTGAGTGATGTTTGCATCAAGAAGGCCTTCTCATAGCCGACATTCATGATATTTCCAGCTGCCAGTACAAATTGAATCACCATAACGGGTCTCAAAGCTGGTAAATCAATATGCCAAATTCTCTGAAAAATATTGGCTCCATCCATCTTAGCTGCTTCGATCAAGGACGTATCTACATTGACCAGTGTAGCGGTATACAGTGTAGAGGCCCAGCCCATGCCCTGCCAGATACCACTTAAAATATAGAGGGGTCTAAAAGCGTTTGGATCGGTCAAAAAGTTTGCTTTAATCCCAAAAAGCGATAATAGACTATTGATGGGACCTCCAACTGAGAAGAAAAGGAAAATCATCCCGACAATAACCACAACTGAGATAAAGTTTGGGGCATACAGAATGAGTTGAATCCGCTTCTTCGCCTTATCACTCAGCAATTGGTTGAGCATAATGGCTAAGATAATCGGTGGCAAGAAGCCCAATAGCAAGCCATAAACACTTAATTTTAAGGTATTACCTAACAGGATACCGAAATTGGGAGAAGATAGAAATTTGGTGAATTCTTGAAACCCAATCCACTCACTTCCCATCACACCCTTTAGCGGATTGTAATCTTTAAAGGCAATTAGGACACCATACATCGGGATGTACTTAAAAACAAAGGTCAGCAACAGCCCTGGAAGCAACATCAGTAGCAGTACTTTTTGTTTCTTGACTCTACTCCAGACAGAGTATTCCTTTCCCATATTCATAACTCCTCCTTTTGAAACGTTTCAAATTCATAAGAATGAGAAAACCTATTTGAACCAAATAGATTTCGTCATTTTTGAAACGTTTCATATTTTTGGTAAAAAATAATTTTCGTACTCTCAGTATATCATTGGTAGCGCTTTCTGTCAATAGGTTTTTGAAATTTTTTTGTCGTCTTCCCTTCGATATAAGAAATCGGCAGCACACTTTGGCGCGGATAGCTCTGCTGACTGATAATCGACAAGAGGATATTGACCGCTTCTTCTGCCATTTGCTCAAGAGGCTGCTTGATTGTGGATACAGGATACTCGTGTTCTCTTGCAAACCGAATTCCGTCATAGCCAATTACCTGCACATCTTCTGGGATACGTTTCCCCTGCTTTTCTAAAATAGCAATCGTTTCTAAAGCTACAAAATCGTTGATCGCAAACACACCGTCAATCTGCGGATGTTCCACCAAAAATTTTTCCAATTCTTTCAGAAAATCACCAACAGGCTCTGCGATATCAAAAATCAGGCATTCTTGGTCTGTCTGGCGAACCGTTTTTTCAAAAAATTGACGACGCTTCTTGGTCTCATTAATTGTGTCATTATGGCTTCCGACAAAGGCCAAATGCTGACAACCTTTTCCCAAGAGCATCTGCGCGGCTAATTCCCCACCTTTTTGATTATCCGATGTGACGCAGGCAATTTCCTTGTCCTTATAACTTCTATCGATACTGACAAAAGGAATATTAGACGCCAAATAATCCTCAATTGGACTGTAGGTAATGGCGATGATGCCATCTACCTTATTCTGTCGTAGCATCATGAGATACTCAATCTCTTTTTTCGCACCACCTGTATTACACAGTAATAATTTATAGTTTTTCTTGCTGAGGGCTTCTTCAACAAAAAAGGCAAACTCACTGAAAAATGGATGCCAAATAGTCGGCAAAATCAAGGCTACTGTCTCTGTACGATTGGTTTTCATACCTCGGGCATAAACGTCTGGAATATAATCAAGCTCAGCTATCGCTTGCTGGACTTTTTCTAGCGTTGTTTTCTTAATTCCTTGCTCTTGATTGATGACACGCGATACCGTCCCTACGCTAACACCAGCTCTCTGCGCTACATCTTTCATTGTAACCGATTTTTTTTGCTTGTCTTCCATCACTTCACCTCCTTTGTTTTTCATTATATCATGTTTTGAAATCGTTTTCCATATTTTTTTCAAGAAATGGATTATCTAGCTCTGAAAGTACAAACGAAACTCATTCCTGATCTATAAGAATAGGTCGCTTTCTCACCAAAATAGACTACAAAAAAAGCCAAGCACTACTGCTTAGCTTTCTCATTCTATTCAACACTAAATAAATATGGATAGACTGGTTGCCCACCTTGGTGGATTTCAACTTCAACATCTTCATATTCTTCTTCCAATTCTTGGGCAAGGGTCTCAGCCAAGGCAGTATCGCCTTCTTCGCCCACGTAAATGGTTACGATTTCGCTGTCCTCATCCAACATTTTGTCAAAGGTTGCAGTAAGAGTCTCTACCATATCTGGATTTGACACCACAATCTTGCCATCAACCATACCAAGATTATCATTTTCGTGGATTTCAAGACCGTCAATCGTCGTATCACGAACAGCTGTTGTCACACTACCACTTTTAACATCGACAAGCGAAGCTGTCATCGCTTCAAAGTTTACTTCAATATCACGACTTGGGTCAAAAGCCAAAAGACTCGTAAAGCCTTGTGGAATCGTGCGTGTTTCCACGACTTTGACCGCCACTTCTGCTACCTCTGCCGCTGATTGAGCCGCCATTAAAATATTCTTATTATTCGGCAATAAGATAACGTTGCGTGCATTGACTAAGTCAATTGCTTTCACAAAGTCTTCAGTAGAAGGGTTCATAGTTTGACCACCAGAAATCACATAGTCTACACCTTGTGATTTAAAAATTTCTGTCAATCCTTCTCCTGCTGCAACGGCAATAACTGCGTATTCTTTTTGCTCAGCTGGCTTTTGGAAACTTTCTTCTTTTTCCACCTGCGCTTCGTGTTGCTCACGCATATTATCTACTTTGACCTTGACCAAGCTACCGTATTGGAGACCAGCCTGCATGACAAGTCCTGGATCCTCCGTATGGACGTGGACTTTCACGATTTCATCGTCATTGACCACAAGAAGAGAATCGCCTAGATCGTTCAAGTAGGTTCGAAATTCTTCGTAGTCAAATTCTTTCACATAGGTTGGGCCTTGGCGAAGCGCCACCATAATTTCTGTACAGTAACCAAAGGTAATGTCTTCAGTTGCGACATGACCTGCAACCGACTTGTGATGTTCTGCATTGATCATACCAGACATCACCGCAGGAGTTGCTTCAAAATCATCAGAAGCAATATATTCACCAGTTAAAGCAGCCAAAAACCCTTCATAGATGTAAACCAGACCTTGTCCACCAGAATCCACCACGCCAACTTCTTTCAATACTGGAAGCATTTCTGGTGTTTTCTTGAGGGCACGTTTAGCACCTTCTAAAGTCGCGCGCATAACTTCAACAGCATCATTGGTTTGTTCTGCTTTTTTCAAAGCGGCTGTTGCTGCACCACGTGATACCGTTAAAATCGTACCTTCAACTGGTTTCATAACAGCCTTGTAAGCTACTTCAACTCCATGCTGGAAGGCTTGTGCCAAGTCTTTTCCTGTCAATTCATCCTTTCCTTTGACAGATTGACCAAAGCCACGGAACAATTGAGAAGTGATAACACCTGAATTTCCACGCGCACCCATCAAAAGACCTTTTGACAAAATCTGAGCTGCTTCACCAACTGTACTAGCAGGTTTATCAGATACTTCTTTTGCACCATTTGTGATGGTCATTCCCATATTTGTCCCTGTATCGCCATCTGGAACAGGAAAGACATTTAATGAATTGACATATTCTGCTTGTTTATTCAGGCGAGTTGATGCAGCCTGCACCATTTCTTGAAATAAACTAGTTGTAATTTTAGACACCATTATTCTCCTACGACCTTGATATTTTGAATATAAACATTGACTGTATCTGCTGCAATACCCAATTGATTTTCTAAGTTAAACTTCACACGTTCTTGAATGTTGCGAGAAACTTCGCTGATTTTCACACCATAGCTCATTACAGTATAAACATCGACCGCAATATGCCCTTCTTCAGTCGTTTTAATCACGACACCTTTAGCGTAGTTTTCCTTCCCAAGAAGCGCTTGAAAATTATCCTTAATCGCAGATTTGCTTGCCATACCAACAACGCCAAAAATCTCCGTTGTAGCACCACCAACAACTGTCGCAATGACATCATCTGTTAGTTCAATCTGGCCATCTTTTGTATTGATCTTAACCGTCATTTTTCGTACCTCAAATCATTTTATCACCTTATTTTACCATAATTTCTCATGACTGTAAAAAATTAGACTGTCACAGCAGAATAAGAAGGTAGCAAACACAATGACCTTAGCCGAACAAACTAAAAGAGTCCACTGGACCTCTAAACTAGCTTTTTCGTTTCCGAGCTCGTGAAAAAGAGGTCCACCGGACCTCTAAACTAGCTTTTTCGTTTCCGAACTCGTGAAAAAGAGGTCCGCCGGACCTCTTTTTTTAAACACGTTCTACTTTGCCTGATTTAAGGGCACGAGCTGAAGCCCAAACTTTTTTAGGTTTTCCATCAATCAAAACAGTTACTTTTTGAAGATTTGGTTTTACCGCACGTTTTGTTTGGTTCATCGCATGTGAACGGTTGTTTCCTGATACAGTTTTACGACCTGTAAAATAACATACTTTAGCCATGTGTATTCCTCCTCATTTGATCAAATATTACGGATGTGCTAGCACCACATACTTGATTATTCTACCAAAAAATGCAACTCTTTGCAAGAAGAACTTTCAATTTTTTCAAATCATGTATTCTCTTTCGTGGATAAAACGCTATTAAAGCCAAAATAAGTGTTTCAGCTAATATAGTTTACATCCTCTCGTCAACCTTTCTAGCTTGCCTACTTGCTAGCTGTTATTTCCATACACTAAAAAACAACTTCTCTCATGAGAAGTTGCCATCAATGATTGCGAATTACGCTTTGTTTTCAGAACCGAAAACATCGATACGCTCTTCAACTGATGCTTGGATAGCTTTTACGCCGTCAGCCAAGAATTTACGTGGGTCGAAGAGTTTTTTCTTATCGTATTCTGCTTCATTTGCTTCATAAGCTGCTGCAAATTTACGAGTTGCGTTTGCAAATGCGATTTGGCACTCAGTGTTTACGTTCACTTTTGCAACACCAAGTTTGATTGCTGCTTGGATTTGCTCATCAGGAATACCAGAACCACCGTGAAGTACGATTGGGAAACCTGGAACAGCTTCTGTCAATTTCTTCAAGTGATCAAGGTCAAGACCTTCCCAGTTTGCTGGGTATGGACCGTGGATATTACCGATACCAGCTGCCAAGAAGTCGATACCAGTTTCTACCATTGCTTTTGCATCTTCGATTGGAGCAAGCTCACCAGAACCGATGATTCCGTCTTCTTCTCCACCGATTGTTCCAACTTCAGCCTCAACTGAAATACCTTTTGCGTGTGCCAATTTAACCACTTCGCGTGCTTTTTCAAGGTTTTCTTCAACTGGAAGGTGTGAACCGTCAAACATGATTGAAGTGTAACCAACTTCGATACACTCCAGTGCATCTTCGTAATGACCGTGGTCAAGGTGAATCGCAACTGGAACAGTGATGTTCATTGATTCTACAAGGTTTGCAATCAAGTTACGAGCTACTTTATAACCACCCATGTATTTTGCTGCACCCATTGATGTTTGGATTAAAACAGGAGCTTTTTTAGCTTCTGCTGCACGCAAGATAGCTTGAGTCCACTCAAGGTTGTTTGTGTTAAATCCACCAACTGCGTAACCATTGTCACGAGCTGCTTGGACAAATTTTTCTGCTGAAACGACTGGCATTTTCTAGCCTCCTTTTATTTTTGTGGGCATTCCCACTTACATTGTTTATTTTATCACTTTTTTAGGAAAAACGCCACTTTTTTTCGGCTCTTTCAACCGAGATTTTGAAAAAGGCGGTATTTTCATTTTCCTTTTACAAGAAAAAAAAGACTGGCTGAACCAGTCTTATCCGATGCGGAGAGAGGGACTTGAACCCTCACGACCTAAAGCGGTCACAGGATCCTTAGTCCTGCGCGTCTGCCAATTCCGCCATCCCCGCGATTGAGTACTCTACCAGTATATCAGCTCCTCCACCTCTTGTCAACACTTTTTTGAAATTGTTTGTGGTAATTTTTTTGTAGAGAAGCTAACATCTCTTGACAAGAGAATCGAGAATTATAAAAAAGGCCTGAACTTTCACTTGCCCAGCCCTTGATAATGATGTGATTATCCCTTATCATAGTCATATATACTGAGTTAAGCAAGTTCCAGTTGCTTCACTCGGCGTCCTAGTATGTTGGAAGCACGCTAGGACTTTTTCCTCTTAATTTTACAAATTGAGCACTATTAGTGTAAGAGATTAGGCAATAAACTCTTGCATTCTATTCTCCACCAAGCAACGCCTTCCTTGTCGCCAGCTACACTTTGCAAAGTTAAGTAAATAACTGAAAAAACTGTAACAATAGTTTGTCAGATACAAGCACTATCTTTTGACTTAAAGCTGGAATATTTAATTGTTTATCCATCTTACTTCTCACTATCTCTACAAATAGTCCTGAAATAAAAATTAAAGATGCAAAGAAAAACACATACAGAACTGCAACGATTATTGATTTATTCACAACAAACGCGGTAGCACCCTTAAGGATATGATTCAAAATCACTTGGTTACTATGAAACAAATAAATACCAAATGCGTGTGGAGATAACTTTGAAATCACTGAAATCATATTAGAGCTGAGTTGTAGCCTAGAGAAAAGAATAACCATTATCAACCCCGATAATACAATGGTTGGCGAGATATAGCTAATATAAAATATATCGCCTTTCTTGATATAGGTGAACCAAGTAAAAAAGATACAGAGCATCCATATTAGAATTAGTGTTAATGATCTCTTCTGCGCAAACAGGTTGAGTCTTTTAGCCAAAACACCAAGACAATATAATACCATTAACCAAATAGCTGAATAGCCACTTTGTGATTTGAATGGATCCCCAAAGCGCCCCATGATTGAAAACAACAGTATGAGAATGAGAAATGTTTTCTTACCTTGCGATTCACTAACTGAAAACAAAAACTTATTTAAAATTGGCATCGCAAAAATAAAGCAAAATAAGCAGTAACATACCAAAACTGCCCAAAAGTCACCAAAAAGATACTCCGACTGAAATCTATCTTATCTACCCCGTCACCTATACCTAGAATAGATAACAAAATGGTGAGAACAAAGGAATAAAATAACGCTTGAAACCACATCGAAACGATTTTTTCATACCTATGTTTACGATTAGTTGCAGTATAACCACTTATAATCGCAAAAGAATCGACCGCACAATACGAAGCGATTTCTATTAACCAAAATACCTTATGTCTCAAAGAACCTATAGGCACTGCTTCTAATATTCCACCATGTCCCTGCACATGCAACACGCAGACCATAAACATTAAAAGCAAGCGAAGCAAATCTATTCCATAATTCCTCTGCGAATTCACTCTATACTCTCCTCATACATCACTAATAAACAATTGTATTATACCATAAAATACTACTTTTTAGTATTCTTACCAATTCTAGACCTGATAACATAAGTCCTCCCATAAGACTTAAAATTGATTCCGTTTCACCTGTTTTAGAAAGAATTGACGCTGCTCGTACAGGTGTTTCTTTTGTTGGTTTTGCTGGTTCTGGAGCTTTCGGCTCTTCTGATGTATGCGTGATGACTGTATTTGATACAACAGGCGCGTCTACTTCATTGCCACTTTCATCTGTAAAGGTGAGGTGGTTATTGAATGTATTTATCACGTCTCCTGCCTTGATACGCTCAAATAGAATATCTACTGCCACTTGAACATCACTGTCTTCTGAAACTTTCGCTAGGAAATCTGAGTGATCGGGCTAAAATAATCCAATGGATTATTTTACTCCGAAGGAAGTCGCTGATGTCCGAAAGCACATGAGGATGGTGGTAATAAAAAGACTTTTTCTTCAAGCTGAAAAGAGAACCGATTATTAATCCTCTTTTCTAAGTATTAACCTTTTGTAAATCTACAAACTCTTACTACTTACTCGAAATTCTTTTATAAATTTCTCCACTAACACAGCACTAACGATATCTCCGAGCGGAACAACCCTAAAATCCGAAAATAAAATCATCACCCTGCTAAGGACAAGGTGATGTTGATTGCTATTATTAATGATTGTCAATCGCTGCCGCTACAAAGGCCGTATAGAGTCCTTCTGAGCGGTTTGGCCGACTAGATAATTCTGGGTGGTATTGGCAGGCTACGAAGAATTTATTTTCAGGAATTTCCACAATTTCAACCAAACGGTTGTCAGGAGACACCCCAGAAAAGACAAAACCGGCTGCTTCAAATTGCCCACGGAATTGATTGTTAAATTCATAGCGATGACGGTGACGTTTTTGAACCACATCTTGATGATCGTAAGCAGCTGCTGCACGGCTACCTTTTTTGAGTTTGGTTGGGTAAAGTCCTAGACGAAGTGTCCCTCCCATATCCTCCACATCAATCTGATCACGCATAAGGTCAATGATTGGATACTTGGTATCAGGTGCCAATTCAGCAGAGTTTGCTCCGTCAAGCCCTAAGACATGGCGGGCAAATTCGATACAGGTCAGCTGCATGCCAAGGCAGACTCCAAGCATTGGGACATCTTTTTCACGGGCGTATCTAATCGCCTGAATTTTCCCTTCTGTCCCGCGTTGTCCAAAGCCACCAGGTACGATGATTCCGTCCGCAGACCCGAGCAAGGCTGCGACGTTGTCAGCTGTCACGTCATTGGCATTGATCCAGTCAATCTTCACTTCTGCGTCATTAGCATAGCCAGAGTGTTTCAAAGCTTCAACGACTGAGATATAGGCATCTGGCAATTCCACGTATTTTCCAACCAAGGCAATCTTGACTTGGTTTTTCAGGTTCATGACCTTATCTACCATCGCAGACCATTCTGTCATATCGGCTGCTGGAGCATCGATTTTCAAATGGTCGCAGACGATTTGATCCATGTTTTGCGCTTGCAGATTGAGCGGAATTTGGTACAAATGCTCCACATCAAGCGATTCAATGACGGCTTCTGGTGCTACATCACAGAATTGAGCCAATTTATTTTTAATGCCTTGACCAGCAGGTTCTTCTGTCCGAATGACCAACATATTTGGCTGAATGCCAAGACCTCGCAATTCTTTGACCGAATGCTGGGTTGGCTTGGTTTTCATCTCACCTGCCGCTTTCAAATAAGGGAGAAGCGTGGTATGGATATACATGACATTGTCCGCGCCGACATCAGCCTTCATCTGACGAAGGGCTTCAAGGAATGGCAGACTTTCAATATCGCCAACTGTTCCTCCGACCTCGGTAATAATGACATCGGCATCTGTAGTGGTCGCTGCCCGCTTGATTTTTTCTTTCAGAGCATCGGTAATATGCGGAATAACTTGAACTGTCGCTCCAAGATACTCACCACGACGCTCCTTGCGCAGCACCTCACTGTAAATCTTACCAGTTGTGACGTTGGAGTATTTATTGAGGTTAATATCGATAAACCGCTCATAGTGACCAAGGTCAAGGTCTGTCTCAGCACCGTCATCTGTCACAAATACTTCCCCGTGCTGATAGGGACTCATGGTCCCTGGGTCGATGTTGATGTAGGGATCAAACTTTTGAATCGTTACTTTCAAGCCACGATTTTTCAATAGACGTCCTAAACTTGCTGCCACAATTCCTTTTCCAATCGAACTAACGACACCACCCGTTACAAAAATATACTTCGTCATGTTTTCTCCTTAAAAAATAAAAATAGCTCCCTGAAACAGGGAGCTCCGACCTCAAAAGAGGTGCCCAATAAATAGCATATCGAAAATACGATCATTTGTCAAATGAGAATTACTCCTCTTCGACACTTTCCTCTTCATCTTCTTCTGTATAATCGTCATCTTCTTCGTTTAATTCAACTTCTTCGTCCACTAAATCCTCGTCTGGAATAATTTCGTTGATTTCAGAATCATAGGATTCTGCTTCATCTTTTTCATCGTCTGGATTGTCATCATCGTATTCAGTTGATTCTGCTCTATCAAAACCATCTTCATCTTCTGGATCATCATTGCCATAATCAATAGCGTCTTCATCGCCATCCATAAAGGCATTGACACGTTTTTTCTTGCGTTTTGGCGCATCTTCATCTTCTTCCTCAAGGGTAATGACTTCTTCATCGATCTCGTCAATCGCATACCACGAACGAAGACCCCACTTGTTTTCTCCCAAAGGAATAAAGCTACCATCCACATTCAAGTCAGAGTAAAAAGTCGGAAGGGCAGCGCGAATATCGCTATTTGATTTTTCAAGATAGTTTTGCACTTCATTGACCAAATCATTGAAATACATTTCATGATCACGACCACGTTCCTCTAAGATAGCACGCGCCACTTCAATCATCGATAATTCACTTTTTTCTTGTCCTGCAAATACGTTTAATTCCAAGGCTATTCTCCTTATGTAAAATACGAACCCTCAAGCAACCTGTGCCACAGATTCATCCATACTCTTCGAACCGTTCAATGAGTATTTTTGTCTTTCCTTACTATTTTACGCTAAAATCAGTAAATAGTCAAAGATAATTTCATCATCATGGGAAATGGAGAAAAATAGAAGCCGAGAACATTCTCAACCTCTATTTTATCTGTTTTTGATTATTTTACAGTTGCTGTGCTTGTGATAACTTCAACCGCTTTTTTCACTGCGATGTCATGTTTCAACATGTCTTCTGAAAGCAGGCGACGTACTTGTTCTACTTCCATGTTGTAAGTAGTAGCTAATTCTGTGATTTCTGCTTCGATTTCTTCTGCTGTTGCTTCAAAGCCTTCTGCTTTTGCTACAGCTTCAACGACAAGGTTTGTCTTTGTGCGTTTTTCAGCATCTGCTTCATATTGTTTATGAAGGTCATCGCGTGTTGTTCCAGTAATTTGGAAGTACATGTCTGGTGAGATACCTTGTTGTTGCATACCACCGAGGAATTCGTTGATAGCGCGATGTACTTCTTCGTGAACCATTTCTTCTGGAAGGTCAACAATTTCTGCATTTTCAACTGCCAAGTCAAGCGCTGCTGATTCAACGACATCGTCAAAGGCAATTTCTTTTGCTGTTTCTAATTCTTTGCGGTATTTTGCTTTCAACTCGTCAAGTGTTTCCACTTCTTCGTCAAGGTCTTTTGCCAATTCATCATCAAGAGCTGGCACTTCTTTTGCTTTTACTTCATGAATTTTTGTCACAAAGAGCGCTGGTTTACCTGCTAGGTCTGCTGCTTGGTAGTCTTCTGGGAAGGTGACTTCCACGTTTACTTCCTCACCTGCACTGTGACCTACCAATTGGTCTTCAAAACCTGGAATGAACTGACCGCTACCAAGACTGAGTGAGAAGTTCTCACCTTTTCCACCGTCAAATTCAACGCCATCGATTGACCCAACAAAGTCGATTACCACTGTATCACCTTCGGCAGCTGGTCCTTCTTTGATAGCCAATTCTGCCAAAGTGTTGCGCTCGCGCTCAACTTTTGCATCTACTTCTTCGTCTGTTACTTCTTTTGTTGCTTCGACTGATACTGCTAGGTTTTTATAGTCCCCCAATTTTACTTCTGGTTTAGTGACAACTTCTGCAGTGATTGTCCAGTCTTGACCTTTTTCCATTGACACTACGTCGATGTTTGGTTGTGCAACAACTTCAAGACCTGCTTCTGCTACAGCTGCTTCATAAGCTGCTGGTAAAAGAGCATTGACAACATCTTGGTACAATGCTTCTTCACCAAATTTTTGGTTGAAGACAGCACGTGGTAAGTGACCTTTACGGAAGCCAGGTACGTTGATATCTTTTTTTACCTTGTTAAATACACGGTCCAATTCTGGTTTGATCGCATCTTGAGCAATTGTAAATGTCAAGACACCGCGGTTTGTTTCTTTTGATTCAAATGATACAGACATTCTGTCATTTCTCCTTAAAATTTTATTGCATACAAGCCATTATATCATATCTTCTACTATTCTCCAACTTTTTATGCCGATTCTTTTGTAAGAAGTTTCAAACCAAAGATACAGGAACAAACACGCTCTATCTCTTCCGAATCACATCTTCTTGATACAAGGCTCTTGCTCCGCCAATCAATTTTGGTCTGCTGGCAAGAGCTGTCACATGGGCTTCCCCAATCTGGCGCAAGGTCGGTCGCAAGGGAACTTGAACATGCTTGACGTGCATACCAATCGCAGTATCACCAATATCAAGACCTGCGTAGGCAGTGACAAACTCGACCTCGACAGGATCTGTCATATACTTAAAAGCCGCTAGCTGTCCAGAGCCACCTGCATGCAAGCTTGGAAGCACATTGACGATTTCTAACTCTCTGGCAAGGGCAAAGTCTCGCTCAACCACTAAGGCCCGATTCAAATGCTCACACCCCTGAACCGCTAGATAAATTCCTCGTTCAGACAAGACATCTAACATGGTCTTGACAATGACTTGACCGATTTCAAGACTGGAATTTTTACCAATATGACCTCCGATGACCTCGCTGGAAGAAAGACCTAAGACAAATAACTGTCCTTTCTGAATCTGGCTCCGTTCCAGCACTTCTTCTAAAATGGTGACCGTTTGCTCACGTATCATGTCCATATCCATTATCTACATCGCCACCTTTCTGCTACTCGTCATGGCTTTTGCAAGAACAGTTCCCAACACCATTCCCACCATATTTTGGATGATATTACCAACCAGACTATCTAAGGCACTTGCTAGATTATACATCATCAAGCTTGCCAGAAAATAGCCTCCCACCATAGCAAGACTGGCGAGAATCAAGCCGACAAAGCGGCTTTTTCCTGACCACCCAGCCGCATAGCCCTGTAAGCCATGAAAGAGCAGACTAAAGAAAGCCCACTGCGGGTAACCCAACAGCAAATCAATCAAGAGACCTGACAAGCCACCGACAATAGCACCTTCTTTTGACCCCAGATAAAAGGCGGTAAAAAAGACACCGGCATCTAGCAAGGTAATAAAGCCAGTCAAAGTCGGCACATGTAAGTAGCCTAAGACAACTGTTAGAGCTGTCAAAATCGACAGCAACACGATTTTTTGCGTTTGTTTAGCTTTCATATTGCACCACTCCATAATCATCCGACGCTTGAATCGCTCGAAGAACAAAGTCCTTGGAAACGCTCACTGCATCACGCATACTGACTCCCAAGGCTAGCTGACTCGCGATACTTGAGGCAAAGGTACAGCCTGCACCAGTATTGTTTTTCGCCACCACCTGTGATTCCAATACATAGTATTCCGCACCATCATAATAGACATCAATTGCCCGCCTTTGATCCAGGCGATTACCTCCCTTAATCACAACATGTGGAGCGCCCAGCTCATGTAAGGTCCTCGCAGCCTCTTTCATCTCTTCAACCGTTTGAATCTTTCTTTGGGTCAATAGCTCCGCTTCTGCCAGATTTGGGGTAACAACGGTCACGTAGGGAAAGAATGCCAGCAATTCCTTGCGCAAATCATTGACCTCCACATCATGCGTTTCTTTACAAACGAGAACGGGGTCAAGGACAATTGGAAGACCTTCATGCGACCGCACAAACTCAAGCGCTTGCTTGGCAATAGCAACATTAGGCAAGAGACCCAGTTTTATCGCCGCAAAATTTACACTCTGTAAGCTCAACAGTTGCTTTTCAAATACTGCATCCTCTACAGGAATGACCTCAAATCCAGCTTCTGTCATGGCTGTCAAACAGGTCACCGCCACAAATCCATGCAGACCATTGACGGTATAAGTGGTCAAATCCGCATGGAGACCACCACCGCTAAAAATATCATTGCCTGAGAGGGCTAGTATATACTTACTCTTCATATCGAATCTCCTTCAAATACAAACCATTTGGCGCAGCCGTGGGGCCCGCTAGCTGACGGTCTTTTTCTTGTAAAATCCGCTCCACTTGCTCAACTGGCATGCGATTGTTCCCAATTTTGAGCAAGGTGCCCACCATATTGCGCACCTGCTTGTAGAGAAAGCCATTTCCTGTAAAGGTGAAAATAAGCAAATGCCGCTTATGATCTAGCTCTACACGCGCTTCTGTAATGGTCCGCACCTTGTCTTCCACCGCTGTTCCTGAAGCTGTAAACCCCGTGAAATCATGAGTTCCAACCAAAACAGCAATCGCTGCTTCTATTTTCTCAAGTTCCAAATCATAGGGAAAATGAGTCGCATAGCGCCGCAACATCGGATTTTTCGGACGGCCAATATCAACCAAAAACTCATAGGTTTTCTGATGTTTGGCATAGCGACAATGAAAGTCATCTGCTACCTGCTCAATTGCTACTACATCAATATCTTCAGGACTTTGTGTATCAAGGGCAAAACGGAGCTTTTCCACGTCCCGACTACCAGACAAATCAAAATGAACGACCTGACCATAGGCATGGACACCGCTGTCTGTCCGCCCAGCTCCATGCACCACTACCTCTTTCCCGCTATTTAAGCGTTGCAAGGTCTTTTCCAATTCCTCCTGAACCGTTCGTGCTTGAGGTTGGCGCTGAAAACCTGAAAAATCGTACCCATCATAGGAAATAATTGCTTTATATCGTGTCATAGCTTGATTGTACCACAGCCCAAAAGAACATCGCAAGAGCTTTAGTTGTCTTCTGTACTAGCACAGAAGAAGTCGCCTGATTTTATTTTCAGATATGGTTCACTCACCTTCCCCGAACTCAAAAAATCAAGCAGCAATCGTGCTTCACACTTTTAGTCGCGCTTTTTGACCAAATGGTGTATAATGGAAAAAACGACTAGAAAGAGAGACGTGCCATGTCCCACCACGCACACCGTAACCACCAAGATGCCTATGTGCACGTCGTGAGTCATTTAAAAGAAAAAGGTATTCGGATGACGGAGACTAGAAAAGCTGTTATTCGCTACCTGATTGACAGCCCAGATCACCCAAGTGCGGAGATGATTTATAAAGATTTGCTTCCTGGCTATCCGAGCATGAGCCTAGCTACCGTCTACAATAATCTCAAGGTGCTGGTCGAAGAAGGGTTTGTGACCGAGTTAAAGCGCAACAATGACACAACCACCTACTATGACTTCATGGGTCACGACCACTTGAATATTATCTGCGAGCGCTGCGGGAGAATCACTGATCTAATTGCTGAAAACATGCCGAGCCTTGAAGACCAGGTACAAGCCCAAACAGGCTACCAGATTACCAAAGAACTCTTGACCATTTACGGTGTCTGCCCAGACTGCCAACAAGCATAAAAGCGAGGTAAACGAGACTTTTTAGTCTGTACAACCTCGCTTTTTTGCATTCGTTTTGATATAGTACGTGGTCATAAATCACAGATAGAACGAGAATTAGAGGGAATGGAATAGAGGTTCAGATATCGTTCAGTCGCTTTGCTTCAAGAGTCCAGTGGACTGTTGAAGGTTGGAAATAGGGATTATGGAGTAATCCTCAATTAACGTCCGTTCTATCTGCCGCTCCTTTCCTTGTCCTACTCCTTTCTCAATCCATTATAGCTGAGGATTGCCCATGAACCCATAAAAAATGAAGAGAGCAACATCTCTTCATTTTCTTGTGTAATTAGTAGGTCGCGAGTCGCTTTTCCAAATGCACTTGCCCCAGTGCATACAGGCTACAAATAACCCAGTAAATCAAGGCGACGCAGATATAGACTGTCATGTAATCGGATTTAGCACCGCCTACAATTTTGGCCTTGTTAAACAACTCTGGCACAGTAATCATAGCCGTTAGCGAGGTACTTTTGACCATATCAAGCAAGACATTGCTAAGGGGCGGTACAGCAATGCGAAAGGCCTGTGGAATGATAACCTTGCGATAAATGACCGGAGTTTTCAAACCGAGAGAGCGAGCCGCCTCCCATTGTCCATGATCAATCGCTGAAAGCGAGGAGCGGATAATCTCGGAGATATAGGCACTTGACATGAGAGTAAAGGCAATGATACTCGCACTAATCGCATCCAGTTCCAATCCCATAAAAGGAAGCCCAAAGTAGATAAAAAAGAGCAAGACCATGAGTGGAATGCCCCGCATCAAGGAGATGTGAAACATAGCAAGATAGCGCAGGAGGGCAAACCTTGACATGCGTAAGAGGGCGACAAAAAAGCCACACACCGTTCCCAAACCAAAACCAATCAGGGACAAGGATAGGGTATAGGGCAAACCCTCTAGTATTTTGGGAATCGCCTCTTTTGCCAGCCCTAGATTAAAAATCACCTGCCAATTCATTTTCTTCCTCCACTATCTAAAAGAGAGTGAAAGCATCAAGCACCTCCGCTTTGATACTCTTCACTCTCGTTTTTTCTACATTATTTCATATCAGCTGTATCGATAACCGGCAGGTTTTCCACGCCTTTTTCAGGCTCTGTCAGGTCTTGACCAGCGTAATATTTTTCAGAAATCGCTTTTAAAGTGCCGTCTTCTTTCATTGCTTTTAGAGCTTCATCCATCTTTTCTTTCAAGCTCGTATCTGCCTTACTCATCACAATTCCTTGCTCAGTCGGATTGTACTTGGCTGCTCCCATTTTCACCTTAATATCTGGAAATTGCTGCGTGATATACTTGATTGCAATCACCTGAGTGTAGTAATCGTTAGGAATAAAATCCGTCCGACCAGTTGATACATCGCGAAGATAGACGTCGTTGGTCACATTGTCATAGATAACTGGCTCTGCACCCAACTTCTCCGCAAGCTTCATGTACTGAGTTCCTGCACCACCACCAGCTTTCTTGCCCTTCCAATCGCTCAAATCAGCCGCCTCAATACCAGATGAGCCGTCCTCACGGACAATCATACCACCGATTGAATACTTGTACGGAATTGAAAAATTGTATTTCTCAAGACGCTCTTTTGTCGTGTCAAAGTTGTTGACCGCAATATCCACTTTTCCCGTATCGACTGCGGTAAAGGCTTCTGCAACACCGATTTCTTGATACTCTACCTTTAGACCCAAGCGTTTACTGATTTCATTGAGCATGTCAATTTCATACCCGACCAATTTGTCCGAATCATCGTGGTAGGATGTTGGGTAAAGCGTACCTGGAGTCGCCACTTTCAAGACACCTGTTTCCTTGATTCGCTCCCACTCTGTCTGGTTGCTAGAAGCATTTTTCCCTGCATTACCAGAACACGCCGCCAAGGCAAGTGAAGATACAAGCACGGCTGAAGCCAATAGTTTTTTCAACATAATCATCTCCTTTTATCGTTGTACTGACCTTCTGCCCAAGGTCATAAAACATACAAAGAAAGGGTATCACAAGAAGAGGCTTTTATCAATTATTTTAACCGAAAATCTAAAGTACTTTGCATACTTATTTTACTGTCCGTTCCAGTTCTTCCGCTAAAGCCAAAAGAATATCCTCACGACCCTTAGCAGCTGTCAGTTGAACACCAATCGGCAAGCCTTGATTCGTTTGATAAAGTGGCAAACTAATAGACGGTTGCCCTGTGAGATTGGCCTGAGCGGTAAAAGGGGTCCAAGCCAAGGCTTTCTCAAACATCTGCCAGATCAAGTTTTGCTGCTCCTCCATACCATAGTCATCCATATGCCGTAATGTTTCTGATAGAGCTTTATCCAAGGCAAATTGACCATGTTTGGGCGCTACACTTGCCACTGTAGGAGTGAGCAAGATATCATAGGTCTCATGAAAGGCAGCCATTTTTGCGCTGTACTGGTCCCAATCCTGCAAAATCTGACTGTAACGATAGGCAGGAATGGTCTGCCCACTGCGATAAATAGCCCATGTCATCAATTCCATATCTTCTATGGTCATCTTTCGACCCAGACTAGCTTCTATTCCCGCAAACATCTGTGCTGTCTCTACACTATTCATCACATAGTAAGAAGTTATCAACTCTTTTCCGTCTAGCGGGTACTCCCTCAACTCCGTTACCTGATACCCTAAGGCTTCTAAGACTGGTACAAGTTCTAATACAGCCGCCTGTGCGTCAGGCGATACCTGAGTTCCAATCGGTGATTGAACCGAAAAAGCAATCTTGAGCGCTCTTTTCTGAACAGCAAACAAGCTCTCCCAAGACAAGGTCTTTAAAGGAAAGGGTGCTTCGACCTGATAGGTCTGCAAATGATAGAGTAGCCGCTTGGTATCTCGGACAGATTTGGTAAGAGCAAAATGGACAGCTGCGCCCTGCCATCCTCGGTAGGAAGACGGTCCAACTGGTATCCGACCACGACTGGTCTTTAAGCCAATAAGCCCATTAAAACTAGCCGGAATACGAATGGAACCACCGCCGTCTGATGCTCCCGCCAAGGTCACCATACCAGACGATAGAGCAGCAGCCGATCCACCACTTGAGCCACCTGCATTGCGACTTACATCTAGCGGCAGATTAACAGGACCGTGTAAGCGACTATCTGAGATATTCTTAAAGCCAAATTCTGGCGTATTAGTCCGCCCTAAAACGATAAATCCCAAGTCCTCCATGCGCTTGGTATATGCATCACTCTTTGCCGCCCTGTAATCGGCAAAGAGTCGAGAACCCGAGGTAGATAATTCCCCTTCTTGCTCTTGCCCCAAATCTTTCAACAGAATCGGCACACCTGCAAAGGGTGTGTCTTCTATTTTAAGACTCTTCGCGCGTGCGAGCGCCTGTTCATACTGGGTACTCACGACTGCGTTCAAAGCCGGGTTGAGCGTTTCAATCCTATCAATAGTCGCTTTTACGCACTCCTCAGCTGATACCTCCTTATGTTTGATAGCCTCCGCTATCGCTGTCGCATCTTGATACACGGTCTTTCTCCTGACTATTCATTATCACTTGTTTTAGCCTACCACGAAAGACTAAAATCAGCAAGTCAGAGTTGCTGGACTTAGAAAAGGCATGTGCACAGACAATCAAAAAGAGCTTGAGACAGCCCCAAACTCTTCTTTTTTTATAAATCATCAAAGGCATCTTTGACTTTATCGAAAAATCCTTTTTTCTGCGGGTGAACAGCGATATTTCCTGCTGCTGCAAATTCTTTCAAGGCTGTTTTTTGCTTGTCATTGAGGTTAGTTGGAGTGACAACATTAATGGTCACATACTGATCACCGACTACACCACCACGTAGGCTTGGAGCTCCTTTTCCTTTTAGGCGGAACTTCTTACCAGTCTGCGTACCCTCAGGAATAACCAAATCCACATCGCCATGAACAGTCGGTACATGTACCGTATCTCCCAAAGCAGCTTGAACAAAATTGAGATTGAGCTTGTAATGAATGGTTGTGCCATCACGCTCAAACTTGTCTGAAGCCTGCACTTGAATCACTACAAAGAGATCTCCATAAGGACCACCATTAAATCCAGCTTCACCTTGACCTGAAAGCCGGATTTTTTGACCTGTCTCAACCCCAGCCGGCACTTTTACAGTAACTGTATGGGCTTGCTTTTCATGACCTGTACCGTGACAAGTATGACATGGATCTTTGATTTCTTTTCCACGGCCATGACAGACATCACAGGTTACTTGACGGCGCATCATCCCAAGAGGTGTCTGAGTATCAACATTGATTACCCCTGCGCCATGACAGCGACCACAGGTTACAGGACTGGTACCAGGCTTGGCACCAGAACCCGTACAGGTCCGACAAGTTGCTTCACGATTGTAGCTAACTTCTTTTTCAGCCCCAAAAATTGCTTCTTCAAACTTCAAATTGATACGGTATTGAAGATCGTCTCCCTGACGAGGTGCATTTGGATTACGACTTGCGCCACCGCCTCCAAAAAAGCTAGAGAAAATATCCTCAAAACCTCCAAAACCGGAGCCGTCAAAGCCACTAAAGCCACCGCCACCGAAACCACCTTGGGCACCAGCAGCCCCAAACTGGTCATAGCTAGCGCGTTTTTGGGCATCACTAAGCGTTTCATAAGCCTCTTGAATATCCTTATATTTCTGCTCCGCACCAGCCTCCTTGTTGATATCAGGGTGGTACTTCTTAGACATTTTCCGATAAGCCTTTTTGATTTCATCCTGAGACGCATCTTTTGACACCCCAAGACGATCGTAAAATTCTGTATTGTTCATTTAAGATACCAAGCCCGTAAACGGCAAAGTCAAAATAGCAAATGTGACGAAGACGCTTGCGTCTAGGAAACGTTTGTCTTTTTGACACAGACGTTAGGGCGGGTTCATTTCCTTTCTGTTAAGATACAAAGGGCGTTAAGCGGACAAAGCCAAAATAGAAGATCTGACAACGGACGTTTACGTCCTAGGAAAATCTACACCTAAAGGTAGCCATATCTGTAAGCCAGCTATGCTGGAACAGCTAAGTCTCTTTTTGGCACCGTCCGTAGCCCGGGTTCAATTCAGAACACTTGTATTTCTTTCTATAAAAATGTAGTTTGAGCAAAATGAAAATAAGAAATCGTCAGAAAATCCTGATTTGCAAGACGATTTATCTTTTTCACCAGGATTTTAGCCTATAGCAAGACTGTAAACACAAGCACCCTTTCCATTTCTTACTAGCAAAGCAGGAGCCAAGAAATCCTCCCTAGCTCCTTGCTATGTGTATCTCACGATACTTGTTTTCATTTCTTATACCTAGACCTGCTCTTTTCAAATCACATTAGCAGAATTGAGTTCCGACTAAAAGCTCGGGAAAAAGATAGATACTCCTAGGAGCATCGCTCCTGCGTCATATCTCCTATTTTCCTGTCGCTTTGTATACGTCCTCGTATCCTACTTTTCCGTAAACTCCCCATCAACAACATCATCGCCTGCTTGGCCTGGGTTGGTTGTTGCTTCTGCGCCCCCTGCTGCTTGTTGGGCAGCGACAGCTTGTTCGTACAGTTTAACAGCTAGGCCTTGAGCTTTTTCATTCAAGTTTTCCAATTTCGCCTTCATGTCGTCCAAGTTATTTGCTTCTTGAGCAGCTTTCAATTCGTCAAGAGCTGTTTGAGCCGCATCACGTTCTGCGTCAAAGCCTTTGCCTTCTGTTTCTTTGATTGTTTTTTCAGTCGCAAAGATTGCTTGGTCAACTTCATTACGAAGGTCAACTTCTTCTTTACGTTTTTTATCTGCTTCTGCGTTTGCTTCTGCATCTTTCATCATGCGGTCAATTTCTTCATCTGTCAAACCTGAATTTGATTGAATAACGATGGTTTGCTCTTTTTGAGTACCAAGGTCTTTAGCCTTAACAGATACAATACCGTTTTTGTCAATATCAAAGGTTACTTCGATTTGAGGAATACCACGAGGTGCAGCTGGAATATCTGTCAATTGGAAACGACCAAGTGTCTTATTGTCCGCTGCCATTGGACGCTCACCTTGAAGAACATGAATATCTACCGCTGGTTGATTGTCTGCTGCTGTTGAGAAGACTTGTGATTTAGAAGTTGGAATGGTTGTGTTACGGTCGATGAGTTTTGTAAAGACGCCACCCATTGTTTCAATACCAAGTGACAATGGTGTTACGTCAAGAAGGACAACATCTTTAACATCACCAGAGATAACCCCACCTTGGATTGCAGCACCCATAGCGACTACTTCGTCTGGGTTTACAGATTTGTTTGGCTCTTTACCAGTTTCAGCTTTCACTGCTTCTACAACCGCTGGAATACGAGTTGAACCACCGACAAGGATAACCTCGTCAATTTCTGAAATAGAAAGTCCTGCGTCAGACAAAGCACGGCGAACTGGCTCTTTTGTACGTTCTACAAGGTCACGTGTCAAGTCATCGAATTTCGCACGAGTAAGCGTCATTTCCAAGTGTAGAGGGCCTGCTTCTCCTGCAGTGATAAATGGCAAGCTGATTTGAGTTGATGTCACACCTGAAAGGTCTTTCTTAGCTTTTTCAGCCGCATCTTTCAAACGTTGCACAGCCATTTTATCTGCTGACAAGTCAATGCCGTTTTCTTTCTTGAACTCTGTAACCATGTGGTCGATGATTTTTTGGTCAAAGTCATCACCACCAAGTTTGTTGTCCCCAGCAGTCGCAAGAACATCAAAGACACCGTCACCTAACTCAAGGATTGAAACGTCAAATGTTCCTCCACCAAGGTCAAATACCAAGATTTTTTCTTCTTTGTCTGTCTTGTCAAGACCGTAAGCAAGAGCTGCTGCTGTTGGTTCGTTAACGATACGTTCTACTTCAAGACCTGCAATTTTACCAGCGTCTTTTGTTGCTTGACGTTGTGCATCGTTGAAGTAAGCTGGAACTGTAATAACTGCTTTGGTTACTTTTTCACCAAGATATTCTTCTGCATAACCTTTCAAGTATTGAAGAATCATCGCAGAAATTTCTTGTGGGGTGTATTCTTTTCCATTTGCGGCAACTTTTTCAGCAGTTCCCATTTTTGATTTGATGGAGATAATCGTATCTGGATTTGTTACAGCTTGGCGTTTTGCTGCATCACCAACGATAATTTCACCATTTTTGAATGATACAACGGATGGAGTTGTACGATTTCCTTCTGGGTTTGCAATGATTTTACTTTCTGTTCCTTCAAGAACAGCGACTGCAGAGTTTGTAGTTCCTAAGTCAATACCAATAATTTTAGACATAATATAAGATACCAAGAACGCCTAGAAAGCGACAAGAATTTTAGGAAATCAACGACGTGTGCTGGCACACGAGGCGATTTCTCTAAATTCCGAGCTTTCCGTTCGGGTTCCATTCCTTTCCTAATGTTTATTTTTTCTAATTTACTTTAGTTATCAATTTACAAATAGTTTACGGACATCTCGGTCCAGAATGATTCTATTTTTTTACTCAGCCATAACTAGCCTGTCATTTATTTTAGACCTAGGCAATGCGGCGCAAGCATAACTGAAGTTAGGCAAGTCGCATTAACGCAGGGATAGAGCAAATGAGAGAGCTAGTTATAAACGACTACCATAGCAGGGCGAAGTACCCTCTCATGCAGTTTATAGCCTTTTTGGAAGACTTGTGCAATCGTGTCAACTGGATGTTCGTCATCTGCTGGCATGGTTTGGATAGCCATGTGGACATTCGGATCGAATTCTCCGTCTGCTGCTACTTCTTCGATCCCCTCGTCTTTCAGTGCTTGAACCAGACTTTCTTGAACCATTTCAAGGCCTTTTTTCACGTCATCTGTCAGACCTTCTACCGCTAAAGCGCGCTCTAGGTTATCAAGCGACGGCAAGATTGCCTTAGCTAAATCCTGACTGCGATAGCGTTGTAATGTTTGACGTTCTTCACTGCTACGGCGTTGAATATTTTGCATTTCAGCTACGGCACGCAGATACTTGTTTTCAAACTCCTCTGCTCGCTCGTTCGCAAGTTCTAATTCTGATTTTTCTTGAGGTGTTTCTTCTGAAACAACTTCTTCTGTTCCTTCCATTTCCTCAAGCTGTTCTTCTTTCTTCATTTCTTCGGTCACACGAAACCTCCTTTATAACGTATTTAGAATGATACTCTACTTACCTTTAACGCAACTGAACTCGGGCTAAAAGCTCGGAAAAAAGAGACATAGCTGTTCTAGCTTTAGCTAGATCACAGATATGGCTACCTTTAGGCACAAACACTCCTAGAAGCCTCAACTTCTTCGTCGTATTTCCTATTTTTGCCGTAGCTGTTACGAGCTTGCTCGTTGTACAAATACGGATGCTCTTTGGGTACATGTCGATTTTTTCACGCCCTCGTATCTTAATAACTGAGCTCGAGCTAAGCCCTTTGTGAAAAAGATAAATCTTTCTAGAGTCCAAAGACTCTGCGACAGATTTCCTATTTTCACTTTGGGCTTTTTACGCTCTCACATCTTAATAAACTGAACTCGGGCTAAAATCTCGGAAAAAAGAGACATAGCTGTTCTAGCTTTAGCTAGATTACAGATATAGCTACCTTTAGGCACAAACACTCCTAGAAGCCTCAGCTTCTTCGTCGTATTTCCTATTTTTGCCGTAGCTGTTACGAGCTTGCTCGTTGTACAGATACGGATGCCCTTTGGGTACATGTCGATTTTTTCACGCCCTCGTATCTTAATAACTGAGCTCGAGCTAAGCCCTTTGTGAAAAAGATAAATCTTTCTAGAGTCCAAAGACTCTGCGACAGATTTCCTATTTTCACTTTGGGCTTTTTACGCTCTCACATCTTCTTAATGCACCTCGTAATGGTTGCTACTTAGATATCGATAGAAGTCGGTTAACTTCATCATGAGAACGCGGTTGACAAGGTTAATAAGACTCATCATGCGGTTGTAATCCACGTTGATTGGTCCGATAACGGACAAGAGACCAAATCCACGGTAGGGAATCAGAAACTTGGTCGTCACTACGGTTAGGCTAGAGAGCGATTGTTCTCGGCTATCAGCTACCTTGACGCTTTGCATTTCATCTTCTGCTAGGTTGCTTCGCATTTCAAGGGCTACCTTTTGCGGAAAATCAAAGAACTGATAGGCTCTGATATCTGCAAAGTCGAGCAAGCGAATCTTTCCAGCAGTCACGACATCCTCTGTAAAGAGATCTGAGAAGATGTGTTCAAATAGCTGAAGTACATTATCCGTCGTCACGAAATACCGCTGGATAATCTGCGGAATCTCGGTCCTGAGTTTGTAGTGGATATCCAGTACCGTTTTTCCCAACAGTCGTTCCAATACCAGATTTCTGACTTCCCTTAAATCTTCACGCAGAAAATTTTTAGGAATGGCAAACTGTCTGGTCAGCGTTTTTGACTCATCTAAGGTCATGACAGCCAAGGCCGCATGCTGACTAAGAACGACAATGTCAAAGGCTGTTAGCTTTTGCTGACTAGGCTCGACATCGAGCACAGCCACCGTACAAGCTGTCAAATCTGACAAGATGGTCGCTGCTGTCTGGAAAATATCGTCCAAGCGGAAAAATTCACGATCAAAACTTCTGACAACTTGATAGATATCTTCTTCAGCCAGACTATCAAAGGTCAAGGAATGCTCGACAAAGTATTTAAATCCCTCTACGCTAGGCATTCGACCACTCGAGGTGTGGGCTTTTTCAAGTAGCCCTTTTTTCTCGAGTGCCGCCATTTCATTTCGAATGGTTGCACTACTTGAGGCAATACTTTCTTGGAGAGCTTTTGATCCGACTGGCTCGTGTGTTTTTGTAAAGATTTCAACGATTAAATTTAGAATTTCATGTTGGCGCTCTGTTACCAAAACCTCACCTCCAATCAGGATTCTGCCGTTAGCACTCTAACCTTTCGAGTGCTAACCCATGATTCTATTATACTCCGATTTATCGGATTGTCAAGGTCAAAAAGCAAAAAAATTAGCACTCTTTCTAAAAGAGTGCTAAAATTCAGTCTGAAGACCTAGACGCGCCATAGTTAACCAACTACCTGTCTAGTCCTGTTCTGTGTTCTTCCATTTCCAGAAGCGATACAGGATAATCCCTATCAAAACAGGGTGAATCAGGACAATCGTATCCGTCAAGATTTTAGAAACAGTCAACTGCTCAAACTGTAAACGAGGCAGATTGAGGAAAAAATTAATACATAAAATGGGTATGGCTGCAATTGCCACTTTCGGACACTGTTTTTTCATTTTAATCCCCTTTCAGCGTAACGCTTTTGCAATTTGTAAAATCCAATCCCGCAATAGAAAAAGACAAAAAGGTAGGCAAGAGACAAAACTCTCCATATCCACAAGGACCAATCATTCACATCTCGCGGATAAAGAACCCGCCAAAAGACAGCTAGTCCGATTAGTACGACAGCCAAAAATCGCCGCTTGAAGATTTGTCCAATCATGTCAAGTTTGCTTTGACGGTCGCTATAAATAGTTGCTTCTTCATCTGCTGTCACAGGTTTGCGAAAATAGACAAAATTATTGCAAGTTCCGAGATTCTCCCAGCCATAGTCCTCATACATTTGGTAATAGGCATCCTGATCCTCTCCCAATCTCGGCTTGAAATCAAGGCAATAGGCCACTTCTTCCGGTTGGCATTTCTCGAAAATGAATAGACAGGGAAAGCGTACTTCTTTTAACTTCCAACCCTTACGGTGCATGTCGGTTAAGTACTCTTCTTCCTTTTCAAAATCTGTAATGAAGAACAACTTCCATTCTTTTTTCATCTTACAACTCCTTTTTCAAGCGATACAATGTGCACAGTTGATAGGCTACAAAACTGAGCCAGATAAGCAACATCATGCCATTCCAGGCAAACTGCTGCCATTTCCACTCCGCAATGCGCCAAATCGAGCTATTAGCCAGCGAAATCCAAGGCAAAATTGCAGTGGATAAAATCCGATTCGTCACAATTTTCTTTTGATAGGCATATATGCTACTACTATCATTGTATAGGAGCGCTTCATCTGGATTGCCTACCGCAGCTACAGGCTTGCGCCAGACAACATAGGGTGACACACCACAGACCATTTCCCATCCTACATCTTGAAAGAAACTCAGATAATGCGCATCGTATTCTGGAAAAAAGCCGACTTCTTTCTTACTAGGCTGATACACATCAATCCGATAGAGCATTTCTTCAGAAGGGCAGGCTACAAATTCCATCTTCCCACTCCAAGACGATACCTGCTTTAAAGCCTGACCTGCTAGGTGCATCTGACCTAAATACTTTTCCGTTTGGCTAGGATCACATTTGTTAAATTTCTGTTGTTTCATATCGCTCACCTCGGCTATTTCGATAAAGGCGCTCAATCCTAGCTAATTCAATGCCCAAAACCTCTCGTCCCAACCCCGTTATCAGATAGAGCTTGCGCTTTTCCTCCTCGCGGACAAAGGTAATCAAGCCATCCTTTTCCATTTTAGAAAGGGTTCCGTACATGGTCCCTGGACTAATCCCGACCTGACCATCTGTCAATTCCTTGGTCTTTTGGGTAATGTCATACCCATGCCGCTCTTCCTGCAAGGCAAACAAGATATAAAATGCTGTTTCCGTCATTGGAAGATAGACCCGTCTGATTTTTTCTTCCATTTTATTACCCCTTGTAGTTCGATATATCGCATCTCGATGTAGTTGTCAATAGTAAACCAAAAGAAAAAAACGCCATTTGACGTTTTTTATAGTGGATTGAGAACTGAACACGGACTAATAGCTGTGTAAAAAATAGCCTCAGCTATTACGAGCTTGCTCGCTCTACAGGTACGGTACCCTAGGGTATACTTTGCTCTTAACGTCCGTTGTATCTTATGAAGGAATAGAACAAAGCAAGGAGCTACAGATGGAACTAGCCTTCATCAAAGAGACCTAATACTCGTCAAAAATCAAAGTCTGACATCGTTAACTCACCTTGCTTCAACAGTCCAGCGGACTGGTGAAGGTTGGAAATAAGGATTATGCAGTAATCCTCAGCTAACAGCAGTCCAGTGGACTGGTGAAGGTTGGAAATAAGGATTATGCAGTAATCCTCAGCTAACATCAGTCCAGCGGACTGGTGAAGGTTGGAAATAAGGATTATGCAGTAATCCTCAGCTAACAGCAGTCCAGTGGACTGGTGAAGGTTGGAAATAAGGATTATGCAGTAATCCTCAGCTAACAGCAGTCCAATGGACTGGTGAAGGTTGGAAATAAGGATTATGCAGTAATCCTCAGCTAACATCAGTCCAGTGGACTGGTGAAGATTGGAAATAAGGATTATGCAGTAAGCCTCAGCTAACAGCAGTCCGAACTAGTGGTTCAAAGGGGCGAGCTGCGCTCAGTCTATTTCCAGCCTTTCACAATTCTCAATTGCAAGGAGCGAGCTGCGCTCGTGCTATTTCCAGCCTTTCACAATTCTCAATTGCAAGGAGCGAGCTGCGCTCAGTCTATTTCCAGCCTTCCACAATTCTCAATTGCAAGGAGCGAGCTGCGCTCGTGCTATTTCCAGCCTTCCACAATTCTCAATTGCAAGGAGCGAGCTGCGCTCGTGCTATTTCTAGCCTTCCACAATTCTCAATTGTGGAAGCTAGTCAGATTTTGATTTTTATAGAGTATAACGATGTCCTAACCTTTATTCAATTCACTATATTTCTACTTTCCTTTTAGTAAGTCTCTATATTCTTCCAAAACTAGGTTGTGTTGTTGCATGTACTGGGCATTTTTGACACCGACATAGCGGAAATGCCAACTTTCAAACTCAATGCCTGTAATGTGACTTTTCCCTTCCGGATAGCGCAAGATAAAGCCATACTGAGGTGCTAGTTGCTTGATTTTTTCTGCTACTTCATCCAATTGACCTGCTTCTTCACTCATATCAATGGCAAGACCTGTCTGGTGTTCGCTGGCTCCTGGCTTCTGCACTTGAGAGCGAACCGTAGCTTCTGCTTCTGCCCGATCAACCCCACTTGCTTCTAACTCTGCAACTCTCTCATTATAGAGCTGTTCTTGCTCGGCTCGACTTCTGTAGCCTGATAGCAAGACCTCATCAGGAACGATTACTTGAGCGGCTGCTAAAAAGTCTTGCGTAGCTGCCGCAATCCTACTATCAACCTGAATATCCCCCACTGTCGCTAAGGATTTTGGCTCTGATTCAAACAAATGATCACGATTGACCAAGACCAATTCCCAATCATCTAGAGAAGCAGAGGCTAAGACATCTTCTTCGGACGAACGTGTAGCCTTCTTTGCTTCTATCGTTGCAGACTTACCAACAATACTTGCTGGATCCAAGCGCCAAAGGAAAAAGTTAAGAACCACAAATATCAGCAGACAAGTAACGAAAGCAACTATGCCAATTTTTTTCCTATTCATCATGCGTTTGAAATTACACTCGCTCCAGCTATACGATAAGACATATCCCCTACAGCTTCAATGCTAAATTGACCATTTTCATATTTCAAAACAGTGACAGAGCCATTATCGAGTGCCAAGTTGGTTGGACGTTCTGGCGCCAATAGATTGACCAAGGTCGCAATGGTCATACCGTGACTAACAATCAAGGCATTGCCTCCACCCTGCTTTTCAAGGTCTTGGGCTATACTTTCAAAACCATTCAAAATGCGGTCTTTCAACACATCCCAAGGCTCGGACCAGTTGGCTGAATCAGCTTCGTGGACACCATTTGCTATCTCTTCAAAGGTCATGGTACCCGCTTCGACAATACCACTGATACGTGGCAAGACTCCGCTAAAGAGTTCTGCATCGTACATACCTTCAAAGCTACCAAAACACCATTCTCGGATGCGTTTGTCTTGGTAGTAAGGGATTTTTCCTAAAATACCTAATTCTCTTTGGGCGATGGTAATGGTCTGAACAGTCCGTCCCAAGTCACTTGATACTGCAAGTTTAAATTCCAAACCCGCCTCTTTCAAACCAAGTCCCAGCTCGCGAATACCTTCTTCACCAATTTTTGTTAAAGGCGTATCGCACCAACCTTGAATACGACCAATGGTATTAAACATGGTTTTTCCATGACGAGCAATGTATAATCTTGTTTCTGTCATTTTATTCCTCCTCATATTTCCTCATACTATTATATCAAAAAAGGGCTAACGTAGACAATGATTACTTACTAAAAAAGTGTTGTTTTCTTCAGCAGAAGCATATTTCTACAACCCAATCAAATAAGAAGAGACGGGACTTTCGTCCGACTTTCAGAACGCAGACAAACCCTCTAAATGGCAAAAAATCTAAACATTAGTTCCAAGCTGGAATAATGATTAGACTCTTAGAAAGAGCATAAAATAATCCTCAATGAAAATCAAAAGTAGCTATCTTATCTTATAAATATCTACTCTTTAAGAAAATGGATTGAACGAAGTGAGCAAAGGTGATATATTCGAAATAGTGGAATGACTAGCAACAACAAAGTAGTTGTTCGTTACAGCATTTTTGAGGCCTTAGGCTCAAGATTGCTTTAACAGTCCATTGGACAGTTAAAGGTCGGAAATACAAGGTTGCTTGCGTCCGTACTATTTAAGAAAGTATCCAAAAATGCTAACGTTGATTTTAATTGAGTATAAAGAAAAAAGATTGAAGAAAATTGTCCAAAATGGACTTTTCTTCAATCTGGAGGCTGGACTTTCGTCCGACTTTTTTAGTTCTTAAAACTATGAATTGGGGCAGGGATTTGTCCACCACGCGCAATAAAGGCAGCAGATGATGCTTGATTGACCTTCATGACAGGTGCTGTTCCTAAGAGACCGCCAAATTCAATCATATCCCCTTCTTTGCCTTTTGGAATAATCCGCACAGCAGTGGTTTTCTGATTGATAACGCCGATTGCTGCTTCGTCTGCAATCATGGCTGCAATGGTTTCAGCAGGCGTTTCTTCTGGGATGGCAATCATATCAAGACCGACCGAGCAAATAGCTGTCATAGCTTCTAATTTTTCCAAATTAAGCGAGCCAGACTGAACAGCCGCAATCATCCCCTCGTCCTCAGATACGGGAATAAAAGCACCTGATAGACCACCGACTTGATTGCAAGCCATGACACCGCCTTTTTTGACCTGATCGTTTAAAAGAGCAAGGGCAGCTGTTGTTCCGTGTGTTCCAACGGTTTCAAGCCCCATTTCTTCAAGCACGCGCGCTACCGAGTCACCGACCGCCGGCGTTGGAGCTAGACTCAAATCGACAATCCCGAATTTCACGCCGAGACGCTCGCTCGCCATTTGACCGACCAATTGACCGATACGGGTAATCTTGAAAGCTGTCTTTTTAACGGTTTCAGCCACGACATCAAAACTCTCACCACGTACTTTTTCAAGCGCGCGCTTGACCACGCCAGGTCCTGAAACTCCGACATTGATAACCACATCTGCTTCGCCAACACCATGAAAGGCTCCAGCCATGAAAGGATTGTCCTCGACCGCGTTAGCAAAAACAACTAATTTTGCGGCGCCCATTTCAGAAAGACTGGCTGTTTCCTTGATAATCCGTCCCATATCCCGCACGGCTGTCATGTTAATGCCCGTCTTGGTCGATCCGATATTGACGGATGAGCAGACCTTATCCGTCTCAGCTAGAGCTCGAGGAATAGAGTTGATGAGAATTTCATCCCCTTTTTGATACCCTTTTTGCACCAAGGCAGAAAAACCGCCGATGAAATCAACACCGATTTCCTTGGCTGCTCGGTCCAGCGCCTTAGCAAGTGGCACATAGTCTGTCGCATCTGTCGCTGCTCCAATCAAGGCAATCGGGGTCACACTGACCCGCTTATTGACAATGGGAATCCCCAATTCAGCCGCAATTTCATCGCCGACCGCGACCAAATCACGCGCCTTAGTCGTAATTTTCTCATAAATCTTCTCAGCCGCACGGTGGATGTCCGTATCAATACAGTCAAGAAGCGAAATACCCATGGTAATGGTCCTGATATCGAAATTCTGCTCCTCAATCATGGCAATGGTTTCTGTAACTTGTCTAATATCCATACGCCACCTCTTAGATGTTATACATGGCTTCAAAAATCGCCGCACTTTGAATGTTGATTTTGACATTCAAACTCTCACCAAAGGCATCAAATTCCTGACGCAAGGCTGTAAAATCCTTTTTCTCATCACTTGACACCACTGCCATCATCGTAAAAAATTCATCTAAGACCGTCTGGGAAATATCATCAATATTGAGTCCCAATTCTGCGATTTTAGCAGAAACTCCTGCCACAATCCCTGTTCTATCTTTTCCTACAACCGTAATAATAGCTTTCATGTGCTGCTCCTCATCATTTATTTTCCTTATTGTAGCACAAAGCCGACCTTTCTGTATAGCTTAACGAGAAAATCCCCTGCCAATCAAGGCAAAAGACAAACATTCCGCCAGCTCAAAACGAAAAGAAGCTAGAATACGCATTCTAACTTCTTATGATTTAATTATTTCCCTACATAGGTATGCATTGGGTAGGTTAAGTATTCTACATCACGTGCTTTTTCACATGTCACAAATCCAGCTGGTGCATCCATGACAGTTGGGATACGGTTTACAATCGTTGCACAAGTATGCGCTACTGTGTCTGGTTTGTTAACAGAGAATACCAAATCAGGTTCGCCAAAGATTTCCCAATCGCACATATCTCCGTCATCTTCACGGTAAACTTTTCCGATACATTCTACTTCTAATTCAATACCTTGGTTCGTATGAATAGTTGTAACAGCTGACATTCCTGTTACTTCTCCTGCTGGAATAGTCCGACCAAGCGTTTCAGAATAAATGTCTTCATCAAGAATGTACGGTACACTCTTTTGAGAAATATCCTTGATGGTCAAGTTCATTTTCGCACAGATACCTTCTGCAGAATTCCACATGTAAGAAGGGAAACTTTCAGCAGAAGCAATTTCTTTTTCAAATCGCTCTACATCATAACCTGCACCATGTGCTTCAGCAAGCGCGAGACCGTAATCTTCAACATTATAGCTTACAGCTCCTTTAATCTTAGTGATTTTATTCATCCCTGCCATCATAAGACACGGCATGTTAATCCAGTAAATGTCCTGCATCCCAGATCCCATAATGGTCACGCCATGCTCTTTTGCAAGTTTATCCAAACGATTGGTTTCAGACGGAGAGGTGGTCCAAGGATAGATTGCTTCTTCACAGGTTGAAATCACATTCACCCCATGTTTAATAGCTGTTTCATAGAAATTGTACATTTCAGGCATGTAAGAGAAAATGGTGACAATGGCAATATCTGCATCGCAGCTTGAAAATACTGCATCTGCATCATTTGAGATAATAACCCCTGTCTTATATCCGAGCTCTGCAAAATCACCAACATCTTGACCAACAACTGCTGGATTATTATCAATCGCCCCAACAATTTCTACCCCATGTTCTACCAAATAGCGGAACAATACCTTAGACATCTTGCCGCAGCCGTATTGGACTGCACGTACTTTTGAAGTTCTCATGTGACTTCTCCTTTTATTGTTATTTTTTTCACAACTATAGTATAATGTCTCTAGTAACTAGAGAGTCAATAGAGAGTTTTAAAAAATGAAAAAAATTTTACGCATCGGAGAATTCTCCACAATCAACAACATCTCAATCCGCACCCTACGTTTTTATGACCAGATTGGACTGCTTAAACCCTATGAGATTGACCCAGAAACCAATTACCGCTACTATCATCTCAATCAATCGTCCATTGTCGATGCTATTCAATACTTGCGCCAACTTGATTTTTCACTAGAAGATATCAAGGAAATCCTATCTAGCAAGAGCAATCCCCACCTCCACCAGCTCATCGAAGAACGCTATCAAGCCCTCCTAGGCGAAAAAGAAGCTTTGGAACATCGGATTGCAGAAATTGACGCCTTTCGCTCTGGAGCACTGCTCTATACAGAGCATAAAACCAGCAAGGAATTAGAAATCGTGTCCATGCCCGAGCGGACCATTTGGACCTTTGACTTGCCATACAATATCTACCAGATGACAAATGAGGAATACGAACACTATCTTCGGTATTTGAAACAGGAAATTTTTTCGCAAAATCCCTTCTATGAACACTTTGGCAAGGTCGGCTCGCTCATGCAAGTAGAACAGTTTCAGAAGCAAGAATGGATTTCCACTCAATTTGTCCTGCTCCACAATCCCTATCTGCACTCGCCTCTCATCAAGAAAGTCGTTTTAGAAGCTGGCTTATATGCTATTAGCTACTGCGCCTCCTTTGAAGAGGAAATCGCACGCCTACCACACTTTTTCCAATCGCTCAAGGAGCAGCACCTAACTCCTATCGGCCCTTACATATGCGAAGTTGTTCACGAGCAACCCAGCCTCTCAAAACCAGAACGAGATATGTTTATCAAAATGCAGGTCGCAATAAAAACCTAGATTCCTAGATTTTTGTGATAATATTTTTCTTATGACGTCTATAGAGAGTTGCCAAAAAGAGCCAGCGAAAGGCATTGTCAAGAAGTGTTCCTGCCCAAACACCTGGCAAACCAAATCCCAAGCTCACACCAAGTAGGTAGCCTGCCCCAATGCGAATACCCCACATGCCAATCGTCGTTGCATAAAAAGGGAGTTTTCCATTACCCAAGCCCTGCCAAACAGCAGTATAGATGACCGTTCCTGCGGTAAAAGGTATGCCCAGGAGTGAAAAGAGGACAACTAAGAGGCTAGCGCCTACTGCTTGCGCGTCTTGCGTATAAAGGTGGGTGAGAGGGGTGCCCAAAGTGAAGATAACAAGCGCAATCGGCAACATCAAGCCAAGTGCCAACCAGTAGGTTCTGCGCGCAAGTTGGTCAATCTCCGCTATATGTCCCTGACCCAAGCTATGTGCCACTAAGAGAACAGTCGCTGTTGCGATTCCAAAGGCTGGCATATAGTTAAACTGGGTCAGCACTTCACCAACGGCATTTCCAGCTACTACCTCTGTCCCAAAACCGACGACGAGTGCAATCATCACCACATCGCCTGCCCGCATCATGAGCCGTTCCCCCGCAGCAGGTAAGGACAGACTAAGCAAGTCCTTATCTAATCCCCAACTTGGCCTAGCAAATGAGATTGTCAAGGATTTCCACAAAACCACGACTCCTACTAAGCGAGCGAGGACCGTCCCCAAAGCTACACCAGTAATCCCCCACTGTAGACCAAAGATAAAGAAACTAGAAAAAAGGGCGTTGAGAAGATTGGTCAACAGGCTGACATACATGGGCAACCGAGGATTTCCGGTCGTGCGCACCAAGGCGCCAAGACTGGTCATGAGCCCCAAGAAGACAATGGTTCCACCAACAATGGCTAGAAAGAGACCACCCACTTCTGCCACTGCTACTTCTGTCCCTAGCAAATGTAGCATGCCCTGCCCAAAAATCAGGGAAACCAAGCCCAAAACAAGACTTAACAGCAGGGTTATTTTAATTGCTTCTGTTGCATAATAGGCCTGCGACTTTTCATCACCAGCTCCCATACTGCGAGCTAGAACACTTGAAATCGCAGCACCCAAAGCAATAAAAATCGCCTGATAAATGGCGATGATATTTCCTGCAACGGACACCCCTGAGATAGCCACCAAGCCAAGACTTGCTACCAAGTAGCCGTCCACCATGCCCATGAGCATCTGTAGCACATTTTCCGCCATAGCTGGTAGGGCAATGTGCATGATTCTTTTATAATCTACCATATCACAAAGGAGCTTAAAAAAGCTCCCTCCTTCTTTTTATTATTATCAAAGCGAGTATAACGAATGCTCTATTCTAGACACCTAGATAACGTTCTACTTCTGCCTGCATGTCAGCTGCTGCAACGACCGTCTTGTGGCGGATAGTAGCTACTTCTAAACCGTCTACAGCAGGTGGAAGCGCTACACCTGAGAGTTCTTGCAATTTCGCAAGTGCCTCAAAGTCACTTAAATCTGTCTCGCCTGTCACCGCTTCAACTGCGACAACTGGGAATTTATAGGGACTAGCGGTTGAGGCAATGACGGTTTTAGCTACATCTTTGGTCTCTGCTAAGTATTTTTGATATACGCTTGATGCGACCGCCGTATGCGGATCTTCGATATAAGATGAGTTATCATAAACCCGTTTGATTTCTTGAGCAGTTTCTTCTTCAGTCGTATATTCTGCCGCAAACAAGTCCAAGAGGTCTACATCAACTGACTGCAATTCATACTGGCCATCTCTTGATAAGGCCGTCATGAGTTCAGCTGTTTTTTTTGCGTCATTTCCCACAAGATGGAAAATCAGGCGCTCTAAGTTTGAAGACACAAGAATATCCATGGAAGGGCTACTTGTCACCTTAAAGGCCCGTTTCTTATCGTACACCTTAGTCTTGAAGAAGTCGGTCAGGACATTGTTTTCATTTGATGCACAGATTAATTTCCCAACTGGCAAGCCGATTTGCTTGGCATAAAAGGCAGCTAGGATATTTCCAAAATTTCCTGTTGGAACCGTGAAGTTGATCGCTTCTCCTGTTGCGATTTCACCAGTCTTCACCAACTGCGCATAGGCATAGACATAGTAAACAATCTGTGGTACGAGGCGCCCGACATTCATGGAATTAGCAGATGAAAACTGCATTTTCTTATCTGCCAACTTAGCACGTAAAGCTTCGTTATTGAACATTTCCTTGACATTCGTCTGAGCATCGTCAAAATTCCCGTCAATCGCCACTACATGGGTATTATCACCGGTTTGAGTAGTCATCTGCAATTCCTGCACCTTGCTGACACCATCTTTAGGATAAAAGACGATGATTTCTGTTCCAGGAACATCCGCAAAACCAGCCATGGCTGCCTTTCCAGTATCTCCAGAAGTCGCCGTCAAAATGACGATTTTATTTTCCAAACCGTGCTTTTTAGCGGCTGTTGTCATCAAGTAAGGTAGGATTGACAAGGCCATATCCTTAAAGGCAATGGTGGAGCCGTGGAACAATTCCAAGTTATACTGACCATCTAGCTTGACTAAGGGTGCAATGCGCGCATCGTCAAACTTGTTATCGTAGGCATTGGTGATACAATAGTCTAGCTCTTCTGCCGTAAAATCATCCAAGAAAGCACCCAAAATCAACTTTGCTACTTCCTGATAAGACATGTCTTTCAAGCGTTCAAAGTCCAACTCTACTTTAGGATAGGTCAGCGGGGTAAACAGTCCGCCATCTGTTGCCAAACCTTGTAGAATCGCTTGGCTGGCTGTTACAGTATTGTTCTCATCACGTGTCGATTGGTATACTAATGTCATGATTTATCCTCAAAATCTTTTTTTCCATTTTATCATAATTTGTCAGAAAATTGAAAGAATATAAGAAAAAAACATGATAAAGTCCGATTTTATAGTGGATTGAGAACTGAACACGGACTAAGAGCTGTGTAAAAAAAGAGCCTCCGCTGTTACGAGCATGCTCGGTCTATTGCCAACCTTCCACAATTCTTAATTGCAAGGAGTGAGCTACGCTCGGTCTATTGCCAACCTTCCACAATTCTCAATTGCAAGGAGTGAGCTTCGCTCGGTCTATTTCCAACCTTCCACAATTCTTAATTGTGGAAGCTAGTCAGATTTTGATTTTTATAGAGTATAACGGTGTCCTAGCCTTGATTCAATTCACTATACATCTGCTGATTCAATAAGCGGAGCCGTTCCAAAACGCCCTTCATGTCTGTTGCATGATAGTCCGCCTGTGATTGGTCAACCGGCATTCGAACTTCCTCATAGGCAATAACGGTGACCCCTGCCGCTTTTGCAGCGGCAATCCCATAGGCAGAATCTTCAATCGCAACCGCATCTTGGGCTGCTACACCGAGTTTGGCTAGGGTCGCCAAATAAATGGCCGGATTGGGCTTACTTTCAGTGAAGGCTTCGCCACTGACCACAGTATCAAAATAAGACAAGATACCACAACTCTCTAAAACTTCCTCGATGTGCTCCTTTCGTGAGGAGGAGGCAACGGCTAGTTTGAGACCTTTTTCTTTGGCATAATCCAAAATATCAATCATATCTGTCCGAAACAAGGATAGATAATTGATATCCTGATACCACTCTTTCGCATATTCTTCTAGTTGTTTACTAATCTCAGCCAACGAAAGGCTACTACCCGATAGATCCTTAATCGCTTGCGCCAAATAAGCATAAGAACGACCAATTAACTTCGAAAATTTTTGCTCCTTTTCAATACTCATTTCCTTACTAATACTACGTACAAAATCCTTTTGAAGCTGAAAATCTAGATACTCTGTATCAACGATCACTCCGTCCATATCAAATATAATTGCTTCTATCATGTCGCCCTCTTTTCTGTAACCGTTTTCTTTTTATTATAACATAAAAAAATGAGAGCAGAAACGCTCTACATCTCATTTTCGTCTACTTCTTCCGTCACTTGTAAGGCAGAAAGGGTGTTGGTAAATAACTTGTGCCGAGCATCTCGGTCTAAATCAATATAGTAGGCATAGAAAATATCCATGACCACGAGCACTGGAAATTGCGGAGAAATCATGGTGCCTTGGGCAAGATTTTTCTTGATTGCAACCAGCACCAATTCATCACAATTATCGCGCAATTCCTGTCGGTTTTTTGAAGTCAAGAGAACCGTACTTGCTCCTGCTGCACGCGCATCTCGCACTGCATTGATAATGCTCATGGACTCCCCCGATACCGAAATGCCAATCACCAAACACTCGTCATTTAAGGTCACACGGTTCATCCGAATCATGTGATCATCGGTGACCGCTTTGCAGGCCATGCCTAGTCGCATGAAGCGAAATTCAATCTCTCGCGCAACCAGTCCCGAACTTCCCTGACCATACACGTAGACCCGCTTGGCATTGTTCAGTAAATCCCCAACTCGCACAAACTGCTCTTCATCAATGAGGGAATAGGTCTTGTTCAAAAGCTCGCCGTAGTCCGACAAAACATGCTTGGTCAAGTCACGATTGACATGGGACGAATCCGTACTTGCGCTCACTTCCTGAAAAGCGTAGACGAATTGTCGGTAACCTGTAAAACCACATTTTTGAGCAAAACGTGTCAGAGAAGGCAATGAGACATAGAGTTTTTCAGAAACCATTTTTGCAGACAAATCGTCATCCACTGTCGCTTCTGAGAGAAAATAATCCGCAATCTTTCGCTCAATATGCGTAAAATCACTGTAAACCGCTTCAATCATCGGAATCACATTTTTCTCTAATGATACCATATCTCTTTCCTTTCTGACCTAATAACTAGGCTTTTCGAGCTTCGCTTTTCTGCTTGAAATGATAATAGGCGCCAAACATGCCCGCTGTATTTTGATGCTGGGCAAAGGCTAACTTGGTTTTTTCTGCAATACTTGGAACAAGATGAGCCTTTAAAGCCGCTTCGATTTTTGGTTTTAAAATCGCTTCTTGTCCCATAATACCACCGCCTAGAATCACCACTTCTGGGTTAGCGACATAGCAGATATTGGCAATGCCTTTTGCAAGATAATGGACCATGCGATCGATTCCTTGTTGGCAAAGTGAATTGCCTTTTTCGAGTTCTTGGAAAATCCGCCGTCCGTTCCAATCTGCCACATCATCGCCGTGCGCTTCTGCGACATAGCGGACCAAGGCAGTGGTAGAAGCCAAGTCTTGAAAAGCTCCGTCTGGCAAATGGAGATAACCCACTTCACAGGCAGAATTGCTAAAGCCGTGGAAAACCTGAGAGTTAATCAAGAGACAGCCCCCGATACCTGTTCCCACTGTCAAACAAACCGCAACTTTTGCACCCTTACCGCTACCTGAAGCAACCTCTGCCAGTCCTGCACAGTTAACATCATTTTCGATTTCACAAGGAATGCCAAACTGGGCTTCCAAATCTTTCTTAAACTGAGTACCAGCATAGTTTGGAATTTGCGGACCCGCATAGAAAATCTCGCCCTTATCAGGATCGACCATGCCCGCTGAGGAAATACAAATCCCTGACAGACTGACCGTTTCCAGATAGCTAGATACAATCCCTGCTACCTTTTCCAAAATCGCCGGTCCACCCTTATGAGCCTCTGTCGGCATTTCATGGCTTTCAACCAGCTGGTCGTTTTCATCAATCAAACCGTATTTGATACTGGTACCACCAATATCAATGGCAACATATGTTTTCATGAGCCACCTCTTCTTCTCAAAGGAAATCAATTCCCACAAGCCTTTTCTTATAAGAACCGTTCCTTGGTTTCACGAATTAGGCGAGCAGCCTCTTCAACGACTTCTTTATCATCTTCACAAACTGGAGTAAGAGGCGAACGCACGCCACCTAGATTCAAGCCTTCATTGATTCGCAACACTTCTTTGATGACTGCATACATATTGCCTCGCGCAACCACTAAGTGACCGATAATATTGTTAATGGCAAATTGCAATTCTTTTGCCATTTCCAAATCCTTGTCTGCAATCAATTGGTTGAGTTTCAAGAAAAGTTCTGGCATAGCACCATAAGTTCCTCCAATACCACCAGCAGCACCCATGAGACGCCCACCTAAGAATTGCTCATCTGGACCATTAAAGACAACGTGATTAGCTCCACCAAGACTAGCAAAGATTTGGATATCTTGAACTGGCATAGAGGAATTTTTGACCCCAATAACCCGTTCATTTTTGAGCATTTCATTGTAGAGACTTGGAGTAAGGGCTACACCTGCCAACTGGGGAATATTATAAATCACAAAATCTGTATTTGGAGCTGCTGCACTGATATCATTCCAGTATTGGGCAACAGAGTATTCTGGCAAGCGGAAATAAATCGGTGGAATCGCCGCAATCGCATCTACCTCAAGGCTTTCTGCATGGCGTGCCAATTCGATACTGTCTTTTGTATTGTTGCAAGCAACATGGGCAATAATGGTTAATTTGCCCTTAGCCACTGCCATTACTTCTTCTAGGACTACCTTGCGATCTTCTACGCTTTGGTAGATACATTCTCCAGAAGAGCCATTAACATATAAGCCTTGTACGCCTTTTTCGATAAAGTATTCTGCTAGGCTGCGAACACCTTCTCGGCTAATATCTCCATTTTCATCGTAACATGCATAAAATGCGGGAATAATTCCATGGTATTTTTCTAAGTTTTTCATTTATTTCTCCACTAAAAAGAAAGAGCAAATTCTTTCTTCATCTTTCTATTACGTAAAACTCCCACCCAGAAGGTCTTTTCTGGTTTCAGCAAGCCCAGTCCGACCTGTTTTACGAAGGAATTTTTTCATCTAATCGGTGTTGGCAACTCCCCTATTGAGGTGAATTGTCATATTTTCTAAAAATCGGCTCAAGAATTCCAAGTTGTAAATAGACTAAACTTGAAAATCCTGCCAAGAGGAAGAACATACTTCCAAAGACAATGGTCCAGCTAGAGCCTAATAGCAGAAAGGCTAGCAAAGCTACGGCTCCCAGCATGCCAAAGGTCCAGAGGAAGTTCAAACCTGCTAGAACAAAGGCGGTTTGCAAGAGTTCTTGCAGACTCTGTTCAAAACGAGCAGCCAAAGGATAGGCATAGAGCATGATCATCACCAAAAGAAATAAAATGCCAAAAGCGACCATTTTCATTCCTTGAAAGACAAGAGCTGTCTGAGCACGCAAGATGAGGAGGTTAGCCAAGCAAATAGCAGTCACTAAGAACTCGATTGCTCCTAGGGTAAGCCCACGCTTCCACTCCGCCTTAAAGGTGCTAGCATAAAGTCTCACCACACGTACACCACGGCTTTCTCGTATCTCCTGTAAGGTCCGATAGAGGCTGATTTTTGCAATGCCAATCGTCACAATCGGTAAACAAGAAATCAGAAACAAGAGATTGACCGTGACCAAATCCAAGATTTTTTCGCAGACTCTCATCAGCCAATTGTCTGTATTGAAAATGGAGGATAGTAACTGCGCACTCCTATTTCTCATTTCTCGTCTTCCTTTCTTAATCAATAAGCACTTTTACTACACATTTCTTGACCCTGTCACCTGCCTGATTATATAGATTGGGCTGGTGAGGTTCATTTGGTAGGAAAATCGCTACATTTTCATTTGTCAGATGAAGCGGAGTCGCAAGATGACAACGGACAAAGCCAATGTCGCTCTCTTTTTCATAATCCTTAGCAACTTCTTTCACCTGCTGGCCGTAATGCATCAATTCCTGTCCTTCTATTAAAAAGTGAATATCTGCAAAACGTTCATGGTATTCAAACTGATTATCTGGTTCTTTATTGAGTTGATTATCCTGCACAAAGAAGAAGACCTTGTCTTCATTGATGGCGTATCGCCCTAAAGCAAAGCTCGCCATATCGTGTGTTAACAAATACTCAATCGCTTGATCCAGATGGGGGTGCAAACCACGATAACGACCTATATATTGTAATTGTTCAAAAATCATCCGATTTCCTCATTTTCTACAATTTATTGAAATAAATTTGGGACTGTTGGAAAATAGCTCGTTCCTATTTCCAACCTAGGATGAGACACTGCACTGTGCAGAAAAACAAAACTGCATTTTGCCGAATTTCCAACTTGAAACAGGCTCCTGCACCGAAGGGGAAAGCAAAGCCTTGCTTTGCCGAATTTCCAACTTAGAATGGTGCACTGCACTGAGCAGAAAGCAAAGCCTTGCTTTGCCACATTTCCCAATTGAAATAGTTCCTAACTCGAGAGGAAAGCAAAACGAGGTTTTGCCGAATTTCCAACTTGAAGCAGGCTCCTGCACCGAAGGGGAAAGCAAAGCCTTGCTTTGCCACATTTCCCGATTGAAATAGTTCCCCGAACTATTTCAACCTTTAACAGCTCCCATGGTGATTCCTTGTGTGAATGATTTTTGGAATACGAGGAAGACGGCTACGATTGGAACGGCTGCCATGGCTGCTCCGGCCATGATGAGTCCGTAGTCAGTTGCCATTTCGGCCTGCATGGTTGCAACCCCTAGTGAAATGGTTAAATTTTGACGTGATGTCAACATAACCAACTGCATAAAGTAGTCATTCCAAGAATTGATAAAGGTAAAAATCGCAAGGGCCGCAAAACCTGGTTTGACAATTGGAAAGGCAACATTCCAGAAGGTCCGAACTTCGCCACAACCGTCAATCTTGGCTGATTCCAATAGCTCTGTTGGAATGTTTTCACTGAATTGTTTCATGAGGAACACTCCAAATGGCCAACCAATTAGTGGTAATATAACCGCAGCAAGTGTGTCATGGATTCCTAAGAAATTGACAATCCGAACGAGCGGTACCAATACAACTTGCTTCGGAAGAGCCATAGCAGCAATGAAAATCGCAAAGAGAATCCGTTGACCATAGAACCGTTTCTTAGCAAGAACATAGCCTGCCAAAGAAGAGGTAACACAGACCAAGAGCATGGTTGCTAACGAAATGAAGACACTATTCCACATCCATTGAAGGGCAGGATTTTGCACAACCAACCGCTCAAAGTTCTCCATAGTTGGCATTTTTGGCCACCACTGAGGTGGAATCACAATCGTATCTGGTTGAGATTTAAAGGCCCCTGTCAAAATCCAGTAAAACGGGAAAATAAAGAGTACCGTCAACAAAAGCAAAATGATTGTTGAAATCACTGTAAATGGAGTTAATTTTTTCTTTTTCATGCTTGTCCTCCTAGTATTCCACATCATTTCCAAGAATCTTGAATTGAGCAAAGCTGATAAGGGCAATCATGACTGCAAGGAAGACCCCCATAGTATTTGCATAGCCATATTCAGAAAGCTTGAAAGCTTTTTCGTATAGGTAGTACATCAAGGTACTAGTTGAGTAGTTTGGTCCTCCAGATGTTAAGAGCTGAATAAGCGCGAAACATTGGAAAGAGTTAATGGTTGTAATAATTGCGATATAAAGCGTTGTTGGCAATAAACTTGGCCACTTGATTTTCCAAAAGACTTGCAATTCTGTCGCACCGTCTACACGTGCCGCCTCAACAAGAGAATTATCAATATTTCCCATTGCAGCGATATAAAGAATAATCGGTTGACCGACAGATGTGGTCAAGAGAATCACAATGATAGCGAGCAAGGCCCAATGTTTATCCCCAAGCCAGCTAATATTTTGCTCAATAAAGTGACCAGATTTAAGGACAAAGTTCAAAATCCCTGATAGTGGATCGTAGATCCATTTCCAAACAACCGTTACGGCAACGCTCCCTGTAACAACAGGTAGGAAGAAGACAAACCGATAGAAGGAACGAGCAATCGCATTTTGACTGTAGGTCTGAGACGCCACAAATAAAGAGAAAAATACAACAACTGGTACAGATCCGATTACGATAATCACGGTATTAATCAAGGATTTGATAAATACCGGATCTTGGAACATCCGTTTATAGTTCTCCAAACCAACGAATTGAAAAGCCGTCATCGAATAATCAAAGAAACTAGTGATAAATCCCATGATCATCGGAGCTAATACAAATATGGCAAAGAAGACTAAAACCGGTGCTAGAAATGCATAGGAAACAATCGTTTCTCTCATTCTTATTTTATTAACTTTCACACAAAACACCTCTCCTTATGTAAGATATGAGAAGGCATAAAAACCGATATTCATGGTATTTCCGCCTCACTTTGATAAAAATAATCCCCCTTTTTCATTCAAGGAAAATGGACGAGAAAAGGGGGAAGATTATACATTGTCTAGAAGGAGCTAAATGCTATCTAACCATAGCAACTAGCCCATCCCTCAACATTATCTCGATAGGCGTATGCCCTATCTAATTGATTATTTCATTGCTTTTTGAATAGTTTCATTTGCTTTTTCAGTAAATGTCTTCAAAGCAGCATCAGCTTTCTCATCTCCATTTGATACAGCTTGCAACATAGGGAACCAAAGTGTTCTCATTTCAGCAAAGCCATCAATTGTGTTGTAGTATGGTGAGTAGTATTGAGTCCAAGAACTTAGAGTTTCCATGCGTTTGTCATCATACAATTTACCAAATGAAGTACGGACTGGGAACGCTCCTGTACGTTTCACGTCTTTTGGACCCCATTCTTTATCGTCTGCGATAAATTGGATGAATTTCTTAGAAGCTTCAATTTTCTTTTCATCTTTGTTGTTGAAGACACAGAATCCGTTGATCAAGTATTCCAAATCAGGTTTACCTTCGTCAGATGGGAATGGTACTTCAACGACTTCTACTTTACTTGCTTCCAAGAGTTTTCCTTGAATACCATTTTGTGATGGTGCCCAAAGGATAGTGTAAGAAGTTTGACCGTTTGCAAAGTTTTGGATATCTGCTCCACCGTCAAATTGAGAACCGTTAGAAAGAAGACCGTCTTTAATCCAGCTAGAAGCCATTTCAAGACCTTTCACGAATTTTGGATCGTCTGTTGTATACTTACTAACAGCGTCATCTGTAACTGCACCACTGTACAAGTTTGCGATAAAGGCACGAGTCCCTTGGTCTCCCCCTTGACCACTAGCAAAGAGTGAACCAGGTGTATAGCCCTTATCTTTCAATGCTTTTAATACTTTTTCAAAGTCAGCAGTTGTCCAACCTTCTTTTACAAGGTCTGCCACACCAGCATCTTCAAGCATTTTCTTGTTCATAGCCATGTAGAATGGAGCCGAACTAATTGGATACATGTAAGCTTTGTCGCCTGCCTTGCTGGCATTGATGATATTATCATTGGCAACATCTTTCACGTACTCATCTGTAAAGAGATCATTCAATTCAGCCAATTTACCGTTTTTACCATATTGAATAATCCGTCCTGGTGCGTCAAAGAGTACATCTGGTGCTGTTCCTGCTTCAATAGCTGTTACAATCTTTTCTGGACCAGACTTGAAGTCGATTGTTTCCAATTTTACTTTTACATCTGGATTTGCTTTTTCAAATGCTTCAATGATTGATTTTTCGTATGTTCCAACAGCATCGCTTGCATTTTCTTGCGTAAATACTGGGAAAGCCCACCAAGTAATTTCTGTTTTATCTGAGCTATCAGACATATCTTTCTTATCAGCACTTCCGCCAGAATTGCCACACGCTGCCAAAGATAAAATAGACGCGCCTGCTAACATAGAACAAACTAATTTTCTGAATTTCATTCTTTTTCTCCTTTTGTCTAGGTCCTATTATGGACAGTGATATAACGACTACTTATTACCTTCTTTTCCCTATAGCGTCAACTCCCCTTTTCTGATTTTTTCATCGTAGTTGATGGATTTCGAACAATCGTCAAAACTTCCATAACTTTCCTAACTTATTTTGATACTGCGGCAACAAAGCGCTGGGTGATTTCTTTTGGACGTGTAATCGCACCACCGACAACGATTCCTCGAACCCCAAAATCGTGAATGATTTTCGCTTCTTCTGGATAATAAATCTTGCCTTCTGCGATGACATCAACCCCTGCATCACACAATTTCTTAATCAACTCCAAATCAGGTCCATCCTCCTGGCGACTGTAGGAAGTGTAGCCTGAAAGGGTTGTACCAACAAAGTCCACGCCTGCTTCTACAGCAGCTAGACCTTCTTCGTAGGTACTGATATCTGCCATTAAGAGCTGGTCTGGATACTTAGCCTTGACCTGAGCAATAAACTCTGCAACCGTTAAGCCGTCATAGCGCTCACGCTTGGTACAATCAAGAGCAATCACTGCAATGCCAAGCGCTGCCAGTTCATCGACCTCTTTCATGGTCGCTGTAATAAAAGGCTCTTGCGGTGGATAATCCCGTTTGATAATCCCGATAATCGGCAAGTCTGTCACCTGCTGAATTTGCTCAATATCGCGCACACTGTTTGCACGAATCCCAACAGCTCCGCCTGCCTCTGCAGCTTTTGCAAGCAGGGGCATCACCCCTCCTTCTTCTATATAGAGCGGTTCATGCGGAAGAGCCTGACAAGATACGATAATACCGTCTTTAATCTGCGCTATTAGTTCGTCCTTTGATACAAATGCCATTATCTTCCTCCTTTTCTTTTTTATTTAAGCGCTTTCTTTTTTGATAAAAGACGCTGTTTATTTAAACTCCGTAAATAGTGACTTACTGTCAAACTTCGTACCACATAGCCAGTTGAATACCTTGTTATTGGCGTAGACAAACATGCCTTCATGGGCGTATTCTGGCATGAGGTGATATTCTTTCTCACACTCCAAGCGGTTGTACATAGCAAATTGTGTGATTGGGTAGCAGACATCGTCATCAAGCCCTGTAATCATCTTGACCGAACCCTTGATACGGTGGGCAAGATTTTTCACATCAATATAAGCCAAGGTCGCAAATACCTCTTCTTCTGTCTCATGGAATGGGTCATGGAACTTGAAGTAACGGAAAAGCTCATCGTAAGCTTCGCTGGTATTACCAATCTCAAGAACCCGTCTGAAATCGCATAGGAAAGGATAAATCGCAACTGTATTGGTAATCTGTGGATTCAGAGCAGCTGCAACAAGTGCCAAAGCACCACCTTGTGAGCCGCCGTAGCTTGAGAGACGTGTCTCATCCACACGCTCAAAACCTGCAACTAATTCCACTAGACTATAAATATCCAGATAGACATCCTTGTAAAAGAGATGTTCTGGTCCGTCTACGACACCACGAATAATCTGACCTTTTACGGTATTGCCTCTAGCATTTCTCGGGCCGTCTAGCGAATAACCAGATTGACCACGCACATCCATAGACACCATACCATATCCTGCTGTCGTATAGGCCAACATATCTGGCCAATCAAAACCACGTCCCATATAGCCATGGAAATGGAAAATCACGGGTACCTTGTCTAGCTCTTTTGGTAAGACCATACGGGCATAGATTTTTCCACCATTCGTTGCGTCAAACTGGATTTCATAGCAATCCACACTCGGAAGACCAAAGTCTTTTTCAACCAAGCGATAGTCTACAGGAAGTGGCAAGTCTGCGATAGCTTGATTCCAAAACTCATCGAAATCTGCTGGCATCTCATCGCGACCTCGGTAGGTCTGCATTTCTTCCATTAATAGGGGATCTCTCATCTATCTAATCCCTTTCTACATTTTATGTAAGCCTTTACATTTAGTATACCATTTCTTTAAATATTTTCAATATTTATCAAGTAAAAAGAAAGTAATTTCGAAAACGCTTTTAAAAACACATTTTTTCACTAAATTAGTATCTATTCTGAAAGTAGTTTCTTATGGAACGTAGGCAACTCTACTAGGAATAGAAAAAATTTTATTTTCGAGATTGACTATCATATAACCGAAACTCTTAGCAATGCTAATGTAGCGGTATTATTAAGAGTTTTTTTATCTCAAGTAATAGTCAATGAAAATCAAAAATAGCTATTGTACCTTATAAAGATCTACTCTTTAAGAAAGTATCCCAAAGTGCTAGCTTTGATTTTAATTGAGTATAAAAGAAAAAAAGATTGAAGAAAATTGTCCAAAATGGACTTTTCTTCAATCTGAAAGAAGCTGATCGAGTCAGCTTCTTTCCTTAGTTTTATTGGGGAACAATTTCAATTATTTGATACGACCTGGGCGTTCTTTGTAGCCATAGTAAGCATCTTCAATGATTTCTTGCATATGATCCACCATTGGGAGGCGTGGATTTGCAGGAGTACATTGGTCCTCGTAGGCAAGAAGTGCCAACTCGCGTGAGTATTTCTTCAATTCTTTTTCATCAACGCCCTGCTCTTTCAAGTTCATCTTGATTCCAACGCGTTCACCGAGGTCATAAACGGCTTTTGCGTATGATTCTACAGCTTCTTCTGGAGTTGAAGCTGGCAAGCCTAGCATGCGAGCAATTTCTTGGTAGCGCTCATCTGCACGGTAATAGTTGTATTTAGGCCATGTCGCTGCTTTAGCCGGACGTGTACCGTTATAACGGATAACGTATGGAAGTAAGATGGCATTGGTACGACCGTGCACTGTGTGGAAACGTCCACCTAATTTGTGGGCAATTGAGTGAGAAATTCCTAGGAAGGCATTCGCAAAGGCCATACCTGCCATTGTAGAAGCGTTATGCATTTTCTCACGAGAAACAAAGTCTGCGTTTTTAACAGAATTTTCAAGGTTTTCAAAGACAAGTTTAATCGCTTGAAGCGCAATACCGTCTGTATAGTCATTGGCCATTTGAGATACATAGGCTTCAGTCGCGTGGGTCAAGACGTCCATACCAGTATCTGCTGCTACAAAGCCTGGAACGGTCAAGACAAGAGCTGGGTCTACAATCGCAATAGTTGGGGTCAATGAGTAGTCAGCAAGTGGGTATTTGCGGTTGTTCTTCTTATCAGAGATAACAGCAAATGGTGTTACTTCTGAACCTGTACCAGAGGTTGTTGGAATACCGACGTATTTGGCTTTTTGTCCCAATTCTGGGAAGCGGAAAGCACGTTTACGGATATCCATGAATTTTTGTACCAAGTCACGGAAGTCCACTTCTGGTTGTTCATAGAAGAGCCACATGATTTTCGCAGCGTCCATTACAGAACCACCACCGATGGCAATGATTGTATCTGGCGCGAATGATTTCATCGCTTCTGCACCACGTTCAACAGTTGTAATGTCTGGATCTGGTTCAATATCTGAGAACACAGTGTACATTACTTTATTAGTACGCAATTGCAATTGCTCGATAACCCGTTGCACAAAGCCAAGTTTGACAATCAATTCATCTGCCACAATCATGACACGTTCAACGCCTGCCATTTTTTGGAGGTATTGGATTGAATCGCGTTCAAAGTAAATTTTTGATGGAACTTTAAACCATTGCATATTATTTCTCCGTCTTCCCACTTTCTTAATGTTCAATAAGTTCAACGCACTTACGTTATCACTGATTGAGTTACGACCATAAGAACCACAACCGAGTGTCAATGATGGGAGGAAGGCATTGTAAACATCACCGATACCACCGAAAGTAGATGGAGAGTTCCAAATAACACGGATTGCTTTCACGCGTGTTCCGAATTCTTTTGCCAAGTCTTCGTCTTCTGTATGGATTGCCGCTGAGTGACCAAGACCGTTGAATTCAACCATTTGGCTCGCTTTTTCGATACCATCTTCACGAGATTCTGATTTCAAGACAGCGATGACTGGTGATAATTTTTCACGTGTCAATGGCTCATTTGGTCCTACTTCTGCAACTTCTGCTGCAAGAATATTGGTTCCTTCTGGCACTTTAAAACCTGCTTGCTCAGCAATCCATGCTGCTGGTTTTCCGACGATATCTGCATTCAATTTTGCTTCGCCACAGTTTTTGCTGTTAGCTTTTGCACCAAAGCAGAATTCTTCAAGAAGGGCTTTTTCTTTCTTATTAACAAAGTAAACATGGTAAGACTTGAACTCTTTTACAAAGTCATCGTAGATTTCTTTATCGATAATCACTGCTTGCTCAGATGCACAGACCATACCATTGTCAAATGATTTAGACATCACGATGTCGTGCGCTGCTTGGCGAATGTTTGCTGATTTTTCAACATAGGCTGGTACGTTCCCCGCACCTACCCCAAGAGCTGGTTTTCCACATGAGTAAGCTGCACGCACCATGGCATTACCACCTGTTGCAAGGATTGTTGCAATACCGTCATGTTTCATCAACTCAGAAGTTGCTTCCATTGATGGTTTTGTAATCCATTGAATACAGTTTTCAGGAGCCCCTGCTGCCACCGCTGCTTCATAGACGATACGCGCTGCGTGAGCAGATGATTCTTGGGCAGATGGGTGGAAGGCAAAAATAATTGGATTACGCGTTTTAAGAGCAATCAATGATTTAAAGATAGCTGTTGATGTAGGATTGGTTGTTGGTGTTACACCACAGATAACGCCGACTGGCTCTGCAATCAAAGTCAATCCTGTTACTTCATCATCTTCAATGACACCTACTGTTTTTACACCACGCATATTGTTTACAACGTGCTCACAAGCAAACAAGTTTTTAGTTGCCTTATCTTCAAAGACCCCACGTCCTGTTTCTTCTTGAGCGTGTTGAGCCAAGACACCATGTTGATCAAGAGCTGCAACGGATGCTTTTGCTACAATGTAGTCCACCTGCTCTTGATTCAATTGACGAAACTCTTCAAGGGCAACCAATCCCTTTTGAACAAGCCCATCAACGTGTGCACGAGCTTCTGCTAATTTTTCCTCTGGTGATACTTTTTTCTCAGCCATCTATGGTTCCTCCAATATTGTTTTCTGTCAACTTTTTATTTGTTAACTTTTTCACAAATATATTCTACACCTTTTCGAGAGTTTTGTAAATAGTTTGTTAAGTATTTCACAAATTAATTTTAAAATATTGTGATTTTTTCTCAAATACCCCGATAAATAGCACTTTCTTGGCTTTGTTTGTGATTTTTTTCTCAAACTTTTTTTATTTCACAAGAAAAAAATAAGGAAAATCCTGTAAGATTCCCCTTGTTTTTCATTATTGATGACTCATTTTCTCGAAAATACTCTTGAAATTCAATTGTACATCTTCTAATAACACGGTCACTTCTTCCCGTGTTTGATTATTTTTCACAGTTACTTGACCTTGTTCCACTTCGCTTTCACCCAGAGTGAGTAATACCCGTGCCTTTAGCTGGTCAGCGGACTTGAACTGGGCTTTGATCTTACGTCCTAGGTAATCGCGCTCCACCTTAAAACCTTGATTGCGAAGAGCCTGTACAATTTCTAAGGCCTTGCTATTTACTTCTTGCCCCAAAACAGCAACATAGACATCCAGTTCTTCTGCTACTGGAAGATCTACCCCTTGCTTTTCAAGCACCAAGAGCAGACGCTCAATGCCCATACCAAAGCCGAAACCTGGCGTTGCTGGTCCGCCAAAATACTCGACCAAGCCGTCATAACGACCTCCAGCACAGATAGTCAACTCACTTCCTGACACCTCTGTGATAAACTCGAAAATCGTATGGTTATAGTAATCCAGACCACGCACCATATTGGTATCAATCACATAGTCAATACTTAAGGCCTCTAACATCCCACGAACCTGATCAAAATGAGCTTGACTTTCCTCGTCCAAGTAATCCAGAATAGACGGAGCATTTTCTACAGCCATCTTGTCCTCTTTTTCCTTGCTATCAAGAACTCGGAGCGGATTTTCTTCCAAGCGGCGTTGACTATCTTTTGATAGGGTCTCTTTCAGCGGTGTTAAATAATCAATCAAAGCCTGACGATAAGCGGTACGGCTTGCACTACTTCCCAAGGTATTCAAGTGTAGCGTAATATTTTGAATGCCAATTTCCTTGAAAAATTGTGCCGCCATGGCAATCGTTTCTACATCTGTCGCAGGATTGCTAGAACCGAAGCACTCCACCCCAATCTGATGAAACTCACGCAAACGCCCTGCCTGCGGACGCTCATAGCGGAACATCGAGCCCATATAGTAGAGTTTAACAGGCTTTTGCACCTCAGGCGCAAAGAGTTTATTTTCTACATAAGAGCGAACGACAGGAGCTGTCCCTTCTGGACGAAGCGTGATGTGGCGATCACCCTTGTCATAAAAATCATACATTTCCTTGCTGACGATGTCCGTTGTATCCCCAACCGAGCGACTAATCACCTCATAATGCTCAAAAATCGGCGTGCGAATTTCTTGGTAGTTGTACTTGCCAAAGGTCTTGCGGGCAAACTCTTCCACATACTGCCACTTGGCAGACTCTTTCGGTAAAATATCTTGGGTTCCTTTAGGTTTTTGTAATTTCATGCGTTTCTATCCTTTTCAGAGTATCATTCCCCCTATTTTATCACATTTCAGAGGACAAGAAAAGACAGACTTCAGAGTTCCTAGACAAGGGCTCCCGAACTTGCTATACTAAAGAATAATATTTACCAGAAAGGGGACTAGCATGGACACCTACTATCTCAGCAAGCCCACGGAAAAAGATCTGCCCTTTATCGAGACCTTCAAACAAGAATTTACAGAACAACATCAACATCTCAATGGTGGCTCTCGCTTGGAAGAAATGCCTGACCTCGCTACTTGGCTCATCCACATCAAGCAACAAGAAAAACAGCCTAAGCCTAACCGCGCACCCTCGACAACCTTGATTTTCAAACGTGAAAATGAAGATAAAATCATTGGGATTGTCAATATCCGCCATCATATCGAGCAGGATTTTCTAATGAATATAGCTGGCCATATCGGCTACTCTATTGTACCGAGCGAACAAGGAAAAGGCCTTGCAAAAGTTCAACTAGCACAAGCGCTAGATTTTTGCCGGAATTTAGGATTGTCAGAGGTTTTAGTGACTTGCGCAACTTGGAACATCGCTTCCAGAAAAACAATTCTAGCCCAGCCTCATTGTCGCTACGAAGACCAGAGATTGTCGCCTGACGGTGATACCATGGAACCGCTACTGGATTCAATTGTCACCTGATAGAGACATGTAAACGATTTTTTTGAAAAAAATCTGTCAAGTAACTTTACTTTACAAAAAAAATGTGATATTCTAATACAGTTGGCAAAAGCCAGATGAATAGGATAGTCTTTCTATTTTCATTTAGTACTAGGCAATGCATCACAGGCATAACTGGAATTAGGCAAGATGCATTCACGACGTAATAAGTGAAAATAGACGGACTATGAAACTAAAACGAGCCTCGCTCGTCCATTACAACGGAGGAAAAAAGAAATGGCAGTACCTGCACGTCGCACATCAAAAGCGAAGAAAAACAAACGTCGTACACACTACAAATTGACAGCTCCATCTGTTAAATTTGACGAAACTACTGGAGATTACTCACGTTCTCACCGTGTATCTTTGAAAGGATACTACAAAGGACGTAAAATCGCTAAAGCTGCTGCAGCTGAATAATAGAAGGGAGATACCATGCGCGTAAACATTACACTTGAACACAAAGAATCTGGTGAACGCTTGTACCTTACTTCTAAAAACAAACGTAACACTCCAGACCGTCTTCAATTGAAAAAATACTCACCAAAATTGCGTAAACACGTGATTTTCACTGAGGTAAAATAGGGATTCACTACACGTCAATAGACAGTAGAAACCTTGATTTAAAGCGATTCTTGAAATTCTGAATTTCACTACATTGCAATAAAAATCAATCGAATCACTACATTTTTCTCTACATTTTTAGATAAAAATATTGAAATGGATAACGATTAAACCACTCTTGTGAGTGGTTTTTATATACTATTCGTTCTTTACTTGCATTATTTTCTAAAAATGCTACAATAGTATTAGAAAAGGGAGCTGAACTGCAATTCAACTCCCAATGTAGAACCGTTTAAGACGGTGACTCGTATTACAGATTTAATCCGTCCTACTCGTCAAAGTAAAGGGACGGATTATTTTTTTACATCATTTTTGAAGATTTTATAGCACAAACCAATCAGAGCAATGGTAAAACTACCAAAACCTAGAATCGTTTGTACAACTTCAAAAGCTGTCAAAATTCAGCTCCTGTTTTCATCAAGATACAAAGGTCGTTAAAAAATCCGCAAGAAAATAGGAAATCTCCTAGAAATGATAAACATTTCATAGGAGATTTTCAAATTATCGGTTCAGAACGTAGACAACCCTATTAGGAATAGAAAGATTTTTATTTTTGAGGTTGACTACCATATAACAGAAACTCTTAGAAATGCTGATATAGCGGTATTATTCAAAGTTTTTTATTTCTCAAGTAAAAGAAAAAAGATTGAAGAAAATTGCCCAAAATGGACTTTTTCTTCAATCTGAAGCGCCCAGTTTCAACTGCGCGCTTTTCTTCTACCCTATTCTGCCTTCTCGCTCAAGAGTTCATTTTTTCGTTTGCTTCTTCCTATAGCCACGTGTCACTGTCCACCAATAGGCCCGTTTTCTTCACTTTCGAAACATGTCGATTGCCTCGAACATAAAAGCAAAGCGGTGCTTCTCTCCACTTATCTGTGCATGTTACCCCGATTCGAGCGCGCTGCTCAATGTGCACAGGTGTTGCACCCGCTTTGAGATACAAATCGCTTTGATCGATGGACTGACCATCAAAGATTTTGGTGATATTGGCGAGACGAGTTAATTTTCCTGGGCCGTTTGCACTTGGCTCAACTCCACTGATTTCCAAAGCTCGAATCAGGACTGCCTCTGGCACATCTCTTTCTTTTGTCACCAAATTTAGCATATTATGCCCATGAACTTGGTAGACATACCAATGCCCCGCCTCCAGATACATAGACTCATTCTTTCTAGTCCGTCTGCCTCCTGCGCTATGAGAGGCACTATCTTTTGTCCCTACATAGGCCTCGGTTTCGACAATTCTGCCAATGAACTGGTCTCCCAAATACAGCTCCATCCCCAGTAATGCTTTTGCTGTAGCAATCGTATCATGCGCCATTAGATATTCAAACTGATTTTCCATATATCAACCACCTACATTATGAAACAAGCAATCTGCTTTCAACGGACACAAGGAACACCTAGGCTTTTTCCTACAAATCCTTCCGCCCAATTCATCAATCATCGCATGAAATTGCTGCAATTGACCGATGGATAGCCTTTTTATATAATACTCCCTAATCTGTGGCATGTCATTGTAATGCTTGAACTCCATACCGAGACAACGCCCCATTATTCTTCTAGCGTAGGCATCAGAAATAAACCGTTTATCCTGTAATAGGTATAACAAGATGACATCTGCGGTCTCATTGCCAATTCCTTTAATGGATACAAGCCTGTCTCGAAATGATGCTGGATGCACATTCTTTATCTCCTCAAAGCCACCATAGGAGTCTATCAAAGTCAAGATCTCCCGTATCGCGAGGCTCTTTTGGACATAAAAACCACTTGGCTTGATTTTTTCCTGCAACTCTTCTAGTGGTAAATGAAGCATGACCTCAATGGAAAGACAGTCTTTTAGATTGTCAATCGACGAGCGGACGGTCGTAAAGCTAGTGTTTTGAACTAAAATCATACCGATGACTTTTTCTATCGGACTATCACCAGGATACCATCCCAGAGGAGCAAAATAATTGTCTAATGTGTCGAAAATCTTCCATAAAACTTGCTCATTCTTGTTCATTTTGATTCCACTCAATCGTATGACCTATCTTTGTTGGTATTTTATCATATTTCTCTTGCTATGTACATTGATTATCGATTTCCTATTGATAAACCTCTCGCTTTCTTCTACCACTCATGCTATAATACTAAAAAGTACCATCAGGAGACAAACATGGACATTCGGAACTACCAAGATTGGGTCAGTCGTTTTTACAAAGAGCGTGGTTGGTATGCCTACAATCCCTTTATTCGGACTAATTTTCTCTGTGAAGAGGTAGGAGAGCTAGCACAGGCGATTCGGAAAATGGAGATTGGACGAGATCGCCCCGATGAACCCATTAGCAACCAGAAAGAAAATCTCCTCCACATTCGTGAGGAGTTAGGCGATGTATTAGATAATTTGTTTATTATCGCAGATATCTACCAGATTTCGCTTGAAGACATCATGACCAGCCATAAGAAAAAGTTAGAAGAAAGGTTTAAAGGACAATGAATATAACTGTTTACTGTGGAGCAAGTTTGGGAGAAAATCCAAGCTATCAAGAAGGAACGATTGCCCTTGGCAAATGGATTGCAGAAAATGGCCATACGTTGGTCTACGGCGGTGGCAATACTGGACTCATGGGCTTGATTGCAGATACGGTCCTCGCACATGGTGGGCAAGTCATTGGTATCATTCCAGAATTTCTTAAAGATCGTGAACTCGCCCATCCTCATCTCTCAGAATTACGGACAGTTGAAACCATGTCTGAACGTAAATTGGCCTTGATACAAGAGGCAGATGCTTTTATCGCACTGCCTGGTGGCCCTGGTACTTTGGAAGAAATCAGCGAAGTTATCTCATGGGCAAGGATTGGAAAAAACGACAAACCCTGCATTCTCTTTACTATTACAGGCTACTATCAGGCCTTAGAACAATTCTTTGATAACATGGTTAGCGCAGGATTTTTGACACCTGAAGATCGTGAAAAGACACTCTTTTCAGATGATTTAGAACAAATCGAACACTTTATTGCAACCTATCAACCACCTGCAGCACGCGAGTATCGAAGCAAGACTTAATCCATTCACAAAAGAGTAAGAATCTTGGTATCTTAAAGGTCCCAAGATTCTTACTCTTTTATTGTTTTACACATAAGTTCAAACATTCTTCCAAGTCCACATCACGCTCTAAGTGTTCAGGAGTCCAGGGAATGAACACATCTGGTTCTACCCCCTTATCTGTCATGCCTTTTCCTAAATCAAGATCAAGATCACGTGAGGTTGGAAACATGAATTGGTAGTCATCAAAATCTACGAAGCAGCAATTAGAGTAGTCCAAAATACCCATGGTCGGTCTGCCAAGTACCGTCACCTTAGGCAACTCTTTCATTATCTGAACAAAATTATCTCCAGAGGAACCACACTCTACATCTGATAAAACAAAGATCTTCTCTGGCTTAGCAGTACCTACAATCCCAGCAAAATACTCTCTATCGGAGTCGTCCTCCTTATGAACAACATAACCCTTGCCACGATTAGTCTGTAATTCGTCAATAAACTCCAGCAAGAACTGGCGACTTTCTTCTGATAAATGTTCATCTTTCAGATTTTCTTGAAATAGAGCTAAACGCAACTCAACATTTCTCTCTGTGTAGAGAACTTCCATACCTGAACCCGACAAATCAATTTCTGCAAGACTTGTCCCTTCTGGTAAAGCGTATTTGATTAAGGGAAAGTAGAGAGAATCTGAGCCTCCATGATTGACACGGACATCAATGATGAGGTAGGTAGCTTGTTCTAGTAAGGGAGCTGCTTCTTGGTAAAGGGCTCCTATTTTTTCCTCATTCCAAAAATTCTCCATTTTAAGATAGACAAGATTAGACCGTAACTGTTTCACTTCAAATCTGTCTTCCGTCGCCTGCTCCACTTTTTGAAGTCGAATCTCCTCTTTCCGATTTGCCCTTATTACTGTAAGGCTATCAGCCTTATGGACAAAATATTTCCATTCCTGTGCTTGGCGTTCCTCGGTAGGACTCGTGAAATAGACTCGATGTTCTTGGTACAGGGTTGGAATATCGCAACCGTCAAGTGCAATAATCTTATCTCCTTTTTGAAGATTGGTCGCGGGAGCTGCTTCCACTACATAGAGCATATCTCCTTGGCGCTTAAGACGAACTGCGAGCGCTTTGCGATTCTTCTTGAAGAAGGACACATGGGAAAGAATGCCAAAACTTGCAAGGTAACAATGCATGTGATACAGAAACTCCTCTTCTGACATGTCGTCTGATATCTTCTGACGATACATTTCTGGATCCGCCCCAGTGATATCCTTTTTAGTCGCTGAATCTGCCCGCATCATCTCGACCACTTGGTCAAAAATTTCTGTTTTTTTCATATCATCCCTCCTATTATTACTTGTTTTTTATTATACCTAAAACAGAGTGATTTGCAAGCTGTATTTTCTTTATAAAAGCCCTTACATTTTGACCAATTTTTTGGTATAGTATAATTTGTGATAAATATATCAAATAAAAAAAGAAGTAGGTACTTATTGTGGCAGGACAAGATCAAGCATTGATGTATACAATCGATAAAAGTATCAAGAAGAAAGCTGACTTGATTGAAAGCAACTATTGGGCATATGCCCTTCGCTCTATTTTTGCGAGTGTCTATCTGGCACTTGGGATTGCCATTGCGCTTTACACAGCTGACAAACTAGAGCATGTGGCAGCAGGTCTCGGGAAATTTAGCTACGGTCTCATGTTTGGCTGGGGGCTCCTCATGATTCTTTATATGAATGCAGAGCTCGGCACATCGAATATGATGTATATGACGGTGGCTATTTATCGCAAGGTTATTCCAACCAAAACAGCTTTGAAGATTCTAGCAACCTGTATCTTCTTTAACTTTGTCGGTGCAATCATCATCTGCTTCTTACTGGCGCAAACTGCTCCATATTCCATTGGGCATGTGGCTATGGATAGCTATCTAGTGCAAGGCACCATTGCCAAGCTTGCCAAAACACCGCTCACTCAATTTGTCGAGGGAATTTTCGCCAATATGGTGGTCAATATCGCTGTCTTTGCTTTTCTTAAGATGAAGGATGATGCCGGAAAAGCAATCTCCGTCATTTTCATTATCTTTATCTTTGCCTTCCTCGGCTTTGAGCACGTTATCGCAAACTTCTCAACCTTCTCTCTCGCCTTCTTCTCAACAGGTGGAACGGTGGAAGGTATGAATCTTCTCTCTGTTCTTTCCAATTTCCTTTTCTCAGGTCTTGGAAACTATGTCGGTGGTGGACTAGTCATCGGACTCCTCTACAGCTGGTTGAATAAGCAATCAAGCGTCTATGTGGACTAATATTCGTCATTGCTGTTTTCAGGCTATTATAGTGCACTGACTAAAAGTTAGGACATCGTTATACTCGTCAAAAATTAAAGTCTGACGTCGTTAACTCGTCTTACCCAATACTAAGAAATGAAAACGCAACAACTCTATCAATTCATAAAAATACGGAACGAAAACATGATTTTCGTTCCGTATTTTTATGTAGTTTTTTAATCTTTATTGAGTACCAATAGCAAAAGAGAACTCGCTATACTAATCTACTAACCATGGAAAAAACTGCTCATCGTAAATGTGTTTTTTCTCTAGCTGGCTAATATCTTGGTCGCAGCTATCTAGCGTTCCCAACTTCAAGGTTAGCTTATCAGCTATTTCATCCTTTATGTGATAGAGTTGACTATGGCAGTTTTTGCAATAGTAACGTTTTTTCCCTGGCGAAGATTCATAAATCACCAATGATTCCTTGCCAGAGAGCAACTGAAAACTAGTAACTTCCACCATAGAATTTACAGAGAAAGCTGTAGCACTTGCTTTTCTACAAAACGAACAGTGGCAAAATACAATGGGCGATATCAGTTCCTTTGCTTCATAGGTTACCTGTTGGCACAAACACGATCCTGTAATCATCGGGTTTTTCTCCTTCTCTACATCGTTCAACAACAGTCTATCAAAAAGTCAAAGACCGCTTGTCACGGCTTTGACTGATTTTCTTGTATAGGGTTAGCTTATCCGTTTATTTAAGCGAAAATCCCTTCATATCACCGTCATAATTTGCCCATTCTTTGCTGAAAAAGGCTGGGTTGAGGTGGTAGGCAGGTGCTGGTTTGGGATTTGAGACAAAAGGATCAACAACCTTGTCAAATTCAAGCCAGCCCAGCCAACCCATGTGAATGGTGTCCTGCATAAAGTAAGGCTTGCCTCCATCTTTTGAAAAGTCGGCAATATTGGTAAAACCTTGGCTTTCTAGCTGATACTTAATCTTTTCAACAGTCTGTTGGTACATGTCCTCACGTAGACCTGTATAAGCCATCCATTTCTCATTCACCGGTGGAATGACAAAGAGAACATTGGTCTTCGATTTAGCAAATTGGTTGAGCACCAGCTGCAAGTCATTGTATTCAGGTGACTTAATATAGGATAGATTCTTCTGAGCGCCTTTTAGTTCCCGGAGCTTGGCTTTCAAGCGTTTTTTGTAAAACTTATCATCAATCCCTAAATCATTACTCTTGATGTGTTCTCTCGCTTCTTCAATTGCTACTTTTTCCAGTTCTTGGTAAGAAAATTCATTCGGCAAGCGAGACAACTCTGGTAGGACACGTTGGTCGTAATGCCGATTATAACTTGGAATCAAGCTACTGAAGAAAATATCCTGACGCTTATTGATACGTTCCATGAGCCCGATAAACTGCTCTTCTGAAGCCGATAGGACCTCCCCATTTGCCACTTTTCTAATCGTTTCTGCCATCGTGACATTGGGATAGAGCTGTAAGAGGCGATCCGCTGCATGTTGTGCAGCCTCATCTCCTATCTGCTGACTCAAGAAACTAGTCAACTGGTCACTGTTAAAATACTGCTGAAAAGCGCTGGAATCATAGCCTGTCTTGGTAAACCATTGGGGCGAGACAACATAGACAGCCGTCTGATTCTCAAGCTCTGGCAACATCTGTTGCATACCAAAGTATTGGTTAAGAGAAGCTGCTCCGCGTTGCCCTAGCAAGTAAGGACGATAGGAACGGTCGTATTTTTCTGCCAATACAGATGGGTGCATGCTATCAAAGCGTAGCCATTCACTCGAGCCAAAGAAGGGAACAAAACGGTGGTTAGCATCTGTCAGAGCTTGAACTTTCTGCATCCGTCCCTTGAAACTGGCAGCTGTTAGCGTCACTGCAGAGCGTTTTTCTGCCTCAAAATCGTGACGCAACTTAGTCGGGAAAAAAACGAGCAAAATCACTACTAGCAAGACTGCACAAAAGACTGGTCCTAAAATCAGCCATAGGCGCTTAAGCATTTCTCAACTCCGTAATCCCTTCGATGATTTTATTAGCCGTATTCCAGTCGTCACGACCAAATTCAGACACCGGTACGCGGATGTCAAAACGAGACTCGATTTCGACAATCAACTCCACTGTTCCCATACTGTCTAGGACACCAGCATCAAACAAATCTTCATCCATCATGCTTGAGACATCTTCCATAAACAATTCATCAATAATATCAATTACTTCTGCTTTAATATCCATAGGAAAGCTCCTTTTTATTTTTTAAACCATAGGTCGTTTAAAAATCCAGAAAAGATTAAAAACGACAGCATCACAACATGAAAGGTCACCACAATCCCTAAAGCCTGCGTAAAGCGATTGTCAGGCAGGGGCGCAAGGCCTGCTTTTTTACGTTCTTTATTGAGCGTTTTTTTCTTACGAATCCAAGCATCATTGATGACAAGACCTAGACCATGAAAAAGACCGTAGGCGATATAATACCACGTCACACCATGCCAAAAGCCCATGATGATCATGTTCATCAAATAAGCGACACTTGACGTTGTATTACGGTTTTTAAAGACCTTATTTTTCATCAGCACCATGACCAAGCGCATAAAAACAAAGTCACGGAACCAGAAAGACAAGCTCATGTGCCAGCGATTCCAAAATTCCTTAAGGTCACGAGACACGAAAGGCTTATCAAAATTATGCGGACTTTTAATCCCCATGAGGTGGGAAATCGCCACTGCAAACATGGAGTAGCCTGCAAAGTCAAAGAATAAATCAAGACCAAAGGCATACATGACACCCAAGCTTGGTAAGTTAAACCAGCCTCCCTGTGATAGGGCGTATTGCTTGAGCGGTGGTAAGATCATCGAGCCAAAAATGTGGGCCAGAATAAACTTATATAAAAATCCTAGCATAATGTAGCGGACAGCCACTTCCAGCATATCGAGCAACTCATTACAGTCAGGGATTTGGCGATAATCCTCTTCAAACCGACGAAAGCGGTCAATCGGACCACCTGAGAATGTCGGCATAAAGAGTAGGAAACGCAAAAATTGCCCTAAGCTAAATTCTTTTAAGACCCCGTCACGCATCTCAATAATCATGCCGACCGATCGGAAAGTGAGATAGGAAATTCCTAGAAAACCAAAGAGTGATTGATGTCCTGAAATGGCAGGCATAACTTTCACCAGCGCTAGCGGCATAACGGCAAGGAGAACATGGAGATAAAAGACCCATTTATTGTCCTTTTTCGCCCGATACCATTTGTAGCTAAAGACCCACGCAAGCTGCCACATGATATAAAAGAAGAGGGCAACAAGTTGGGCAGGGCTATCACCTGTCAACATAAAGACGATAAAGGCTAGGCTGACCAGACTCTCATACCAAGCAAAACGCTTCTTAAAAAAGAGACCGATAAAGATAGGCAGGACCGCCACAATCAGGTAGACAAAGTACTGGGGTTCTCCATAAGGCTCCAAATGCGGAAGCTGTTTGAGAAGATCCATCATCGGTTGTTTACCTCACTAATCAAGCCCTTGATGTCAATCTTTCCGTTTGGTGTCAACGGCAGACTGTCACGATAGAGGAATTTTGAAGGCATCATGTACGACATCATGATGTCTTCCAAGTCTTCTTTGATAGCCTTAGTAATGTCGATGTCACGTTCAAATTGCTCGCGTACACCCTCTTTTAAGATGACGTAGGCCAGAAGATTTTGCACCTTGTGGTCCTTGTTATAACGTGGAACGGCAACTGCCGACTTGATATACTGCGATTTATTAAGGTTTTGAGAGACATCTTCCAGCTCAATGCGGTAGCCGTTAAACTTGATTTGGAAGTCCATGCGACCACCGTACAGGAGCAGACCATCTTCTGTCATTGACCCCACATCTCCTGTATGATAGGCTGGTAGCCCCTCAAATTCAAAGAAGGCTTCGGCTGTCTTTTCAGGATTGTTCATATAGCCTTTTGATACAGCAGGACCTGAAATGATAATTTCTCCCTGCTCACCAAATGGTAGTTTATTACCAGCCTCATCAATGATAAAGGTTGGCGAATCGTCCTTGGTATAGCCAATCGGCAAACGTTTAAGGGTCGCTAGCATCTCATCTGTCACTGCTACGGCTGAAAGAGCAACCGTTGCCTCAGTCGGTCCATAGGCATTGATAATCCGTGCATTTGGGAAACGGTCGCGGAGTTTTTGAGCCGTTTTCACCGTCAATTCCTCACCGTCAAAGTAGAAATGGGTAATCTGCGGCATTTTTTCTGCATTAAAATCCTCAGACAACATTGCTAAATCCGCAAATGAAGGCGTTGAGGTCCAAATGGCAATCGGCAAGTCTAAAATGGTCGCAAATAATTTCTTGAAATCCTGCGCCATGCTACTTGGTAGAGCAAAAAGTGTCCCTCCTAAAGCCAAGGTTGGCGCCCAATACATGACCGACAAGTCAAAGGAATACGGCGGCTGAGCCAACATCTGCGGTCGGCTCGGAGTCGCAAATTCCGTATCGGTAATCATCCAGTTGGTAAAGCTCAGCAGGTTGTCATGTGAAATTTGCACTCCTTTTGGCTTACCAGTCGTTCCAGAGGTGAAAATAATATAGTAATTGTCATCTCCCTTAACCGAATGCGTGATGTCATAAGCCGTTTTTTGAACGAAAACATTCTTGACTTCAGACAAGGTAAGCTGGGGTGTTGCCACCTCCATTGGAAAATCCGCAATCCCGATAATCAAGCTAGGCTCTGCCACTTCAAGAATCGCAGACACGCGCTCCAAGGCAGAGTGGCTGTCAATCGGAATGTAGGCGTGACCCGACTTGGTCAAGGCAACAAAGGTCGCAAGCATTTCATACTCTTGTCCACCAAAAACCACAACAGGAGATTTTGCAGGCAATCCAAGACTGTCAATTTTGGCTGCTAGGCTATCTGAATCTTCTTTCAAATCACGATAGGTATGGACTTCTCCCAAGATATTGTAGACTGGAAAGTCTGGCTGAGTCGTCGCATACTGCTCAATCGTTTCAATCATATCCTTAATCATCAACTGTGTCACCATTCACCTCTAAAATTCATTATAAATAAAGCCACCTTGTCCTTGTCCCAGATAGGAAAAAAAGTACAACAGGGCCAGAAAAATCACGAAGTACAGTAGGGTCTGTCCTACAAACTTGTAGATGGTTTGATGCTTCTTCATCTCAAATCACTCTTCTATCCAAAAATAGTTACTCTATTTTACCATGTTATATGGAAAATATTCAATATAAAACTATTGCAATTAGCTATTCGATAGATTATGTTGCCACTTGCCGAATTCTACTTGGATATTTTTTAGGTGGTGCGGAGGCAAGCAACTCCTCTTGCAATTTCCAAAATGCTGCTCTTAGCAACGACCTCGCCCTTAGAACCAGTATTCAATAAGTAAAGTAATGCTAATCCCTTAACAACCTTGCTTTTCCTTTTTAAAAGGAGTATAATGGTCAGAAATTAAAGGAGGGTTCTCTATGAAAAAACTGACCAAAAATGCCCACATCCGTGTGATTAGCCCCTCGTCCTCAATTGAGCACCTCGGTGGATTCGAGGCTAATCGCGCGGCCAAAGAACGTTTGGAAGCTCTTGGGTTTCAGCTTTCCTTTTCAAGCCATTACGATGAGCATGATATGCTAGACTCTGCAAGTATCGAAAGCCGCGTAGCTGACTTGCACGAAGCCTTTTTAGATGATAGCGTGGATATGATTTTAGCCACAATTGGCGGCTTTAACTGCAATGAACTGTTGCCTTATCTGGATTATGAGCTGATTAAGGCTCATCCCAAGCCTTTCTGCGGTTATTCTGATACAACTGCCCTACTCAATGCCATCTATGCCAAAACAGGGCTAAAAACCTACATGGGACCTGCCTATTCGAGCTTTAAAATGGAGGCCCTCCAAGACTATCAGACAGAAAGTTGGCTAAAGGCCCTGACTAAGACGTCCTATAGCCTGACCCCAAGTAAGGAATGGGGCAGCAACGCCTGGTATCTGCCTGATGCGGAGATGATTTTCCATAAGACCAAATGGAAAGTTTACAACCACGGACAAGCTACGGCCACTGCTATCGGAGGCAATTTATCAACCTTCTCGCTTCTGCGTGGTACACCCTATGCACCTCAGGATTCTGACTATCTCTTCTTTTTAGAAGAGGCGGAAGAAGATGATTATTTCAACTTTGACCGAGCACTAGCAGCACTTCTTCAAGCCTATCCAGAGCCAAAAGCCGTCCTCATCGGCCGTTTTCCCAAAGAATGCGAAATGACCGAAGAGCTTCTTCTTTATATTCTAGACAAATATCCTGTCTTAAAGACGATTCCAGTGATTTACGATATGGACTTTGCCCACACCCAACCCCTCTTTACAGTCACTATCGGAGCGACTGTTCGCGTTGATACCGAGACTTTGACCGTGCATGTGAAAAAAGACTAAAAGACTATAACAAAAAAATCCCCAAATGACTGGGGATTTTCTTAGAACCTGTATTCATAAGTGAAGTATAGTGGATTGAGAACTGAACACGGACTAAGAGCTACAGATAGAACTGTGTTCATCAAAGCGACTTAACGATGTCCCAACCTTTATCCCATTCACTATAATTTCTAATCGGGCGCTTATTTTACGATAATCTAGACGCTTTTTTGAAGGAATACTGACTGTATTTCGAAAAAAGCAACGATGAGTAGCGAAAAATAAGACCCAAATAGAATTGCTGAGCTGTGAATACAGGTTCTTATTGTTCAGCTTGAACTTGGTTAGGACGAAAAAGCAGTAGTCCTGCCACCATAAATCCAATAAGAAAGAGGCTCAAGACGGCCACTTGATGACCAGTGTGATTGCCCATGGAAATGGTCTGACGAAGACCTGATACCGTATAGGTCATTGGTAGATATGGTTGTACTCTTTTGAAAAAGCTTGGGCTAAGCTCAATCGGATAGGTTCCAGCGCTAGACCCCAATTGCAACAATAAGATGATGAGAGAAACAAAGGAACCCAAATGATTGTTCCAGCCAATCAAGGCTGTCACCAAGGCCATAAATGTCCACGACGCAAGGAGAATCAGACCAAAAGTCGCAAGCGGATGACTTGGCTCAACCCCAATCAAATGCAACACTCCATATAAAATCGCACTGGCTAATGTCGCAATCGTACCATTAATGACAAGTTTATTCACAGCCCACTCTGAACGTGATGTGTACTCTTTTCCGTCAATGCGCTTGGCAAAGATAACATTGGTTGAAAGTGCTACGACCATGAGGGCAACAGACACCATATACGGCGCCATCCCTACTCCATTCGTTGGGGCCTTATCTGTATCTTCGTGAGAAAGGGTAACTGGATGCGATAGGGTATCTGCATTGCTACGCTCAGCAGAGACGAGAGAGAGCTGCTCATGCGCCTTGCTCAAGGAGCTTGCTAGGGTGTCCGTTCCTACTTGGAGTTTACCAACTCCAGCGACTAATTCTTGACTACCATTTTGCAGTTGACCCGCCCCTGCCTGCAATTGACTAGAACCGTCTACTAATCGTTCTGCACCGTTCACAAGAGTTGCAGAATTGCTGTCTAGGGTTGCAAGACCTGTTGCCAATTGATCTGCTCCTGCCATGACTTTAGCATTATTTGCAGCTAATTGGGTCGCACCACTACTTAATTGACCAACTGCATCGGTATAAAGAGACACGCCTTGAACTAAGCGCTCGCTACCGCTTGAAAGCTCAGACTGCAGTTGACCGACTCCTCCTGCTAAGGCTTGACTGCCTGAGGCGAGCTGGGAAAGGGCAGCATTTGCTTGACGAAGCCCGCTAGACAATTCTGTAATCGCCGTAGTAGCCCCTGGCAAGGCTTGATTGGCACCGTCTGCTAATTGTTGGATACCTGTTTGAAGAGCCGTCACTTGCTCTGTCATATCACTGGCATTTCCCACTGCTACAAGACTTGCTTGCATGCCAGCAAGTTCTTGCAAAATCGCCTGCGCCTGTCTGACCCGTTCAGACGGAGTCGCTTGGATTGCTGCTACTAATTCTGCCTGTTGGTTGGTATCCATAGCTTGATAAGCAGCTGTTGCTTGGAGGGCAGCAACACTGGCAGCTTTATCTGCCTGACTAGAGGCAATAATGGCTTGAGCGTGAGCTCCAATCGTCTGTAAACTAGTGGTAATGGTCCCTGTGTCCACACTTGGAAGGCTCAATCCTGATACACGCGTGTTTAAATCGTTGATACCTGCTTGCAAGCTAGAAAGCCCTTGGCTCAGACTGGTCAAGGTTGCTTCCTGCTCATCAGATGAAGCAGTCGCTGCAGCGAGTTGAGATAAACCAGTACTGATACGATTCGCACCGTTGACCAACGCTTGAATCTGGTCTTGACCAGACTGTAATTGATGAACTCCTGCCAGCAAGTCAGCTGATTTGGCATTGAGCTGGCTTGCTCCTCCTGCTAGACTTTCTACACCATTTGTATAAGGAAGTAAGCCGTTTACAAGGCTTGTCCCACCAGTTGCTGCCTGAGCCACACCGTCCGTATATTGCACAAGACCTGACTGAAGCTGACCTGCTCCGTCTGATAAGGTTTGGGTCGATGTCGCAAGCGTTCCTAAACCGTTTGAAAGAGTCTGTCCTCCTATAGCCAGCGCTTGACTTCCTTGGCTGAGTTCTTGCGCCCCGCTTGCGGCTTGATGTAGGCCATCTTGCATTTGTGACATGCTCGAAAATACTGCTCTCGTGTAAGTCTGGGTAATGTTTTCAGACACCGATTCTTGAAGTTTATTCATGGCTGATTCACCCATTTTGGCGGCGACAAAGCTGTGACCTTTTGAAGTCTGATAGTTGATGGTTAATGGCTCGGGCTTATCTGTCAAGAGAGTGGCTGCCTTTTGTGATAGATCAGCTGGTAGAGTGACAATCATATAATAATCACCAGCTTCTAAGCCTTTTTCCGCATCTTCACTTGATACAAAGTGAAAGTCAAGACTCTCCCCTTCTTTCATGGATTTCACCATGTCCTGCCCAATCCGCAAATCCTTGCCCTGAAATGCAGACGGTCGATCGTCATTGACCACCGCAACTGGCAAATCCTTGAGATTGCCATAGGGATCCCACATGGAAGTTAAAAAACTGAGGTTATAGAGGGCTGGAATGCAGGCTACCCCAATCATCACAACCCATAGGCTTGGTTTTTTTAAGACATACTTGATTTGTTCTAACATAATCTTCTCCTTTAGACACACTGTCCAAAATGTGATATAGTATATTATACAAAGCTAGAAAGCAAAATCAAGTTTCAAAAACCGTTTTTAGACACAATGTCCAAAAATGTACACAAAGGAGAAATCATGGGTGGAGATACACGACGCGAAGATACCAAAAAAGCAATCCTCAATGCAATGGTGAACTGTTTGCAGCACCAACCGTTCAACGAGATTACGACTACACATCTTGCCCAGACAGCAGGCATCAGCCGTTCCAGCTTTTACACCCACTATCGAGACAAATACCAGCTGATTGAAGCCTACCAAGAAGCTCTTTTTGTCGAGATTGAAGATATTGTGACCCAGCATAAACGCGACCGCAAGGAGGTTTTCCTTGAAATCTTCATTCTCCTCTCTCGCGAACAGCTCCTATCTGCCCTACTGACCCACAACGGTAGCCAGGAAATCCAAGCTTTTCTGATCAACAAGGTCCGCCTCTTTATCAACAATGACTTGGCAGACCGTAGCATTCTTGAGCCTTTGTCAGAAGTCGAAAAAGACTACCGTAGCATCTACCTTGCTAATGCCTTTTTTGGCATTGTCCAAGCTTGGATCAACAAAGGAAAACTCGAATCCCCAACTGAGATGACTTGTCTTGTCCTAAAATTATTACCATGACTGATAGCACGAAAGTTCCTATACATTTCTGTTCGCTCTACCTAAGAAAAGTATCTCAAAAAAAAACTTTTTCTTCAATCCGAAACAATCCAGTGGATTGTTGTAACCCGTGTCTAAAAATAAGAAAGCGAGTAACTTTTGTGTTTACTCGCTTTTAAACTATAGTGGATTGAGAAAGGAATAGGGCAAGATAGAACTGGCGTGAATTGAGGATTACCCCATAATCTCTATTTCCAACCTTCAACAGTCCACTGGACTCTTGAAGCAAAGCGACTGAACGATGTCCTAACCTTTAGAACCTGTATTCAATTCACTATAATTTCCCCATAAAAATTCAATCAGCAAGGCATCGACTGCAGGATTCTCATGCAGTTGGCTATGCTGGGCTAGTTTGCCTGTCATTTTTTCTTCCCGATAGGATTTGGCACGATCTAAGAGAAGATATTTTAAACTTTTAGAAGAGGCATTGAGCACAGAGCCATCGGACTCATCTTTCACATCTCCATAGATATTTAAGACATCGATTTGCTGATTGGGATATTGCTCACGAAGAGCAAGCAGCTGCTGATAACTGGCACTCATCTCCTCGGGCTGTCCTGTCACTTCATCAACACGATGGCGTTCTGGCAAATCCCGTCCCTCCAAACCATTGACATGATTGGCGATATGAACCTGCTTCTGCACTTGAGGGAGGTCTTTTTCGTGGGCATTGTCCAAAAGATAGAAAAGAATCGACATATTCCCCATGGAATGACCAACCATGTTCATTTTGGTGAATCCATAGGTTGACTGCAACTTGGTCACAACTGCCTTAGCATAACGAGCATCTTGATGATAGTCTGCATTACGGTTGTCTTGATAATTGACCTCCACAATCGGATTGATCGCTCCTTTAGGAATCTTGCCCATCAAGGTAACTGCCCCATATTCATCCACCTCTGCGCGGATAATGGTATTTGTGACCCCAGATTGCTTGGCTGCCTGCGTCATATGTGTCTGCGCATTGGCACTACTACCATAGCCGTGAAAAAAGAGGGTAGGGGTGGTTGATTGGATAAAATGCTTGGTATCAAGCCTTGGACGCAAGACGATAGCCCCTATAAATGCCCCAATTAGCACCACAATGGCAAGAACGACAGCATACTTTGATTTCTTTCTGAACATAATAGATTAGTATAGCACACCTCCATCATTCTGACAATGAAAGGAGATTGCTAGACTGGTCGTTCTATTTTAGGATATTTCCTTGTGGACTGGACTTACCTACTCAGCTCTCAAGACCACTTCTTCAATCACCTGTAAGACTCCTGAAACATCATTAGACGGAGCCTGGAATTTGGCTGCATGGCAGACACTCTTTGGACTACCTGCCATGGCATAAGAATAGTCTGCGTAAACCAACATCTCCAAATCGTTGTCGCTGTCACCAAAGGTCATGATTTCAGACGGCTCTATCTGCCAGCGCTTAGCCAAAAACTCAAGCGCAAGACCTTTATTAACCTCTGGATGCACAATATCGATGAAGTTAAAGCCACTCGATACCGCACGCGCCTTCCCCTTTCCTGTCGCATTGAGCTCCGCCACCAAGGTCTGAATATCCATTTCTGGCACATCCAAGGTCAATATAGTAAAGTCATCGTCTGGCAAGACTCGCAAGTCCTCTATTTCCTGCCATTCGTAATTATGTTTGGTGATCAATTGCTTAAAATCCGCTGGGGCATTCTGAGCAAAGTAGAGTGCTTTCAGCCCGCTTATAGAACAACGATCCAAGAGATTCTTCTGATCCAACAAGGCAAGCAAATCGGCTACCGTTGTTGCGTCAAAATGAGACACTGCAATCCGCTGACCATCTTCCACAATAACCGAGCCGACTTCTGACACAATGGTCATCTGGTCATGAACATCTGGGAAAAAAGACTTGATTTGCTGGTATTGATTGCCTGAGATAGCTGCCACTCGAATACCACGCTCTTGCAGTTGCTGCCAAATACGAGCAAATCGCTTGCGATCATAGTCATTCTGTGAATTTAAAAAGGTCCCGTCCATATCAAAAGCAATTAGCTTAATCTTTGGTTGCTGCATCTTCTTCTCCTGCCATATACTCTTCAATCACTGTAAGAACTCCCTGCTCAACATGCGACGGAGCAAGGTTTTTAGCTACTGCCTTGACACGCTCACCTGCATTGTCCATGGCATAAGAATGCCCTGCATAGGCTAATAGCTCTAAATCATTGTCACTATCGCCAAAAGCAAGAACATCCCCCGCCTCAATCCCTAGCGGTTGCAAGATTTGCTCCAGCCCCCAAGCCTTATGCACTCCCTTTGGTAAAATGCTCACTGAGCCATAACCACTGGTCACCGCAAGTAGCTCTTCACCAAAGACACGGTTGCATTCTGCGACCAATGTATCCACCAATTCCTCTTTGACCCAAAATCCTGCATGGGTAATGGCTACCTCATCAGGCACATCACGCAGGTCCGCAAGACGCACAATCTTATCCCAAAAAGCCTGCAACTGCGCTTCTGTAATCGCTAAGTTTGTCTTTGCAAACGGCTGCGGCGCACGCTCATCGATGTACATATGTTGGTCGCTTGAAATCATCAAACAATAGTCTGCCGCCTTGTCTCTATAATATTCAACCAGTTTTTCAATCAGGCTAGAATCCAGGGTCTTGCGAAACACCGTTTCCCGCTTGTGGTAAAAAAGACCACCATTTTCTGCCAGAAACAGGATTCGATCCTCAAAACCTTCAAAAAGATCCAGCAAGCGTTCCAAACTATTGCCACTTGCTACGATAAAGAGAATCCCCCGCTCTTCCAACTCCAGCAAGATCCGCTCAAACCGCTTGCGATCAAATCCACCACAATCATCTAAAAAGGTTCCATCCATGTCGGTTACGACTGCTTTTATTGCCATTTTTTCATCCTTTAATTCTTCACTCACCAGTTCAAGCCCATAAAGTCCTTCATCTCTTGATAGGCAAGGTCTATCCGCGCCTTGGTTTCCTCATCGAGCAGATGACGATGCTGTCCACCCTCGATAAAGTCTTCAAGGACAAAGGTTTGATAGGTAAACAAATCTGTCCCTTCTTTTGGCACACGACTGACCCAGGTCGGATGCGCTGTAGCAGTCTGAATCCGCGTTTTGCCCTCTTTCTTTTCAATGGTCACATCCATTAAAACTCCACGCTCAGTCCACTGAAAGTTTTGAACTCCTTCCATGGTTTCTATGCGCTGATTGGACAAAAAATTTCCCATTGAATAAACGATGAGTTTTCGTTCTCCGTCTTTTTCGATGATTTCAGTTGGCTCTGCTACATGCGGATGCCCTCCAAAAATAATATCTGCGCCCCATTCCACCATTTGACGATAGAGAGCCACCTGCTCTTCGGTCGGCTCCAGCTGGTATTCAACTCCCATTTGTGGCATGACAATCGTGATATCCGCTTCTGCTTCGGCTCGCTCAATCTCTGACTTCATCCGCTCCAGATTCAAATCAGACAGATAGTTGTCATATTCTTCTTGAGAGAGAGTTGCTTCCATACCATTAAAGCCGTAGGCATAGGCAAGGACCGCTATTTTTATCCCGTTCACTTCCTTGATGTAAATGGGCGCTGTCGCGCGATTGCCATCGCGATAAACTCCGACTGTATCCACACCGACTTGCCTAAACGTATCCACCGTAGAGATAAGACCTGACAAATGAGAGTCAAGAATATGATTGTGGGCCAGATCAACCAAATCATAGCCTGTTTGTTGAATAGCATTGACCACCGAGGCTGGAGCATTAAACATGGGATAGCCCCCCAGAGGATAGTCTGGGGAAATTGTCCCTTCAAAGTCCGCTATCGCAAAATCTGCTTGCTCAATCCAGGGCTTGACATAGGTAAAATTCTCCGTAAAATCATACTGACCGTCAGGTTGCTCGGCACTCCAATAAACAATATCATGGTAAAGCAAGTCCCCGTGCGCCATGATGCGGGCTGTCTGTGCTGTTTGTTCCGGCGTCACAGGCTCTTTTGCTCCTGCTACATCTGTACTAGACGAAGGTTTGGTTGATAGTGATACAGATGAAAAGCGAGACCAAAGAATCGCGCCACCATAGATAAGCCCTGCTAATCCAACCATCACTAGCGGCAATAAAAAGACATAACCACGCCATTTCTTCCGCTGCTTACGTCTGCGTTTGCCAATCCGATCTCGTCTTCTCTTCATGATACATCCCTCCTTCTTTTAGTATACGCTATTCCCCTTGAAAAAGCTAGGTAATTCCTATGAAAAACAGGTGAAAATCCACTGATTTTCACCTGAATTGCCTACTCTATATACTGTAATTTCCCACGGAAATCGTCTAAACTTTCATAGCCTTTTTCTGCCATAATGGCTTTCAATTCTGCTGTGATACGCTCGAAAGCGACAACACCTTCCTTGTGAAGGGTGGTTCCGACCTGCACCATACTAGCCCCACAAAGGATATGCTCAAAAGCATCACGACCTGTCAGAACTCCTCCAGTTCCAATGATTTGGATTTCTGGTTTCAACCGCTGATAGAAAGCGTGGACATTGGCCAGAGCAGTCGGCTTGATATATTCTCCACCGATTCCTCCAAATCCATTTTTAGGACGAATGACAACTGACTCATCTTCAATGTAGAGACCATTTCCAATTGAGTTAACACAGTTGACAAAAGCGAGCGGAAATTGGTTAAAAATCGCTGCTGCCTGATCAAAATGTGCCATATCAAAGTAAGGAGGCAACTTAATCCCAAGAGGTTTGGTAAAGTAGCTAAATACCTCTCTTAAAATAGCCTCTGTCGTTTCAAAATCATAGGCAATTTGTGGTTTGCCTGGCACATTTGGACAGGACAAATTCAACTCGGTTAAGCCCTTAAACTCACTCGATTCCACTTGTTTTAATAGCGTATGAGTTTCTTCCTGAGACAGTCCGACCAAGGAAAGGAAAAAGGTTTGATTCGGTTCTTTTGCCTGCAATTCCAAAAGATAATCCAAATAATAATCCAAACCTTGATTTGGCAATCCCATCGAGTTAATCGATCCAAGCGGAACATCCTGATAACGTGGTTCAGGATTCCCAATACGCGCTTCTAAGGTCGCAGTCTTGGTCACAAAGGTTCCTGCTTGGGACATTCTTACCTCTTCTAACTCTGCAATCGTCATGCAGGCAACCCCCGCGGCATTCATCAAACAGTTTTCAAACGGAAAACCAGCAATCTGTGTCTTGGTTGATGGCATATTGTCCTCCAAAATCTTTCTTTTTTTCATTTTATCACAAAAAACGAGAAAACACCTATCATTCTCACAAAAATTGTCAGAATATTTCATTTTTTACTTTACAATTAGAAGGCTTGGTGCTATAATAGCAAGCGTAAATATTAAATTATCTGAAAATTTAATATTCAGACCTATCCTCTCTAAAAATCAACCTTAACTTACTTTGATATCTCAAAAAGTCGATAAGAAAAGGGTTGATTTTTCCGAGCAATAATCTCATTAGAAAAGGTGGCATTGTTTATGACAACTGCAAAAGCATATATCCAACAATCATTTGAAGCGGTAAAGGCGCGCAACCCCCACGAAACAGAGTTTTTACAAGCCGTTGAAGAATTGTTCAACACACTTGAACCTGTTATCGAAGCACATCCCGAATACATCACTGAAAACATCTTGGCCCGCATTGTTGAGCCTGAACGCATTATCAGCTTCCGTGTGCCGTGGACTGATAAGGACGGAAATGTACAAGTCAATCGTGGTTACCGCGTTCAATTTAACTCAGCAGTTGGACCTTACAAAGGTGGTCTTCGTTTCCATCCAACTGTTAACCAGTCTATCTTGAAATTCCTTGGTTTTGAACAAATCTTTAAAAATGTCTTGACAGGTCTGCCAATCGGTGGTGGTAAAGGTGGATCAGACTTTGATCCTAAAGGTAAGACTGATGCTGAAATCATGCGTTTCTGCCAAAGTTTCATGACAGAATTGCAAAAACATATCGGACCTTCTCTTGATGTACCAGCTGGTGACATTGGTGTCGGTGGTCGTGAAATTGGTTACATGTACGGTCAATACAAACGACTTCGCCAATTTGATGCGGGTGTCTTGACAGGTAAACCAATCGGTTTTGGTGGTAGCTTGATTCGTCCAGAAGCAACTGGTTATGGTCTTGTCTACTTCACTGACAATATGCTACAAGCAAACGGTAAATCCTTCAATGGTCAAACTGTCCTTGTTTCTGGCTCTGGAAATGTAGCACAATTTGCCGTTCAAAAAGCAACTGAACTCGGTGCAACAGTCATTTCTGTTTCTGATTCTAATGGTTATATCATTGATGAAACTGGAATTGACTTTGACCTTCTTTGTGAAATCAAAAATAATCGACGCGCTCGTTTGACTGAATACGCTGCCGAAAAACCAACTGCAACGTATCACGAAGGTTCTGTTTGGACCTACGAAGGAAAAGCAGATATTGCCCTTCCATGTGCTACTCAAAATGAGATTGATGGTGCAGCAGCTGCACGCCTTGTAAAAAATGGTGTCTACTGTGTAGCTGAGGGAGCAAATATGCCTTCGAACTTAGAAGCCATCCACACTTACCAAGAAAACGGTGTCCTTTACGGACTTGCAAAAGCTGCCAATGCTGGTGGTGTTGCCGTATCAGCGCTTGAAATGAGCCAAAACAGCCTTCGCCTTTCATGGACTGCCGAAGAAGTGGACAACCGCTTGAAAGACATCATGGCCAACATCTTCAACACTGCAAAAGAAACTGCTGAAAAATACAACCTCGGCCAAGACTACCTTGCTGGTGCCAACATCGCTGCCTTTGAACAAATCGCAGATACTATGATTGCACAAGGTTTAGTATAAGACTTTTTCAGATAATAACTCCTAGCCCAATTCCTATACCAAATAGGGATTGGGCTTTTTTACTTCAAGATTCACAAAAAATGACATCGGTTTTTTATACCAAAACAACCAACTTATCTACCTTAAACAATATAAATTGCTTACATTGACAAAGTTAGGATAGCGATTATGTCAGATTGGAAATACAGTAGGCAGTAGTGGTATGATTCGGGAGTGAGACTCAAAATGCATAGTAGGTTTAGAAAGGAATAGAGCATTCACTGTATTTGCTAATAAGAAGTGATAATCCAAATACAGACAGGTAGACGGTTTGTGAAAAATGCACATTTTTGGTATAATAGAATGGTAAACTAGTATAAAAGGAGGACTATTCAGTGCAAAAAAGCATCGAACAACGATCATTAACAGTCAATTTCATCATCACGTTTATTGTATCGGTTGCTGGAATTATCGTCTATTTTATTACCGATATACAGGCCCTTTTACTGGATGGATTTTTCTCATTTATCAGCTTTTTATCTGCAATGGTTGGTATTTATATCTCGCGAATTAGCCACAAAAGGACCACGCGCTATCCACATGGTCTTCATTTTTTAGAACCACTCTATGCTATTTTCAAGTCTATTTTAATTTTGTTATTGTTGCTACTGGCTTTTATCAATGCTTCTGAGACTGCCCTTCATTATTTCCTTGCAGGCGAGGGGGAACCGCTTCTTGTCGGGCCAATCTTACCCTATACCCTCTTTGTTGTGACGCTCTGCTTTGCTCTTAGCTTTTATAATCACTACCAAAATCGAAAAATCAATTTCCTAAGTACCATTTTAAAGGCAGAAACCAAGGGGAGCATGATTGACGGATTGCAATCATTAGGAGCAGGTCTCGCTTTTTGCCTTCTCTACTTTATTGATCTCAATGGCACATTCGGCTTCTTACACTATACCGCCGACTTCTTTATCACCAGCATTTCCGTTATCTGCCTCCTACCAGAGCCTGTTAAAATGCTTCACGCTGCTTTTATCGAACTGTCACATGGCCTTGCGACTGACCAAGAAATTACTGAGCCGATTGATGATTTGATTCTACAACATTTCAAACATGTCCTGCCCCATATCAATTACCAGATTATTAAAATAGGCATGGCTCTGACGGTTAAAATTTATGTAGAAGACCATGATCAAGAACTCCTGGCAACCATGCTTTCTCTTCATCCCCAGTTTTTAAAAGAATTACAAACTCTCTATCCAAATGCCAAAGCAGCTATCATTTATATATAATAAAAGGCTCATCTCTGAGCCTTTTATTGCTGTTCTCTCACAGGCTTTCACCCTGTAATGTCATCCAAACATCTTCATCATATCGCAAGCGGTATTGTGTATGAGGAGCGACGCCATAGATTAAAGTAAAGGTTTCCTTTTCTCCAGCAGCTACTTTCTTTTTCAATGGAGTATCATAGGTTCTATTATCGAGTAGGTAGACACCTATCCAACTATCCTGATCATCAGAACCTAGCCCTTCTACTAGTGCTAATTTCTCTTCAAAATACTCTGAATTCTTAGTAGGATTTTCAACTGTTACCTTTACCACTACTGTCTGTGGGTAACTATCGTCTGCCAGTGCGATTTCTGAATCAAGATCTAGTGAATCAACAGTCATCACCAAACCATTGTCCAATTCTACTGGTTGACCTACCGCATGCTCTGTAACTGCTTGATTGTCGAGGTAACTCTCCTCATCTAAATCTGTCCAACCAGCCAAGGAAAGAGTAAAGAGAAAGCTCATTAAAACTGTCATGATTGCGCCAGCAATGGTTGTCCAAAACAAGAGCTGCTTGTACAGCGGTTTTTTCCGATAATAGACATAGCCATTTTCAATAATAAATTCTTTTGGAAACACGTTTTGTCCTTTCTTTACACATAAAGATTAATGCCTTCTGCAAGTAGGGCTTGGTGATAGACCATATAAAAATGCTGATAAATCTGACTTTGCTGCCCACTGATCACAAAAAATTGGACACGAAAAACAAAAGAGCCATTTTCGAGTGTCTGAGGACCAACCATTTTTGCTCCTTTAATTGCAGTTTGGGAAGCTAATTCCTTTTGATTGACACGCTCGATAACCTGCCAAACCTTATCCAAATCAGTCGTCAGACTCAGCGGAACATCTACCTGAACACGCATATCGCCTCGCGATTGATTGCTCACCACCAAAATATTGCGATTTGGGATGAAATGCAGCGTACCATCTCCATCTCGAACCTGAGTTGTCCGTATGCCTACGCTGACAACTGTACCCTTTATTTTAATAGAGCCATTCGTCAAGCCAACCACATCTCCCACATCAAATTGGCGTTCAAGCAGAATAAAGAAACCATTGACCAAGTCAGATAAAAAGCCCTGAGCTCCCATCCCAATAGCAACCCCTGCAATTCCTGCCCCAGCCAATAAACTAGAAACTGGCAGTCCTAGAATCGTCAAGACAGAATATAATAAGAGAAAGTACAAAAGGTAGTTCAAGCCACTCTCCAAAAGACGAGCAATGGTTTTTTGTCGTCCCACCTCCTGCGTTGATACGCGAATAGAAGATAAAATGAGCTTTCTGACAGAAATAGTGACTATTTTCTTAATGATATAAAAAACAAGAACAAGAAGAATGAGCGATAGGAGCTTACTAACCAGCTCCATGACAAGAGTTTCTAGATCAAATTGGGCTAGATATTTTGCAAAAAATGACATTACGCCCTCCTTTCTATCTGTTATTATACCATAGACAAGTCAGCCATTTCTTGATCGAACAACAAACTTTTCTGAGTTATAGTTCCTTAAAATATTTTCTTGTTTCACGAATAATGATTGGCGATAAAGCTAGTAGAGCAATTAAATTCGGCAGAGCCATTAAGCCATTAACAATATCAGCGATAACCCAAATCACTTCCAATTGGAGAAATCCACCCAAAGCGACCATGGCAATAAAGATGATACGATAGAGCAAGATAAACCGTGTCCCAAAGAGAAATTCAAAACAGCGTTCTCCATAGTAACTCCACCCTAAAATGGTTGTAAAGGCAAAGAGAACCAAGCTAAAAGTTAGAGCAAGGGATCCTGGAGTACCAAAAAAGGTTGCAAAAGCTGCCTGTGTCAACGGCGCACCTTCTAATCCTGCTACTGTCCACTGGCTTGTTACCAAAATAGACAAGCCAGTCAAGCTACAGATAATAATGGTATCAATAAAGGTTCCAATCATGGAAATCAAGCCCTGTTCGACTGGCTGATTGGACTTGGCTGCCGCTGCTGCAATTGGAGCTGAACCAAGCCCTGATTCATTTGAAAAAACGCCTCGGGCAATCCCATTTTGGATTGCTGCACGCACGCTAGCTCCTGCAAAACCACCTAGAGCCGCACTTGGTGTAAAGGCACTTTTCACGACTAAGCCAAGGGTAGGTAATAATTGATTGGCGTTCACAGCTAGTAGAGCCACTGTTGCTACAATATATAAGAGAGCCATAAAAGGAACTACCTTAGTTGAGACACTGGAAATAGACTCAATTCCACCAAAAATAATGACTGCTACAATGACTGCCAAAATGATACTCACAATCTGAGGAGAAAAGGCAAAGCTATTTTCCAAGGAAGAAGTAATCGAATTGACCTGTGCAAAGGTGCCAATCCCAAGAAAAGCCACTAGAACGCCTGAAATCGCAAAGAAGACAGCCAAAGGCTTCCATTTTTTCCCCATACCAAGTGTGATGTAGTGCATGGGACCTCCGGCTACCTGACCGTTGGCATCTTTTGTCCGATATTTAATTGCCAAAAAGCCTTCTGCATACTTGGTTGCCATTCCAAAAAAGGCTGCAACCCACATCCAAAAGAGAGCTCCTGGACCACCCGTCTTAATGGCAGTTGCTACTCCGACAATGTTTCCTGTTCCGACCGTTGCTGCAAGAGCCGTACAAAGGGCTGCAAAACTAGACACATCTCCCTGACCACTCCGATCATCTGCTACGATAAGTCCAAAAGCTCGCGGCAGTTTTCTGACCTGAAAAAGTCCTAACCGAAAGGTAAAATAAGCTCCTGTTCCCACCAACAACATCAGTAAAGGGGCTCCCCAGACCAAACTATTGACACGCTGTAAGATTTCTACCATCCTATCTCCTCCATATTCTAATCTATGACAAACAAAAGAGTCTGACCACAACTGTCAAACTCTGTTTCAACCATAATGAGAATGATGCTGCGATTTTTTGTATCATCAGCAGTCATTTTACCAACTAGCCTAGGGGAAAGTTCTCTTCCGCGTTCCTATGCTCTGTCCTTTTGCCTGAGAGTTTGAGTGACGTGCTAACACATCACCTTGCCCCTTCGGCGCCATTACGGTCTCTCCAGAGTTCCGTCTTTCTCACAGTTGGAGTCAAATCCTCCTATGAGACGTCAACCGGTATTTGTTTTGTATCATCCATCTGATTTATTCTTTCCTACAGAAAGGAACCAAACAGGCGATTGAGTTACTTACTAGTATAACGAAAAAATGCAAAAAGGCAAGAATATTTTTTTGAAATTTTCATGAATTGAATTTTTAGATGACTTTCCTCATTACTTTACTACTTGTATACCAAAGTCTATCATTCTGTTCAAGCAATACCGATTTCTCATTTTTTGATCTTGAAAACAGGCTTGATTTTCACAAAAATTCTGATATAATTGAATTATCTGAAAATTTAGACAAGGAGATTGAACGTATGACGAAACAAATCCATTGGGACGGACAATTGTCACAAGAAGGACTTGACATTATCAAAGGAGAGGGTGGCGTGATTGTCTGCCCTACCAAGGTTGGCTATATTATCATGACCGCTGATAAGGCTGGTTTGGAACGAAAATTTGACGCTAAAGAACGCAAACGCAATAAGCCTGGGGTCGTCCTATGTGGCAGTATGGAAGAACTCCGTGAATTAGCGCAAATGACTCCCGAGATTGAAGCCTTCTACCAAAAGCATTGGGACGAAGATATTTTGCTCGGCTGCATTCTTCCTTGGCGTGAAGAGGCCTATGCAAAACTCAAATCCTACGGCGATGGTCGTGAAGAATTGATGACAGATAGTCGTGGGACTTCCTGCTTTGTCATTAAATTTGGTGTTGCCGGAGAGCAAATTGCCAAAGCAATGTGGGAAAAAGAAGGTCGTATGGTCTACGCTTCTTCTGCGAACCCTTCTGGTAAAGGAAACCGTGGGAAGGTCGAAGGAATTGGTGAGCGTATCGAAACAAAAGTCGATCTTGTCATCGAAGCAGATGATTATGTAGCCTCTATCCAGCCTGACAAGACCATTGAAACCCGTTATGAGCAAGGGGTCATGGTCTCTATGGTAGACGCTGATGGCAAACTCATCCCAGAGCAAGGAAAGGACAGCCGTTCGATTTCTCCATGCCCTGTCGTCATTCGTAAAGGTCTTGATATTGATAAAATCATGATGCACCTGTCTGACCACTTCAACTCATGGGACTACCGCCAAGGAGAGTATTACTAAGTTTTTTCATATAAAACAAGCTTGGGATAAAAAGAGTTTCACGTTAGAAATCTATCATTTCATATCGTCTCTTCTACTAAAATGTATACAAAAAACGAACAAAGAGAGTTTTAAGATGTTAACTCTTCCTTTGTTCGCTTTTTACTTTTCTAATCAGACTTTTTATACGTAATCTTTCAGATTACATGCTTTTGTGGGCGAGCGCTCCGCGCTCATCCTGGTTTATCCCAAGCTCTTTTGTCTAAGCTAGTGCTGACTTGACCTGAGCTACGATGTGCTCTGCAGTCAGACCATAGACATCCATGAGGTAGGCTTGTTGACCAACTTGACCAAAGGATTCATCGACACCGACGCGGTAAACTGGAGTATTTGGACTGGTACTTGCTAATTCACAAACAGCACTACCAAGACCACCCACACGATTGTGGTTTTCTGCAGTAATCACTGGCTTTCCTGCAAGCAGCCCCAGAACCTCTTCATGGATTGGCTTCATTCGAAAGAGGTCAATGACTTGCACCGCAATGCCTTCTTCTGCCAAGCAATCTGCTGCTTTCAAAGCCTGCTCCACCATGATTCCACTTGCGACAATTGTCGCAGCTACTCCTTCGCGCAAGACACAATAGCCCTTGCTAAAGTCTTCGCCACCTTGATAAATAGCTGTTGGAGCTTTACGAATGGTTCGAATATACTTCATACCATCTGTTTCCAAGGTCTCATCCAAGACTGCTCGAAACTGTATATCATCACTGACTTCATAAATCCGTGCTTTTGGAATCAAGCGCATCAAGCCAAGATCTTCAAATGGCATGTGTGTGCCACCATTCATTTCAGCTGATACACCCGCATCTGAACCAATCACTGTCGCATTTAATTGAGCATAGCCTAGTGATAAGAATACTTGGTCAAAGACACGGCGGCTGGCAAATGGACCAAATGTATGCAAATAAGGTTTGTAGCCTAAAATAGACATCCCTGCTGCTACCCCAACCATTTCTTGCTCCATAATTCCAACGTTGACATAACGTCCACCAAGGATAGACGGCAATTTACTTGTCGACATTGAGCTTGATAAATCGGCTTCTAAGGCTGCAATTTCTTGATTAACCTTACCGACTTCAGCGAGGAAGTCGCTATATACCAAACGCATTTCTGTTGTTTGTCTCATTCTGTGACCTCCAATTCACTTGCTAACGCCTGTGCAGCAGCTTCTAAATCATCCACCAATTGACCAGATAGTCGTAAATGGTGGTTACTTGCCATCGTTTCAAGGAAATCAATTCCTTGTCCCTTGACAGTATCAAGTACAATACATTTTGGATGAGAAGAACGACTGTCTTTCATCACTTGAATCGCATCAAGAATCGCTTCGATACTAGAACCATCTACCCGAACGGCTTCCCAACCAAAGGAGGCAAATTTTTCTACAAAATCAAAGGTTTGGCAAATTTCTGCAGTAGGACCATCTAATTGTTTCTTATTATCATCTACAAAAAGAATCAAGTGAGATAACTCTTGGTGTGCTGCGAATTGAGCAGCTTCCCAACACTGACCTTCATTCAATTCTCCATCTCCTACTAAGGCATAGGTATAGTGAGGCGAATTCGTAATTTGTTTACCGTAGGCAATTCCTGTCGCAACACTCATTCCTTGACCAAGAGAACCTGTTGTCATATCCACCCCAGGTGTCAAGTTCCGATCAGGATGAGACGGCAAACGTGTTCCGTTGCGATTCAACGACCAGAGAAAATCATGGTCAAAGAAACCTTTCAAGTACAAGGTACTATACAAGGCTGGTCCTGCATGCCCTTTTGAAAGGACAAAGTGATCACGCTCCTTAGAAGCGAAATTCTGGATAGTTACATCCAGAACCTCACCATATAGAGCGGCTAAAACTTCAACAATTGACAAACTTCCACCATAGTGACCAAATCCAAGTTGATTCAAGGTTGTCAAGGTATGGTATCTAATTTCTTTTGCAAAGTGTGTCAACTCTTCTAGCCTATTTGTCATATTTTATCCTTCTTTCTGATCTTTCTTGACAACTGATAAACCAACCATCAATGCCAAGATTGCAAAGATACCGATTGAAACAGTCATAACACCACCATGATCTGCTAGAAGACCAAGGAAGATTCCTGATAGACCAAAGTCTGCATCAGAGAATGTTGAACCAGCAAATCCAAGATTTCCTAGAACTGGAAGCAAGAAGACTGGAAGGAAGCTAATGAGCATACCATGAACAAATGAACCAATAACAGCACCACGAACACCACCTGAGGCATTTCCCATAACCCCTGCAGTCGCACCACAGAAGAAGTGAGGCACAACACCTGGCAAGATAACCACGCCACCTGTTGCAATCAAGATGAACATGCTCACGATACCACCAACAAAACTAGAGATAAAACCAATCAATACAGCATTTGGTGCGTATGGATACACGATTGGGCAGTCCAAGGCTGGTTTTGAATTTGGTACCAATTTTTCTGAAATTCCTTTGAAGGCTGGAACGATTTCTGCCAAGATTAAGCGTACACCTGCCAAGATAACAAAGACACCTGCTGCAAATGTACCACCAAGGGTAAGAGCATACACCATGCTATTTGTTCCATTGCTAAGATTTTCTTTAATGTAGTCGCCACCTGCAAAGAAGGCTACAATCATATAAATAACAGACATTGAAATAGCGATACTTACGGTACTATCACGCAAGAATGCTAAACCTTTAGGGAATTTAATATCTTCAGTTGAAGTTGATTTGTCCCCTACAAGACCACCGATAAATCCGCTGAGCCAGTAACCAAGTGAACCAAAGTGACCAAGCGCCACCTTATCATTGCCAGTCAATTGAACCATGTATTTTTGTACAAAGGCTGGAGACAAAGTCATGATTAAGGCAAGAGCCAATCCACCCATGACAATCAAACCAGCAGAGGTAAATCCTGCCACAGAGAGAATAACCGCAATCATACACGCCATGTAAAGCGTATGGTGACCTGTCAAGAAGATGTATTTAAAGCGAGTAAAGCGGGCAATTGCGATATTGAAAATCATACCGAGTAACATGATTAGCGAAGTCGCTGTACCATATTCTGTCAAGGCAACCGCTACGACTGCTTCGTTATTTGGAACAACCCCTGTCAAATGAAAGGCTTGTTCAAACATTTTACTGAATGGCTCAAGTGAGCTAATGATAATATTGGCACCACCACCAACAACAATGAACCCAACAAAGGTTTTCAAGCCACCTTTAATCAAATCAGCTGCTGGCTTCTTTTGAAGAGCCAATCCTAAAATTGCAATCAACGCAACCAAAATTGAAGGCGTCTTTGCAATATCAATTAAAAAATTTAAAAACATAATCATATCCTCCCTTAGAAGCGGTAACTAAGCCGCTTCACTTTTTCATTAAATTAAGCCTTTTTCCTGACAAATTGCTGTAACGAGTTCTTTGAGTTCATCCATGTCAATAATACTATTTAAGACACGGACATCACCCAAGTGTGTTGCAGAATCTGCCAAGTCACGAGCTACAATCCATACATCAGCTTCACTTGGATTTGCACCACCCAAGTCATAATGCTCAACGTTTACATCTGAAACGCCTAAATCTCTCAAGATTGACTCAATGTTCATTTGCACCATGAAACTTGACCCCAATCCTGAACCACATGCAGTACCGATTCGTAACATATTAGTTAACCTCCTTTATTAAGTCTGCGATATCATCAAAGCTCTTGGCATTGATGAGTTGTTGAATATTTTCTTCCTTTCGTAAAATGGCTGTTAAACCTGAAAGTGCCTTTAAGTGTGTCTGGTTATCAATTGCTGCAATGCAGATAAACAGACGAATTTCATGCGCTGGATCATCAAGGAGATAGACTGGATTTTCCAAAGCTAGCATGGACATCCCAATTTGATTGACCCCGTCTTCTGGACGCGCATGAGGAATGGCTACGCCTTTTCCTAAATCAATAAAGGGACCAAACTCTGTCACCTTGCCAATCATGGCATCAATATATCGTTCTTCCACCGAACCATTTGCTACTAAAGGCTGAGCGGCTAAAGCAATCGCTTCTTTCCAATTCAGACTCTCGCTAGAGCGTTGGAAGGTCTCTTTCGTAATAAGTTCGCCTAACATAGGACTTCGTCTCCTTCGTTCATAAGATTGCTGATTCATAAACTGAACCAACTCGTATTTCAAGGACTGCTCACGATGAATCGTCGCGTACTTGCCAATCACTGCTAGTAATTGTTCAATTTCAATCGGGAAATAACCGGCATTTGGAAATTGTTCACTCACCAACTGGAATAAATCTTTCTTTTGGCTATTTGTCATCAACTGAGGAACTAAAAAGAAAGGTAATTGGGTCTCCAGCTTAATCGTCGCAAAAATCATATCGTACTCTTCGCTACGGCTTTCTTCAAATTCCTTGAGCGAATGCGTATCCGCAAAAGAAATATTTGGAAACAGCTGGCGGAGATTTTCTTTGACAATCAAGGATGAGCTGACCCCGTTAGGGCAGACCACCAAGGCACGGTAGCGAAACGAACGCTCTTTTTTTGCCTCAATGTAGCCACCAAAGTGAATGACAAAGTAGGATACTTCACTGTCTGGAATGGCAAAACCGAGATGAGCTTCTAAAGGTGCTAAGGCTTTTTGCACTAATTGGAATAAGTCCTTATGCTCTTCCTTAATCACATCCGTATAGGAGTTGACATTGACCAACTGTGAGGTCAAGCGATAATAAGCAGGAATCAAGTGGCGCTGTAGGCCCTCAATCATTTCCAAACGATTATCAAATTCAATCAGAGACAGTCGCTCCATTTCCTCCACAATCGCAACGGTCAACTGATGAAACAAACCTTCTTTTTGCTCTAAATCTCCCTCAAGGCACCCCTGTAACAAATGGGCTAAATAGGCCAACCATTTCTCTGACAAGGTATAATCCGCCTTCTTTTTGGTTTGAAGGATTCCCCAGAGTTGCTCTACAAATTCTTGAATAAATCCAAGAGTTGTTGTCGCCGGCCAATCAATTTCCAACTGAACCCTAGCCTGGCGAATAGCAAGGAACTGTAAAAAGTACAAGTATTCATCCAAACGATCTTCTAAGGCCGAAACTTGGTAAAATTGACAGGCCTGCTGACTAGTCTTTTTCAATACATCAATCGCATTGTCTTCCTGCCAAGCTCTTAGAATGTAATCCAAGGCCCACAAGCCAATCGAGGCCTGTAAGCAATCACTAATGGCATACAAGGCTAGGCGATGTTTGTCTTCCTCACGACCATTTAAGTGATAACCACGCGCTCTGGTATAGTCAAATGAAACACCAAATCGCAAGCACATTTCCTTTACATTTTTAATATCCGAAAGTGTGGTATTCCTACTGACACTCAAGAGTTCTTGATAATGCACATTGGAAATAAAATCCTTCCGAATAAAGGTATAAAGATAGATGAGAACAAGCCGCTCCTCCTGCGACAAATAAATTTGCCGATTGCGAAACAATTCAAAAATATGATAACTTTCTTCTAGCAAGGAATCAGGTACGTGATAAACTCCGTCTTGCTCCTGAATCACCTCAAAAGCATGGGCCTCTAATACGTGATTGACTTGCTCAAGGCTTGCCAATAACTGTTCTTTTTCAATCCCTGTCTGAATACTCAATTCATACAGGCTCATCTCTTGATTGGCAAACAATTCCATTAAGATAGCAATGGTACGGTTATCAATCATGTCGTCCTCCTTGTTTTTATTGTAACCCTTTTCATTTTAAAGTTCTAGCTTCTTTGAGCCCAATTTATCTCCCCCGCTCAGCAAGAACAATTGGGCTGTTCCCAACAAAAAAGAAAAAGTCTGAGACATTTTCTCGTCCCAAACTCCTTATCGTCCAAATAATCGTGCAAAGAAGCCTTTTGTTTTTTCCTGCGCATGTGCCTTTGCTTCTTCCAATTCCAACTTCAAGACATCCTTGTCAGCCATGGCTTTTAAGGTCAGTTGTTGCTGTTGATCCAGCTGCTTGTCTTTTTCAGAAATCTGAATATCCTTGACCCGCAACTGCTCATCTTTTTCCGCAATCTGCTTGTCTTTGACCTCGAGCTGCTTATACAAGCGACTGATTTCATCATTTTTTTCATCCACCAAGATTTCCATCAGCTCACGTTGCTTGACTTCTTCACTAATCGGCTCATCTTCAAAAATCGTCGTCTTGTAAATCTCTTCTAACTTGACGAGGCCTGCACGATTGACAACCGTTACACCCTTTTCATTTTTCTCAACGAACTCTTCTGGAAGAGACTTGACACGGTTGTTCATCGCCTGACGACTCACTCCTAAAATCTCTGCTAATTCGCTGACTGTCTTTTCAATTCCCATATTATCCTCAGTTGCTTGATTTTTTCTTGTTTGTATCATTAAAATCTTACCACAACCACCTAGTCCTGTCAAATTTTCCTACTATTTGTACCTTTGTCAATGATGTGAGACCAAACTATTATTTTTAGAAACCATGATATGCTATTCTATCTCCAAGGAGCTAGCTCCTTGGAGAAATTTTCTTGTTTCAATAGGGGATTTCCAACCTAGGCTCTGCATGGGGAGTCTGTTAGAGGTGTAGAGGTATCGTTTCATCTGCCTGATGAGGTCATCGTAGGAGTAGAATCGCAAGTGTTGGTAAAAGCGTCTGTTATCGTTTCTGTGGCTGCGTTCCACTTTGCCGTTGTGTCTAGGTGTTCGCGGTCGAATGAGCTTGTGCACTATGCCCAGCTCTTTACAAAGCACATCCAAGGGGTGAATCTGCTTGGTTTCCTTGAAGTGAGTAAACTCAAATCCATTGTCGGTCTGAATAATTTGTGGCTTGTAGCGAAAGTGTTTGATGGCCATTTTGACAAACTGGACAGTGGAGTAAGAGGACTGTTCCTTGAAGGGATAGATAAATCGCTCTCTGCTTGCTTCGTCAATGACAGTGTACTGGTAAAATTTTTCAGGCATCGTGCCAGTGTAACAGTGCTTAGGGACGTACTTCACGTCCATTTGCCACTTGATTCCTAATTTCGTGGGTGTATCATAGGGTTTAGGAACATAGGCCTCTTTCTTGGTTTCAACCGCCTTGAAGAATCCCATTTTTCTCAAGACCCGAAAGAGAGAGCAAGGGTGTCTGTCGTATCCCTTGTTGGCTCTTAGCTTGTAGAAAATCTCGATGAGGGTTGCATTTGGATTTCTGCGGATACAGTTTTTAATCCACCTGATTTCTTGCTCAGTATGAGCTTTGGGGTGAGTTTTGTGTGGTCTGTGGGACTTATCTTTGAGAGAGTCCTTGGTTCCGTCAAATCGCTTATTCCAGCGCATGAGAGAGGCTTTTGAGACCTTATACCGCCTGCAGATGAAGGCGACAGAAGCCCCACCACGATACGTTTTCACCGCGTGGTAACGTGTGTCGAGCGTATGTGGCAAATAACGAAGGTTTTGTGGTATACTAGTCATGAGAAGATTCCTTTATGAGAAGTGTGGTTACTTTTATCATATCAGGTTTCTTCTTTTTTGTACTCAGGTCTCACATCTATTGTAAGGTAACAAGTCCTGTCAAATTTTCCTACTATTCTGATACCCGCCAATCTGCTTTTGTGATACAATAAAAAGATAGAATAGAATGAACAAGAAAAAAGGAATGGATATGACACATTTTGATACGATTATTATTGGCGCAGGACCTGCTGGCATGATGGCTGCGATAGCAGCAAGTTTCTATGGTCAGTCCACTCTGCTTCTGGAAAAAAATCGCAGGCTTGGCAAGAAATTAGCGGGAACAGGTGGCGGTCGCTGCAATGTAACCAACAATGGCACACTTGAGGACTTGCTTGCAGGGATTCCTGGAAACGGACGGTTTCTCTACAGTGTCTTTTCACAATTTGACAACCACGATATCATCCATTTCTTTAAAGACAACGGCGTCAAGCTAAAAGTCGAAGACCACGGTCGAGTCTTTCCAACGACAGACCGTTCCCAGACCATTATCAAGGCGCTTGAGATGAAAATGTTGGATTTGGGTGTTGACATTCAAACAGGGACAGAAGTTCTCTCCGTCAAAAAAACCGATGACACGTTTCAGATTAAGACCACAGACCAGCTCTTCACAAGCCCCAAAGTCATTGTCACAACAGGCGGAAAATCCTATCCCTCAACAGGCTCTACTGGATTTGGCCATGACATTGCCCGCCATTTCAAGCTTGCTGTAACCGACATCGAAGCAGCGGAAAGTCCGCTTCTGACTGATTTCCCCCACAAGGCGCTTCAAGGCATTTCGCTAGGCGATGTCACTCTCTTCTACGACAAACACGTTATCACCCACGATCTCTTGTTCACGCATTTTGGGCTTTCTGGCCCTGCCGCCCTACGGCTATCGAGCTTCGTCAAGGGTGGAGAAACGGCCTATCTCGATGTACTACCGCAGATGAATAAGGAAGAATTGGCTACCCTCTTAGAGGACGAACGAGAAAAAACCCTCAAAAATGTCCTAAAAAGCCTGATGCCCGAACGCTTGGCAGAGTTCTTTGCGAAGTCTTATCCCCTCAAAGTCAAACAACTGTCTAAAAAAGAAAGGGACCAACTGATAGCTACAATCAAGGCGCTACCGATTCCCATTACAGGCAAGATGTCACTAGCCAAGTCCTTTGTGACCAAGGGTGGAGTCGACCTCAAGGAAATCAATCCCAAGACTCTCGAGAGCAAGAAAGTCTCAGGGCTTCACTTTGCGGGTGAGGTGCTTGACATCAATGCCCATACAGGAGGCTTCAACATCACCTACTGCCTCTGCACTGGCTGGGTTGCAGGGATACAGCCGATACCGTTTTCATAAAATTCAAGGAAGCCCTTGAATTTTTTTGTATTTTATTGTATGATAGATATAGAACAAAAACACAAAGAAGGAGATTTCTCATGACAAAACTCGTTCTCAACTCTATCTCCAAACAATTTGACCAAAAAGTTATCCTACAAGATGCCTCTTTCACCTTTGAACAGGGAAAGATTTATGGACTGCTGGGCAGAAACGGCGCAGGAAAAACCACTCTTTTTAACTGTATTGCTCGAAATCTTGTCCTTGAACAAGGCAGCATTCAGTTTGAAGAAGAGGGGCAACTACGCGATTATGATTCGACCGATATCGGCTTTACCCAGACCTATCCGCAACTGCCTGCCTTTATGACAGCCTTTGAATTTGTCCGTTTTTACATGGATATCCACAAGAACAAGCTCCGCCACCACCGCGGTCCCAAAGACTGGCTGACACTCGTTGGCATTGACGAAGAAGACCAACACCGCTTGCTCAAGGATTTCTCCCACGGTATGCAAAACAAGGTACAACTCCTCCTTTCGCTGATTGTGCAACCAGCTGTGCTCTTACTCGATGAACCTCTGACCTCTTTTGACCCTGTTGCCGCCCATGAGTTCAAACAACTCATTCGCGAGGCTAAAAAAGATTCCGTCATCATCTTTTCAACCCATATCCTCCAACTGGCTCAAGACCTCTGTGACGAGATTGTTCTTTTACACCATCATACATTACAGGCTGTACCAACCGATCGCCTACACGATGCGGATTTTGAGCAAGAGGTGGTCAACTTATTAGCAGATAAATAAGAGGTAGACATATGAAAGACATTCTACGTTACAGCTGGTATCAGGAAACCTTTAACCTCAGCAAGCAGGTCAATGGATTGCTCTACTACCTTCGAAAAATCCCCTTGCTAGGCTCAACTATTCCTGAAACAGTCTATCGCTCCTACTCATTCAAAAAAATTCTCTTTTATATTTTCACCATTCTAAACATTCCCATGCGCTTTCTTGCCAAGTTCATTTGGCTGACGCTCTATGTGGGGATAGCCCATATCGCTATCAATCTTGCAACAGGGGCTGAGCCATTATCCCTACCACTGCAGCCCCAGAGCTTCTTGCTTGGCTTTGCGATTTGGCTTTGCATGACAGGGCTAATCGCTCGCTTCTTGAGAGGTTTTGAATCTGTCATTTTTCAGTCAAATCGCGAGTTTATGGTGAATTTTAAACTTTCCCAAAGGCTCTTTTTGCAAAGTCAATTGTTGGTAGAACCTTTTATCCATAGCCTAGCCTATCTTCCTGCCTTGATGGTCTTGAGCGGTCTAGCACATCAATGGCTGATTCTCCCGGTTGGTATCTTCACTCTTCCAACTGCCCAATTAGCTAGCTATGCTTGTAATTTTTGGCTCTTTAATCGCAAGATTGTGGTAAAAAATTGGTCTTGGCAAAATTGGGCACTTATCGCACCAGGGCTTACCTGTGCAATCCTTGCTTTTTTCACACGAGATGCGCTAAACAGCTACTTTTTACTAGCACTACTGATTGTTCAACTCCCTCTGCTCATCATCAGCCTGCGCTCTGTTCTCGCCTTTGACAGGGTAACGGAATTCCTCAACTTCCGCATGGAAGAATCTCTTGCATTCGACAAGAAAATCTTCCAGATGACCCAAGGAAACGAATATACCCGTCAGGGACTCAAAATGCAGGAAAAATTGAGCTTGGACAAGCAAAAAGACCTGTCTCATCTGACTGGTATGAACTACCTTAATGCTCTGCTTTTCCAGCGCTACCACACCATACTTGCAAAAGGATTAAAAAAACGACTGGCTTTCTTACTCATCGTTCCTACTCTATTTGCGACGATTGCATTCTTTGCACACGAACCTTTCAAGTTACCCGAGGAAGGATTGATTGCCCTCCTTCCCTTTACCCTCATGATCATGTATGCAGGCTCTCTCGGCAAGACAATCACCCAAATGGTCTTTGTCAATTGCGACATCTCTATGCTCCATTATCCATTTTATCGAGAGCCTAAGACGATTTTAGCTGGCTTTAACTATCGCTTTATCCAAACACTAAAATTTAACAGCATTTTTGCCTCTGCTCTATTTCTCATCATCATGCTCATGGGCCATTTCCAATATTCGTGGCAGCTGACTCTTTTGACTGCTTATCTCATGCTCAGCATCACCTTCCTATTTTCTTTCCACGACCTCTTTATCTACTACATTCTCCAGCCTTTCACCAAGGACATGGACATTGTCAACCCTCTCTATCGTATTCTCAGCGGAGCCCTCTATTGGCTGGCCTATCTCAATACCCAACTAAAAATCGCAAGTCCACTGTATATCCTAGGCCTGTCTATCGGTATCAGCCTCTATGTCGGCATCGGCTATCTGATCCTCCTCAAAAAAGCACCCAAGACCTTCCGTTTGAAATAAAAACACAAAAGTTCGAGATGTTTCCCTCGAACTTTTTAGTATGTTAGAATCCTGAAATAAGGCGTAAAATCGCCGTAACTGCTACCCCCACTACCACAGCGAGCAAAATATTCTTTGTTTTTAAAACGACGAAAAAGGTCGGTAACAACGCTATTGTTTCAATCGGCAGAAAGCGTGGAAAATGTCCCACTCTTTCATCCACTATACTTGATAAGGTCAAGGCAAAGATAATAGAAAGAGGCAGAAAACGTAAAAAACGCAAGGTAAGAGGTGGCAGGGATTTTCCTTTGGTCAAGACAAAGGGCAAGACCCTAGGCACCCAGGTCACTACTAACGCAATGAGAATAGCCACGAATACATACCGATCAATCATCTACCATCACCCCCACAAAACAGCCGACTAGGGTCGCTACAAGAACCGCAATATAAGAAGAGGTAATCAGAACTAACCCCATATAAGCCCAAAATACACTCAGTAAAATCCAACCAATCTTTTTTAAAGGAAGCTGTCTAGCCATTGCTTCTAGCTGACCTGCAAAAATTCCTACAAACATTGCTACCAATGCAAAATCAAGCCCTAGCCCTTCCGGATTTGGAATGAAGCTGCCGATAAGATTGCCTAAAATGGTAAACAATACCCATGCAGTATAGCTAGCTAGATTATTACCATACATCCAGTCAGGCGATACATCTGCATCCTCCAAATGCTTGCGCAGCAAAACACCGTAGGATTCATCTGTCAAAAAAGACCCGATAAAAAAATTAGAACCCAAAGAATTTTTTTGAAATATGGTCGCTGTATGCAAGCTCAATAGAAAATGACGCAGGTTAACAAAAAAGATTGTCGCCGCGATGGACATCAAAGGTGCACCTGCTAAAATCATGGCACACATCACAAATTGCGCACTTCCTGCATAGACCAACAAACTCATCAAGCCCATTTCCAAAGGCGAAATGCCTGAATTAACCGAAACAATCCCACAAGCTAGCCCGATACTCGCATAGCCCAAGACCGTTGGAATCGCAGCAATCGCCCCTTCTCTCACCAATGATTGTTCCACACCGTTCTCCTTTCCAAGCTCCGATCATTTTTTCTAGTATAAGCCACAAACCGTCTATCGTCAACCTTTTCAAGTTATTTTCAGAAAAATCAGATCTGCCAGTTGAAACATTAAAAAAAGAACCTCTCGGCTCTCCAGTTACTATAAGCAATCCTACAAGAAATCAAAAGCCAGACTCGGCTTGGCATTCAAATCCAGAGACGCTAGGTTGTTCTTGTTCCATTCGCTGACCGCAGCTAAGGCAATCATGCCTGCATTATCACCGCAGAGGCGCAAGGGTGGGATAATGACCTCAACATCGGTTATTTCCTGATTTAAACGCTCGCGCAAGCCCTGATTAGCAGCTACTCCCCCTGCAACCACCAAGGTCTTGACAGGATATTTTTCAAGCGCCTTCTTAGTCTTTACCATTAAGATATCAAGGACACAAGCTTGAAAAGAAGCGGACAAGTCTTCATTGGACAAGGTTTCCCCTCGTTGCTCAGCATTGTGATAGAGGTTGATAAAGGCAGATTTCAAGCCTGAAAACGAAAATTCCAGATTGTCCTCTTTGATCATGGCACGCGGAAAGCCATAGACATCTGCTCCCTGATGTGCGAGTTCATCAATGACACGACCCGCTGGATAGGGAAGTCCCATGACCCGACCGACCTTATCATAGGCCTCACCGACTGCATCATCACGCGTTTCACCGACAATCTTGTAGTCTCCTGGACCTGCCACATAGACCAATTCCGTATGCCCCCCCGACACTAATAAAGCCAGTAAGGGGTATTCTAATTCCTTGATTTGTCGTGCTGCCATTAGGTGCCCTGCCATGTGGTTGACAGGAATGAGGGGCAGACCATTTGCCCACGCAAAGGCTTTTGCGGCTGATAAGCCCACTAGGAGCGCTCCGACTAAGCCCGGTCCATAAGTCACCGCAACCGCCGTCAGGTCATGCGCTTCAAGCCCTGCCTCCTGCAAGGCTTCTTCAATGCAGACTGTGATCACTTCAACATGGTGACGGCTAGCCACTTCAGGAACTACCCCACCGAAACGCTTGTGGCTCTCAATTTGACTAGCAATCACATTGGACAAGAGCTCTGCATCATTTTTTAATACGGCAACCGAGGTCTCATCACAAGAGGTCTCAATCGCAAGGATATATCTATCGTTCATTTTTCTCTCTTTTCATCACAATGGCATCTTCTATCGGCCCATGGTAATAGCCCTTACGCCTGCCAATTTCTTCAAATCCATAGCGCTCATATAAGCCTTTCGCACGCTGATTGGAAGCCCTGACCTCTAAAAATACAGCACCATCAAAAGACTCGATACAATCTAGCAAACGCCCCGCAATGCCCTGACCTTGGGCGTCTTTTTTCACGGCAATCTGCAAGATTTCCAACTCATCTACAATCTCTTGGACAGCTAGAAAGCCAAGAAGCTTCTGTCCCTCTTTTGCCAGATAATAGACAACTTCTGATCGCTTAATATCTGCTGCTAACTGCTCTTTCGTCCAAGGAGAGATGGTATAGACATCTACCAAGATTTCATAGAGGGCTGGCGCTAGTTCTTCCTGCCCTTGATATTCTTCAACCTCAATCATAGGCGCTGGATATAGCTTTCTTTATTTTGTTCCTTGTGCTCCTTGAGCCAATTTTCCTCTGCCTCAACCCGCTTGAGATAGCGTGGTTCAAAGGTCATCACTTCGCTGGCTGGCTCAATTTCTCCGTCCAAGGCAAGACGATACGCAGACGGTAAAGTCGCTTGATAGTGAGCTTTCGGCAAGACTTCTTTTATCTGTTCAATGAAAGCCTCTACTTCGCCCACAAAGGTCACATGTTCATAGCTTTTCACTTCTTCTAGCAAAACTTCAAAAGAAAGATAGACATCGGCTTTGACCGCCTGCCCATTTTCATAAAATCCTGCATAGACATGATTGCGTCTAGCATCGATAACTGGCACTACTACTCCATCTAGCTCTTTTGGCACCAAGACCTGCAAGCTCGAAATCCCTACCAAGTCAACCCCCAACGTATAGGCCAAGGTTTTAGCTGTCGCAACCCCAATCCGCAAGCCTGTGTAAGATCCTGGTCCCTGCGCTACCACAATGCGCTCCACATCAGACGGCTGCCAACCTACAGACTGCATCAAAAAGTCGATTGTCGGCATTAAACTGATACTATGATTTTTCTTGACTGCAAGGGTCATTTCTGTCTGCAAACGTCCATTTTCCACCAAGGCCACTGCCAAGGCTTGATTGGACGTATCAAGCGCTAATACTTTCATTCTTTACTCTCTTTACATGATTTTCGTCTCTTCTATTGTAAGCTATCTTGCCCTTTTTTTCAATTCTAGACAATCTCTCTCCTTGAAAACAGCCTGAAAGGCGATTGATTTTTCATTTTCCTGCCAATTCCTTTTACCAAAAGCCCCTTTTATGATATAATAATAGAAAAATCACATCAAAAAATGACAACTCTAGAAAATTACATACAAAGTGACAAGACTATCTTCGTGGTAGCCTAGTCTGTTCGGACGGCATTAAAAGTAGCCTACACCTTACAAAAAAATCGGAGTTTGAGCAGTTCGCTTACACTCTTACTTTTTTATAGTCCGAACCATTTGCCATAGACTTGTCATCAATGAAAGGAAACATATGATTTATAAAGTATTTTACCAAGAAACAAAAGATTCTACCCCACGCCGTGAACAAACACGCGCTCTCTATCTTGATATTGATGCCAAAGATGAATTAGAAGGTCGCATCATCGCTCGCCAATTGGTAGAAGAGCATACTGCTTACAACATTGAATTTATCGAACTCTTGTCTGAAAACCATCTTGAGTACGAAAAAACTCACGCAGATTTTAGCATTACGGAGTTTTAACCCATGTCAGTTAATCTAAAATCACAAGAAGTCGGCGTATTCGCCATTGGTGGTTTGGGAGAAATCGGTAAAAATACCTACGGAATCGAATACCAAGACGAGATTATTATCGTTGATGCAGGGATTAAATTCCCAGAAGACGATTTGCTCGGTATTGACTACGTCATCCCAGACTATTCTTACATCGTGGATAACATTGACCGCGTCAAAGGTCTAGTCATTACCCACGGTCACGAAGATCACATCGGAGGCATTCCGTTTCTCCTTAAGCAAGCTAATATCCCAATCTATGCTGGACCGCTTGCCCTTGCCCTCATTCGTGGCAAATTGGAAGAACACGGCCTCTTACGCGATGCTACCCTCCACGAAATCAACCACAATACCGAGTTGACCTTCAAGCAATTAAAAGTCAGCTTCTTCCGTACAACCCACTCGATTCCAGAGCCACTTGGTATCGTCATCGATACCCCTCAAGGAAAAATTGTCTGTACAGGAGACTTCAAGTTTGACTTTACACCTGTAGGAGAGCCAGCTGATTTACACCGCATGGCCGCCCTTGGAGAAGAAGGGGTCCTTTGCTTACTGTCTGACTCGACCAATGCTGAAGTACCAACCTTTACCAATTCAGAAAAAGTAGTTGGCCAATCAATTATGAAATTGATTGAAGGCATTCATGGACGGATTATCTTTGCGTCTTTTGCCTCTAACATCTTCCGCCTCCAACAAGCTGCCGATGCTGCTGTCAAAACTGGACGAAAAATTGCCGTATTTGGACGCTCCATGGAAAAAGCCATTGTCAACGGGATTGAACTAGGCTACATCAAAGTTCCTAAAAATACCTTTATCGAGCCAAACGAGATTAAGGAATACCCTGCTAGCGAGATTATGATTCTCTGTACAGGAAGCCAAGGAGAGCCAATGGCCGCCCTTTCTCGTATTGCACATGGTACTCACCGCCAAGTGCAGTTGCAACCTGGTGATACAGTCATCTTCTCATCTAGCCCAATCCCAGGAAATACAACCGGTGTCAACAAGCTAATCAATATCTTGATTGAAGCTGGTGTAGAGGTGATCCATGGCAAAATCAACAATATCCATACTTCTGGACACGGTGGACAACAGGAACAAAAACTCATGCTCCGATTGATTAAGCCAAAATTCTTCATGCCTGTCCATGGTGAATACCGTATGCAAAAAATCCATGCCCAACTCGCTATGGATACCGGTATTCCTAAAGATAACATTTTCATCATGGAAAATGGAGACGTTCTTGCTCTTACCAGAGACAGCGCCCGTCTAGCAGGTCATTTCAATGCTCAAGACATCTATGTGGACGGAAACCGTATCGGAGAAATCGGAGCTGCGGTCCTCAAAGACCGCAGAGACTTATCAGAAGACGGCGTGGTACTTGCTGTTGCAACCGTTGATTTCCAATCACAAATGATTCTTGCAGGACCAGATATCCTTAGCCGAGGCTTCATCTACATGCGCGAATCAGGCGACCTCATTCGCGAAAGCCAACGCATCTTGTTCAATGCTATCCGCATTGCGCTCAAAAACAAGGATGCAAACATCCAATCGGTCAACGGAGCCATTGTCAATGCGCTCAGACCATTCCTCTATGAAAAGACTGAACGCGAGCCCATCATCATCCCGATGATTCTCACGCCGGATAAATAACATAGACAAACGAATCGTATGGAGCAATCCATACGTTTTTTAGTATACTCAAAAAGGACACCTTTCGGCATCCTTCCCTCTTCTTAATACAAGTCTAGGTAGTGGTCAATTTCCCACTGCGAAACATAGGTCGCATAGCTTGCCCACTCAATTTTCTTCGCTTCCACAAAGTTTGTATAAATATGGTCTCCCAAGGCTGCTTTTACGACCTCATCTTTTTGCAAGGCCTTAATCGCATTATGAAGCGTAGACGGCAAGTCCACAATACCTGCACGTTGGCGCTCTGATTCTGTCATGGCATAGATATTTGATTCCACTGGCGCTGGCGCTTCAATCTTATTTTCCACACCGTCAAGACCAGATTCTAGTAAGACCGCCATTGCCAAATAAGGATTAGCTGTTGGGTCAACCGAGCGCAACTCCAAGCGTGTTCCCATACCACGAGAGGCAGGGACACGAATCAATGGCGAACGATTGCGACCAGCCCAGGCGATGTAAACAGGCGCTTCAAATCCCGGTACTAAACGCTTGTAAGAGTTGACCGTTGGATTCATAATCGCTGTATAACTATAGGCATGCTTCATCAAACCACCCAAGAAATAATAAGCCGTCTCTGACAACTGCATTCCACGAGGATCTGCTGGATCATAGAACGCATTATTGCCTTCGCTGTCAAACAGTGACATATTGCAGTGCATACCAGAACCCGCAATACCAAACTTTGGTTTTGCCATAAAGGTCGCATACAAACCGTGCTTGCGAGCAATGGTTTTCACTACTAGTTTGAAAATCTGAATATTATCACAGGCTTTCAATACATCTGCGTATTTAAAGTCAATTTCATGCTGACCTACCGCTACTTCGTGGTGACTCGCTTCAACTTCAAAGTCCATTTGGGTCAAGACATTGACAATCTCACGACGGGTATTATCAGCCAAGTCTGTTGGCGCAAGATCAAAATACCCCCCCTTGTCATTCACCTCAAGCGTTGGATTGCCATTTTCGTCCATTTTAAAGAGGAAAAATTCTGGTTCAGGTCCCAAGTTAAAAGAAGTAAAACCTGTCTCTTCCATGTGGCGCAAAGCTTTTTTCAAATTCCCACGAGGATCTCCTGAAAACGGCTCCCCCTCTGTCGTATAAATGTCACAAATCAGACCTGCTACACGACCATTTTCATCCCCCCATGGGAAAATCGTCCATGTATTCAAATCAGGATAAAGGTACATGTCTGATTCATTGATACGGACAAATCCTTCAATGGATGAGCCGTCAAACATGGCCTTATTTGATAACACCTTATCTACTTGTTCATCAGTGGCTGGAATCTCAACATTTTTCATAATTCCTAAGATATCAGTAAACATCAAGCGAATGAAAGTGACGTTCTTCTCTTGAATATCCCGTTTGATATCCGCTACTGTAATTGACATAAATGGTCTCCTTTAATTCTTCAAATATACATCTCTGTCCATGTATGGACGGTTAACGAAAAATACTGGTAGGGTTAGAAAAGCGCCCTTGATTGCGAAGTTCATCACGGAGAATACGGCGTACATCTTCATCCGTCAAACTTTCAGCCTCTTTCTGAGGTCTAGCCTGACGATTGGCATACTCTTTCTTAATCGCCGCGATATTGAGCCCCTCGTTTAGAAAATCCTTGATTTCTAGTAACTGGTCCATATCATTAAGCGAATAGAGTCTACGATTGCCTTCATTGCGGTATGGATGGAGTAAGCCTTGCTCTTCATAATAGCGAATCTGACGGGCGGTCAAATCTGTCAACTTCATCACACTACCAATCGGAAAAACTGCTAAAGATCTACGAAATTCTTTCTCTCTCATGATAAGCTCCTTTCTGCCTACCATTATAGGAGAAATTTACTCATTCGTCAATATTTTATGTAAGTTTTTCTGACATCATTCGTTTTGTAACCGTTTTTTTATTTTATCAATGTCCGAATTTACCAAAATTGCCACAAATACTCCGACAAAGGTTTCAAACACACGGATAAAAACATACTGAATCGCATTTCCAGACGGAATAGACAGGGTAATAATCAATAGAGCTGCCACCCCACCGATAATCCCCGGCTTATTATTCATGGCCACATTGGTCATAATCGTTAACATGACACAAATCGGAACCACCATTAGCGTGACTAAGAAATGCTCGCGAAACCATTGATTTAAAATGAAAAAGATTAGCGCATAGAGACCACCGATGGAGTTCCCAAGAATCCGCGAAGCACCAAAATGCACACTCTTATCAAAATCCTCACGCAGACTGAAAACAGCTGTCAGTGCTGCAATCTGCGCACCCTGACGACTAAAAAAGCCAAAGAGTAAAATCACAAAAAAAACCGCTACTCCTGACTTCAAAGTCCGCATGCCCAACTTAAACTGCTTGGGATTAAATCGATATTTTTTAAACATACAAGCCTACTTCCTCTCATCAACGACAAATCTATTCCTTATTATTATACCATTAAATTACCAAGCTGATGATGTTAAAGGGAGAGCTACTGCCATTCGCACTCATTATCTAAAGCTACCGCCCATTACAAAACCCGACAAAACATAGGAAAAGACGCCTTCGATGCGCCTTTTTTCTAATCTTCATTATTTTAGATGAATTATTTTCTGCCGATGCAGCCAACCCTGACAATACTTTATACCTTGCTAGATTCTCTCGTTCGCTAAGCTTCTCAAAAACTCTAGAAGGCTAGAAAAGGTGCCCATCGACACCTTTTCTAGCCTTCAAATCATGAGAAGATTATTTTTCTGTCAATGCTGCCAATCCTGGTAATACTTTACCTTCTAACAACTCCATTGATGCTCCACCACCTGTAGAAATCCATGAGAATTTATCTGCACGGCCAAGGTTGATGGCTGCTGCTGCTGAGTCACCACCACCGATGATTGATTTCACTTCTGGTTGTTTGACAATCGCATCCATCACACCGATTGTTCCAGCTTGGAAGTCAGGATTTTCAAAGACACCCATAGGTCCGTTCCAAACAACTGTTTTCGCACCTGTAAGAGCTTCGTCAAATTTAGCAATTGATTTTGGACCGATGTCAAGACCAAGGAAGCCTTCAGAAACTGCTTCAGCATCTGTATCACGGACTTCTGTGTAGTCAGCAAAAGCATTTGCTTCTTTAGAGTCAACTGGCAAGATTAATTTCCCATTTGCTTTTTCAAGAAGAGCTTTCGCTACGTCGAGCTTATCTTCTTCTACAAGTGAGTTTCCGATTTCAATACCTTGTGCTTTGTAGAATGTGTAGGTCATACCTCCACCGATAAGGACTTTATCTGCTTTTTCAAGAAGGTTTTCGATTACACCAATCTTATCAGAAACTTTTGAACCACCAAGAATCGCAACAAATGGACGAACTGGGTTTTCAACCGCTTCTTGGATATAAGCAATTTCATTTTCAAGAAGGAAACCAGCAACTGCTTTTTCAACATTTGCTGAGATACCTACGTTTGAAGCGTGCGCACGGTGAGCTGTACCAAATGCGTCATTGACAAAAATGCCATCTCCAAGAGAAGCCCAATATTGACCAAGTTCTGCATCATTTTTAGACTCTTTCTTGCCGTCCACATCTTCAAAACGAGTGTTTTCAACCAAAAGAACTTGTCCATCTTCAAGAGCGTTGATTGCTGCTTCAAGTTCTGCACCACGAGTTGCTCCCGGAATGAAGACCACATCTTGACCCAATTTTTCTGCCAAGTTAGCAGCAACTGGCGCAAGAGATTTTCCTTCTTTATCCGCTTCTTCTTTCACACGACCAAGGTGAGAGAAGAGCACTGCACGACCACCTTGCTCAAGAATGTACTTGATTGTTGGAAGCGCCGCTGAAATGCGGTTATCATTTGTAATCACGCCATCTTTCAAAGGCACATTAAAGTCAACACGAACAAGGACTTTCTTGCCTTTCAAGTCAACGTCTTTTACAGTAAGTTTTGCCATTTTACAAAAACTCCTATTCTTTATTTTATACCCTCTCATTATACCATATTTTGGAAATTATGGGAAAGATTTCACAAAAATTCTCACCGAAGACAGACAATTCACCAACAAAAAAGCAAGGTCAAACGACCTCGCCTTTCAGCTTATTATTTTGCGATTTTTGCAAAGTATTCAAGAGTACGAACAAGTTGTGAAGTGTAAGACATTTCGTTATCATACCAAGAAACAACTTTCACCAATTGCTTGCCGTCAACATCAAGAACTTTAGTTTGAGTTGCGTCGAACAATGAACCAAATGAGATACCTACGATATCTGAAGAAACGATTGCATCTTCAGTGTAACCGTAAGACTCGTTTGAAGCAGCTTTCATTGCAGCATTTACTTCGTCAGCTGTAACGTTCTTATCAAGAACCGCTACCAATTCAGTAACTGATCCAGTTGGAACAGGAACACGTTGTGCAGCTCCATCCAATTTACCGTTCAATTCTGGAATTACAAGACCAATTGCTTTAGCAGCACCAGTTGAGTTAGGAACGATGTTTGCTGCAGCAGCACGAGCACGACGAAGGTCACCACCACGGTGTGGTCCGTCAAGAACCATTTGGTCACCAGTGTAACCGTGGATTGTAGTCATCAAACCTTCAACGATACCGAAGTTGTCATGAAGCGCTTTTGCCATTGGAGCCAAGCAGTTTGTAGTACATGAAGCACCTGAGATAACTGTTTCAGTTCCATCAAGAATGTCGTGGTTAGTGTTGAAAACGATTGTTTTAACATCATTTCCACCAGGTGCAGTGATTACAACTTTTTTAGCACCGTTTGCGTGGATGTGTTGTTCAGCTTTTTCTTTAGAAGTGAAGAATCCTGTAGCTTCAAGAACGATTTCTACACCGTCAGCAGCCCAGTCAATGTTGCCTGGTTCGCGTTCTGCAGAAACTTTAACGAATTTACCGTTAACTTCGAATCCACCATCTTTTACTTCAACAGTACCGTCGAAACGACCTTGAGTTGTGTCGTATTTCAACAAGTGTGCAAGCATTGCTGGATCTGTAAGGTCATTGATGCGAGTTACTTCAACACCTTCTACATTTTGGATGCGACGGAATGCAAGACGTCCGATACGTCCAAAACCGTTAATACCAACTTTAACTACCATGAATGATTTCCTCCTTATGAAAATCGAGTTCTTTTATTTTAAAAGGCAAGCCTTTTAATCCTTATGTGAAAATTTTAACTTGCAAATATCCAAGCTATCTTTCAACATTACTATTATATAATGAACTTGATAAAATTGCAAATGATTTTCTTTTTTCAGAAAGAAATTTTAACAAGCCTTGATAGTTATTTCCTATGACCTTGATAAAAAAATACAAACTACTCCATTTTAAAATTATGATAAAATAAAGGAAAACATATCTTATAAGGAGACAAATATGGATATTCAAGAATTGAAAAACCACCCCATTGCAGTATTAGGAGCCGGAGCAGTCGGAAAAGCCGTTGCAGCGGATTCTGTTCTCGCAGGCAATACCGTTCACCTTTATGAATTACCAGAATTTGCCCCAATCACTCTCAAAGATGTTGAAAAAACAGGAGTTACGATTGCTCAAACAGGACAAAATAACCTTTTTGCTTTTGAACGAAGCGGAAAAGCTCATTTCGACCTCGTAACAACAGATATTGCTGAGGCAGTAAGAGGAACTCGCCTTGTCCTCGTAACCGTTCCATCTGTCGCTCACGATACTTTTTTTGAAAAATTAGTTCCTGTTCTGGAAGATGGTATGATTGTCCACATCATACCTGACAACTTTGGCAGTCTCAAATTGCGGAAAAAAATGCGCGAGTTAAACTGCCAAAAAGACATCATTGTCGGTGGCTGGTCTAGTGCCCCATACGGCTCTCGTATCATTAAAGAGGGCGGCGTTTTGACACCAAAAATTGAACTAAAATACCGAGCAATTACCCTGCGTGGGGCTAGCCTTCCAAGTACTGACCAAGACACTTTTTTGGAGAGTTCTAAAGCTATTGGCAGCTTCGATGCTATCACTAATGGCCAAGGAGCAACTGGTGGGAAAACGGTTCTTGACATCGGTTTTAGCAATGTCAACCCTGTCCTCCATGTACCAGGAACAATCTTAGGTGCCAGCGTAATGGAAAACTGGGGACGAATCTTTGGAGGCAATGATAAATATTCTTATTCTATCTACTCTCATGCTTATAGTGAATCTGTCGCCGAGGTCCAATACGCATTTTATCTGGAACAAGTTACATTAGCCGAGAAAATCGGTGTGGACTTGCAACGCTATCCTAAGAAAAACTTTTTATCACGTACCAGTATCTTAGGCCCTGAGTATATGGGGGATGACTGCATTGTTCCATTTGAAGAGCAATTTCCTATGGCTTATGGTACGGGGCCATTTAGCATCCACGACCGTTACATCACAGAAGATATTCCTGTTGGCTGCCATCTCTATCATGAATTAGGGAAAAAATATGGTGTTGCAACTCCGGTTATCGACAGTATGATTACTCTTGGTTCTGTGATGACAGGACAAGATTTCTACGATACAGGACTAACCCTGAATGACCTTGATTTGGCACATCTTTCTTCTGAAGAGATACTAGACTATCTTGAAAATGGGAACTTTAGAAAGGCTAACTAAAATGAGCCAACACCACTATACATATCTAGATAATCCACAAAAAATAGAGCGAACCCATCACGTTATACCGACACCTGTTGCAGGAATCGCTCTTGGTATCATTGCCATTGATTTCGACTATGTCAAAATGCCTGGTAATGTCGTCAACGCAACAACCTTTAACTTTCCAGTTCTATACGAAGTTATCGATATTGAAATTGAGGACCTTTTCCAAGGAAAAGCTGAAATTTTACCAGTGATTATTGAAGCTGCCCAACGATTAGAGAAGAAAGGCGTTCGAGCCATCATCGGTGCTTGCGGTTATTTCAATCATTTCCAAGAAGAAATTAAACATGCCGTATCCATTCCAGTCTATCTTTCTAGCGTCCTCCAAATTCCTCTTATTAAGATGGGATTAAAAGCTGATCAAAAAATTGCCGTTTTGGTAGCTGATGGCGAAGGAGCTAATCGTGACTTTTTCCAAAAAGCCAACACTACTATTGATGACTGTATTGTAAAAGAAATCGGTAGTTTAGAAAGTTTTGCCCCTATTCGCTGGAACAAGACACATCTGGAACACGAAAAATTAGGAAACGACTTGGCTGATATAGTTGAAAAACTACTGGAAAAACATCCTGAAATCGGAGCTATTCTACTCGAATGTAGCGATCTTCCTCCATACGCTGCAAAAATCCAATCCCGTGTCGGACTTCCTGTTTTTGACTTTATTACGCTTATTAACTGGCTTCATCAAAGTCTAGTACAGCGCCCCTACTACGGCTATTTATAATGAACAATCGTCAGCCCTCTTGGTTGACGATTTTTTACACCTAAAACTCTTTATAAACACACAATCTACGAATAGAAGTTTTCTTATTAGTCAACAGATTAGCTGCTTATTTCCCCATTTGCCTCTGCAAGAAACGCCTCTTCCTAGCTTTGAACAGTAAAACGATCTGGGTTCTAGCTTGCCTCCTAGAATTCAAGAGAGATAAAAAGGGAAGACAAATTTCGTCTTCTCTTGTACTTATACTCTATTACCATCACCATTCGCATTTTTCGATACTTTATTAGATAGTGCTTAACGCAAGCAACCTTCCTTCGGAGTTCCATTGTTAAATGTTGAGTCTCGGGTCTCAAAATTTCCGTTATTTGAGGCTGAGACAAAAGTGGTCAGCCTTGCTACTTTTATAGCTTTAATAGTTTGACGCAGGAATTGTCTGGTTTGTAAAATGTTGATAAATCAGCGTTCTATTAGAAGAGGCTAGCGAACATTTCTTCGCTAGCCTTATTTCTAACCTTGCACAATTCCCAATTGCAAGGGGCTAGCTGCGCTCGTTCTATTTCCAACCTTCCACAATTCTCAATTGTGGAAGCTAGTCAACTTGCGAGGTGGGAGTAAAATAATCCAGTGGATTATTTTAGCCCGAGCTTAGAAATTCGAAAGCGAGGATAATCCAGTGGATTATTTTAGCCCGAGCTTAGAAATTCGAAAGCGAGGATAAATCCAGTGGATTATTTTAGCCCGAGCCTAGAAATTCGAAAGCGAGGATAATCCAGTGGATTATATTCGCCTGAACCTAGAAAGAACGGAGTGAGGTTAATCGATTTCCACGAAATCACGATTGAGTCCCACTCCTATAATACCGCTACTGCAAAAGCATCCTATGTTTAAACACATTCGGCTTACTGTATTTTTAACCCGACCCAGTCACTATCTTAACCTTGTCAATGTAATCACTTTATATGTTTTTAGGTTATCAATGGTGGATAAGTTGGTTATTTTTGAATTTCAATGAGTATTAGGCTATCAGTCACCCACTACAGTTGACGGCGTGCCCTTTTTCCATAAACTCGCTTTCTATTACAAAACAAGGATAGGCGGGAAAATCCCTCCTATCCTTTACATTTTAATTAAGCGTTACCGCCGTTTTTCTTGATGATTTCGTCTTGTACTGACTTAGGTACATCTTCGTAGTGGTCAAATACCATCATGAAAGTACCGCGTCCTTGTGTTGCTGAACGAAGAACAGTTGCATAACCGAACATTTCAGCAAGTGGCACGTAAGCACGAACGATTTGTGTGTTACCACGAGCTTCCATACCGTCTACACGTCCACGACGAGCTGTTACGTGTCCCATAACGTCACCAAGGTTGTCTTCTGGTGCAGTAATCGTTACAAGCATCATTGGCTCAAGGATAACTGGTTGTGCAGATTTTGCTGCTTCTTTAAGGGCAAGAGAGGCCGCAACTTTAAAGGCAGTTTCAGATGAGTCGACATCGTGGTATGAACCGTCGTAAAGTTTTGCTTTTACGTCAACGATTGGGTATCCAGCAAGAACACCATTTGCCATAGACTCAACCAAACCTTTTTCAACCGCTGGGATAAATTCACGTGGAACCACACCACCGACGATTGCATTTTCAAACTCGAATCCTTTTCCTTCTTCGTTTGGAGTAAATTCAATCCATACATCACCGAACTGACCTTTACCACCTGATTGACGTTTGAAGAATCCACGAGCTTGTGTTGAAGCACGGAATGTTTCACGGTAAGATACTTGAGGAGCACCTACGTTTGCTTCAACTTTGAACTCACGACGCATACGGTCAACAAGGACATCCAAGTGAAGCTCGCCCATACCAGAGATGACTGTTTCACCAGTTTCAACGTTTGTTTCAACACGGAATGTCGGATCTTCTTCAGCCAATTTAGAAAGGGCAATACCCATCTTGTCTTGGTCTGCCTTAGATTTTGGCTCAACCATCAATTGGATAACTGGTTCTGGAACGTTGATTGATTCAAGGATAACTTTTGCTTTTTCGTCTGTCAATGAATCACCAGTTGTTGTATCTTTCAAACCAACGGCAGCAGCAATATCACCTGAGTAAACAGTTTCAATTTCTTGACGGCTGTTTGCGTGCATTTGAAGGATACGTCCGATACGCTCACGTTTGCCTTTAGAAGTATTCATAACATATGAACCTGAGTTAAGAACACCTGAGTACACACGGAAGAATGTCAAACGACCTACGAATGGGTCAGTCATGATCTTGAAGGCAAGGGCTGCAAACGGCTCTTCATCTGAAGCTGGACGCTCTTCTTCAGCATCTGTATCTGGGTTGATACCTTTGATTGCTGGAATATCAACTGGACTTGGAAGATAGTCGATAACCGCATCAAGCATCAATTGAACACCTTTGTTTTTGAAGGCAGAACCACACAATACTGGGAAGAATTCAACGTTGATGGTTGCTTTACGGATTGCTGCTTTCAATTCTTCATTTGTGATTTCTTCACCCTCAAGGTATTTCATCATCAAATCTTCATCTGTTTCAGCAACTGCTTCTACCAATTTTTCACGGTATTCTTGAGCTTGGTCAAGGTATTCAGCTGGAATATCTTCTTCAAGAATGTCTGTACCAAGGTCATTTGTGTAGATTTCAGCTTTCATCTTAATCAAGTCGATGATACCACGGAAATCATCTTCTGCACCGATTGGCAATTGAATTGGGTGAGCATTTGCTTGCAAGCGCTCATGAAGTGTGCTTACTGAGTAAAGGAAGTCTGCACCGATTTTATCCATTTTGTTAGCAAATACGATACGAGGAACTCCGTACTCAGTTGCTTGGCGCCAAACTGTTTCAGTTTGCGGCTCAACTCCTGATTGTGAGTCAAGAACGGTTACCGCACCATCCAATACACGAAGAGAGCGTTGTACTTCGATAGTGAAGTCCACGTGTCCTGGTGTGTCGATGATATTTACGCGGTGGTTGTTCCATTGTGCAGTTGTCGCAGCAGATGTGATGGTGATACCACGTTCTTGCTCTTGCTCCATCCAGTCCATTTGAGAAGCACCTTCGTGTGTTTCACCGATTTTGTGAATTTTACCAGTGTAGTAAAGAATACGCTCAGTTGTTGTTGTTTTACCGGCATCGACGTGGGCCATGATACCAATATTACGAGTTTTTTCTAATGAAAATTCGCGTGCCATTATGTTCTCCTATTTTAGTTAAATTTAGTTACATCTTATTATAGCATATTTTAGAAAAGAACGGATAGGCAGGACCTACCCGTTCTCAAATGCTTTTTTTGTAAAGTGGTAAAAAGATACTACCGAGCAATTTTGCTAATTGAGTTTGGACGAAAAGTCCTCACATTTTAATTGAATTGAACTCAGGCTACAAATGTCTGCCTAAGAGAGACGCAACTGTTTTAGCTTTAGCTAATTACAGATGTGGCTCCCTTTAGGGATAAAACTTCCTAGAAGCTGAAGCTTCGTTGTCAGTTCTCCTATTTTGTCCTTGCTCTCTACGTCTCTGTATCTTAATGTAATTGAGTTCGGACTAAAAGTTTTGGAAAAAAGACAAATCTTCTTGAACGCTCAAGCGTTCTGCAAAGATTTTCTATTTTTCCTTGAACTTTCTTAACGTCCTCACATCTTAGATTACCAACGGAAGTGTGCAAACGCGCGGTTGGCTTCTGCCATACGGTGTGTATCTTCACGTTTTTTAACAGCTGCACCTGTGTTGTTTGCTGCATCCATAATTTCTTTTGCAAGGCGGTCAACCATTGTGTGCTCACCACGGTTACGTGCAATTGTTACCAACCAACGAAGTCCAAGAGTAGTGCGACGTTCTGGACGAACTTCAACTGGGACTTGGTAGTTAGATCCACCCACACGGCGTGCACGTACTTCAAGTACAGGCATGATGTTTTCCATTGCTGTTTCAAATACTTCAAGTGCATCGTTTCCAGTAGCTTCTTTGATTTGATCAAAGGCTCCGTATACGATAGAAGCCGCTGTACCACGTTTTCCGTCAAGCATAACGCGGTTGATCAAACGTGTTACTAATTTTGAATTGTAAAGCGGATCTGGCAATACTTCGCGCTTAGGCGCTTGGTTTTTACGACTCATTTATCTTTATCCCCTTTCTTACCCTTTTGGACGTTTTGTACCGTATTTAGAACGGCCTTGTTTACGATCAGTTACACCTGCTGTATCAAGCGCACCACGAACGATATGGTAACGTACCCCTGGAAGGTCTTTTACACGTCCACCACGAAGAAGCACCACGCTGTGCTCTTGCAAGTTGTGTCCGATACCTGGGATATAAGCAGTTACTTCGATCAAGTTGCTCAAACGTACACGAGCGAATTTACGAAGGGCTGAGTTAGGTTTTTTAGGTGTCATTGTTCCGACACGAGTCGCAACACCACGTTTTTGTGGTGAAGAAACGTTTGTTTGAACTTTTTTACGGCTGTTGTAACCAACGTTCAAAGCTGGTGATTTAGATTTTTCTACTTTAGACTTACGTGGTTTACGTACCAACTGGTTAATTGTAGGCATCTACATTCTCCTGTATAAATTTTTATTTTTGGTTGATAGAGCACTTGGTGACAGCCCCTATCTGTGTGTACTTTGCAACTATTTGTCAGCACGTCTCTGTACACTTTTGAGAGACCAAAAGTAAAAAGTACCGTCTATCATCATAACATAACCAAGGCCTTGTGTCAACTATATTTGCTGATTATTTTATTGAATGTGTTACCTTACAATAGATGTGAGACCTGAGTACAAAAAAGAAGAAACCTGATATGATAAAAGTAACCACACTTCTCATAAAGGAATCTTCTCATGACTAGTATACCACAAAACCTTCGTTATTTGCCACATACGCTCGACACACGTTACCACGCGGTGAAAACGTATCGTGGTGGGGCTTCTGTCGCCTTCATCTGCAGGCGGTATAAGGTCTCAAAAGCCTCTCTCATGCGCTGGAATAAGCGATTTGACGGAACCAAGGACTCTCTCAAAGATAAGTCCCACAGACCACACAAAACTCACCCCAAAGCTCATACTGAGCAAGAAATCAGGTGGATTAAAAACTGTATCCGCAGAAATCCAAATGCAACCCTCATCGAGATTTTCTACAAGCTAAGAGCCAACAAGGGATACGACAGACACCCTTGCTCTCTCTTTCGGGTCTTGAGAAAAATGGGATTCTTCAAGGCGGTTGAAACCAAGAAAGAGGCCTATGTTCCTAAACCCTATGATACACCCACGAAATTAGGAATCAAGTGGCAAATGGACGTGAAGTACGTCCCTAAGCACTGTTACACTGGCACGATGCCTGAAAAATTTTACCAGTACACTGTCATTGACGAAGCAAGCAGAGAGCGATTTATCTATCCCTTCAAGGAACAGTCCTCTTACTCCACTGTCCAGTTTGTCAAAATGGCCATCAAACACTTTCGCTACAAGCCACAAATTATTCAGACCGACAATGGATTTGAGTTTACTCACTTCAAGGAAACCAAGCAGATTCACCCCTTGGATGTGCTTTGTAAAGAGCTGGGCATAGTGCACAAGCTCATTCGACCGCGAACACCTAGACACAACGGCAAAGTGGAACGCAGCCACAGAAACGATAACAGACGCTTTTACCAACACTTGCGATTCTACTCCTACGATGACCTCATCAGGCAGATGAAACGATACCTCTACACCTCTAACAGACTCCCCATGCAGAGCCTAGGTTGGAAATCCCCTATTGAAACAAGAAAATTTCTCCAAGGAGCTAGCTCCTTGGAGATAGAATAGCATATCATGGTTTCTAAAAATAATAGTTTGGTCTCACATCATTGACAAAGGTACAATTTGCTGATTATTTTATTGAATGACTAGCTTTCTTTGGCGGCAAAATAGGCAGATAACAGAACAACTCCATCTACCTAGTAAACATTATCTTTCATCATTCTATTAGTAACTCCATAGCACGCAAAAAGGGAGTGGGAGAAAAATCGTGATTTCGTAGAAATCGATTTTGTCGCTCTCGCTTTCTCATTTTTAGGCTCAAGTATTAACAGTCCACTGGACTTTTAATACCCCGCAAGGTTGACTAGGTTTGTAGAATGTTGATTTATCAACGTTTTACAAACCAGACAACTACTGCGTCAAACTGCTCACGTTATAAAAGAAACGAGGCCGAACACTTTTGTCTCAGCCTCTTTCATTCTCTCTTACATCATACCACCCATCATGCTTGGGTCCATTGCTGGAGCTGGGGTAGCTGGTTCTGGTTTGTTTGCGACAACGGCTTCTGTGGTTAAAATGAGACTTGCAACGCTAGCAGCATTTTGAAGGGCGGAGCGCGTCACCTTAACAGGGTCGATAATTCCTGCTTCAATCATATTGACCCATTCACCTGTTGCTGCATTGAAACCTATTCCAGCTTCTGAGTTTTTCAAACGGTCAATCACAATAGAGCCTTCAAAGCCTGCGTTAAGAGCAATTTGACGAACCGGCTCTTCCAAAGCACGAAGGACTATGTTGCGTCCCGTTGCTTCATCGCCTTTTGCCTCAATACCTGCAACGGCGTCGATAACATTGACAAAAGCTGTTCCACCGCCTGCTACAATCCCTTCTTCAACAGCGGCACGAGTGGCATTGAGAGCATCTTCGATGCGGAGTTTCATTTCTTTCAACTCTGTTTCTGTCGCTGCTCCGACCTTAATCACTGCGACACCGCCTGACAATTTTGCCAAGCGTTCTTGTAATTTCTCACGGTCAAATTCTGATGTCGTTGTTTCAATTTGCGCTTTAATGACACCGATGCGATGAGCAATCGCTGCTACATCACCGGTACCTTCAACGATAACTGTCGTATCCTTATCAACGCTAACTTTAGACGCTTGACCAAGAGCTTCAATCGTTGCATCTTTCAATTCAAGACCGAGATCATCTGTAATCACCGTACCACCTGTCAAGATTGCGATGTCCTCAAGCATAGCTTTACGGCGGTCACCAAATCCTGGCGCTTTGACAGCGACAACGTTGAACGTTCCACGAATCTTGTTCAAGACGAGGGTAGGAAGCGCTTCTCCATCCACGTCATCTGCGATAATCAAGAGTGGACGACTACTTTGAAGAATACTTTCAAGCAATGGCAAGATTTCTTGAATGTTTGAAATCTTCTTATCGGTAATCAAGATATACGGATTATCAAGCTCTGCTACCATTTTCTCATTGTCTGTCACCATGTACTGAGAAAGGTAGCCACGGTCAAACTGCATCCCTTCTACGACATCAAGTTCAGTCTCCATACCTTTAGACTCTTCGATGGTGATGACCCCGTCTTTGCCGACTTTCTCCATAGCTTCACTGATGTATTCGCCGACTTTAGCGCTACGTGATGATACGGCTGCAACCTGAGCAATTGCTTCTTTGTTAGCGACTGGGACAGAGTTTGCCTTGAGGGCTTCTACTGCCGCTCGGACTGCTGTTTCAATTCCGCGACGGATACCGATTGGGTTTGCTCCTGCAGTTACATTTTTAATCCCTTCACGGACAATGGCTTGGGTCAAAACAGTTGCGGTTGTTGTTCCGTCACCTGCGATGTCATTTGTCTTAGAAGCAACTTCTGACACCAACTTGGCACCCATATTTTCAAAATGGTCTTCTAATTCAATTTCTTTAGCGATCGTCACACCGTCATTGGTAATCAAAGGTGAGCCAAAAGCTTTTTCAAGCACGACATTACGTCCTTTAGGTCCCAAGGTAACCTTTACTGTATCTGCTAAGATGTCTACTCCTCGCACCATGCTGCTACGGGCATCTGATGAAAATTTAATCTCTTTTGACATGTTTATTTCCTCCCTAACTATTCGACGATTGCAAGAATATCTGCTTCACGAATGAGCAATAGTTTCTCGTCGCCATCTTTTACTTCAATACCTGCATGGTTTTCAAGCAGAACTTTATCACCAGCTTTCACGCCAGAAGGCACCAATTCGCCTGTCAATGTGCGGATTCCTTCTCCAACAGCAAGCACCTGCGCTGTTTTAGTTGTTTCATGCGCATGTCCAGCAAGCACAAACCCGCCAACTGTTTGTTCTTCTTGTTCTTCTACTTTCACGACCACTCGGTCACTTAATGGCTTTAGCATATTATACCTCCAAGAATACATTCTGTTTTAGCACTCTACATCTACGAGTGCTAATGCCTGTTTTTATTATATCATTTGGTCAAAAATAATCAAGAGGATTTCCTTACCTTTTCAGAAATCCGACCCGAGACCGATAGGGAAACAAGGAACGGGTATTGTAGAACAATACAACTCTCTAGAACGGTAGTTCTTCTTCATCTTCTAAGACTAAATCAGCTAAGTCTTCTCCTATATTGTTCTCTCGAATAGCACGTTGAGCACGGCTTTCTAGCAATTGAAAGGACTGGCCAAGAACTTCTGTCACGTATTGATTTTGACCATTTTTTTCGTATTTCCGCGTACGCAACTCGCCGTCAATGGAAACCAAGCTTCCTTTTCCTCCATAGGAAGCCAAGGTCTCCGCTAATTTCCCCCAAAAGATAGCTGTGATGAAATCAGCTTCACGATCACCGTTTTCAGTTTTAAATCGCCGATTGACGGCTACCGTGATGCGGGTGACATGTTTGCCACTTGCTGTCTGGTTTACTTCAGGTTTGGTCGTTAAACGCCCGATCATAATGACTTTATTATACATTTTTTATCCTCCTACTTTTCTATTCGAAAAAAATATAAAAAAAGCTGGTCGAACCAACTTTTTTCATTTTTTATGATAGTTGCCAATGTTTTGCAGGAGCAAAAGGTGTTCCAACCACCTCACTTGGATCCAACTCAATAATACCGCGTTTTTGTGGCGCATTCGGCAGTTGCAACTCACGAGGACTGCACATCATGCCAAAACTCTTTTCGCCACGCAATTCACCTGGAAAAATCAAGCTCCCATTTGGCATCATAGCACCTGGCAAGGCAACAATAGTCTTCAAACCAAGAACCGCATTAGGCGCACCTGCAACGATTTGGATGACCTTGTCTTCTGCTACCTTGACTTGACAGATATTCAAGTGATCACTGTCTGGATGAGCCGCTAGCTCGACAATTTCTCCGACCACAAATTTCGGAGCATTATCATTCACCAAACGTTCTGCAAAGCCTTCGTTTTGTAATTCTTGATTGAGAATAGCCACCTCTTCGTCTGTTAAAAAGACTTGGCCACATCCTGCAATATCAATCAAGCTAGACACTTGAAAAATATTCCATGCAACGGTTTCTTGATTGTCTAGCTGAAAGATACGGGCTACATTATCCTTACGGTCAACATCTAGCTTTTTACCCTTGCTATCTGAAACGATTACCATGAGGACATCGCCAACATGTTCCTTATTATATGTAAAAATCATTCTTTACCCTCTCACACTTGCTAAAAAGTCATTGATTTCCTGCTTGGTCTTGCGATCACGATTAACAAAGCGACCGATTTCTTTGCCTTTTTCAAGCACGACTAGACTTGGAATTCCAAATACATTCCACTCCTGAGCCACTTCCAGATACTCATCCCGGTCTACCAAGACAAATTGAAAATCTGGATTATCCGCTTCAATTTCTGGCAAAAATGGCTTGATAAAACGGCAATCTCCGCACCATTCTGCTGAAAAGAAAAAGACTTGTTTTCCATCTTGTTCTGCTAAATTAGCTAATTCTTCAAGATTCTTTGGAATAATCATGCTAACTCCTCCTCGTACCAAATGACACCAGCTTCATTTTCAAACAAGTAGACCCGTTCGTCCTCCATGACAACACCGCCAACGAGACGATCCTTACTTGATTGCATTTCATTGATAAAGACTGTCGCAATCTCTCCGTATTCCGCAAAAAACGCCCGCACTTGCTGAAGGGCCTTGGCTTTTTTCCGCTCCTCATACACTGTCATCGCAAATCGTGCACTAGCTGCGAGGACACCCGCTCCAACTACACCTGCTAGCAAGGCTGCTTTTTTCTTCTTCATACCCAACATTTTACCATAATTCATGTTAAAATAGTAGCTAGGAGGATCAATTATGTCACATTCGAATTTATTTAAAAAAATCAAAGAAGTTACTGAACTACACGGTATTGCAGGCTTCGAACACGATGTCCGCGACCATATTCGCAGTAAAATCACTCCACATGTGGATCGGATTGAAACCGATGGCTTGGGAGGAATTTTTGGTATCAAGGATACTAGCCAAGAAAATGCACCTCGCATCATGGTTGCTTCCCACATGGATGAAGTAGGCTTTATGATTAGCCAAATTAAGGCAGACGGAACTTTTCGAGTAGTAGGAATCGGGGGCTGGAATCCCCTTGTCGTTTCTAGCCAGGCTTTCACGCTCCACTTGCAAGACGGTCGTCAAATCCCTACCATTTCAGGATCTATGCCTCCTCACCTTTCTCGCGGCAGCAATGGTAACGCTGGACTTCCTGCTATCGGTGATGTGATTTTTGATGCTGGATTTGCTTCCAAAGAAGAAGCTGAAGCTTTCGGTGTTCGTCCCGGTGATATCCTCGTTCCGAAAAACGAAACCATCCTGACTGCTAATGGTCACAATGTGATTTCAAAGGCTTGGGACAATCGTTTTGGAGTTCTTATGGTGACTGAATTGCTTGAAAGTCTATCAGGTACACCTCTACCAAATCAATTGATTGCAGGGGCTAACGTCCAAGAAGAAGTCGGGTTGCGCGGTGCGCATGCTTCTACAACCAAGTTCAATCCAGATATTTTCCTTGCAGTGGATTGCTCACCAGCAGGTGATATCTTTGGAGAACAAGGCAATATTGGAGACGGTACGCTCTTACGCTTTTACGATCCAGGCCATATCATGTTGAAAAATATGAAAGATTTCTTGCTGACAACCGCAGAAGAAGCCGGTATCAAATTCCAATACTATTGTGCAAAAGGCGGAACCGATGCAGGGGCTGCTCACATGAAAAATCATGGTATCCCGTCTACTACAATCGGAGTTTGCGCACGTTACATCCATTCACACCAAACACTCTACAATATGGACGATTTCTTACAAGCACAATCCTTCCTACAAGCAATTGTCAAAAAACTCGATCGTTCAACAGTTGAGTTGATTAAGCATTATTAGACCAAGGCATCTGCATATAAAAAGCAACAATGGGATGAATTGTTGCTTTTTTCTTATTTTTTAATCCCCATGAGCTTACGGACCTCTGGGATTCTATGAAGCTGTGGCAAGAGAATCATTGTCACAACCACTCTAAATGGAATTTCTAAAATTTTAAAAATACGCCCTTGGGCAAAGAATTGAACCGAAATAGGGACATGTTGGTAAATCTGGTTGAGAAGCGGGGTCAAAAAGAAGGTCCCAATTCCCATAATCACTGATGTAGCCAATAATACATACAGCCAGTCTTTTTTACTGTGAATATCTAATTTTTTCCCATAGTAAAAATAACCATATAAAAATCCTTGAACTGCCTCTAGCAGAGTAAACCAAATAATAAACGGATATCCGGAGTTTAAAGCCGTTAACACGTCATTCACCACGAACACAATCATCGCAAGCCATGGCCCTGCCAACATTCCGATAAGCGTATTGGCAATAAACGACAGACTAACTTTTAGCATCTGAGGAATAATCCAAAATGAAAAGTAGTGCCCCAAGATATAACGAATAGCGATTAACATCGCTAAGACAACTAATAACTGAACCCCAAGCTTAGGGGATTTCTTTGAAAACATACTATGCTCCTTTTATCAATTGGAGCTGTCGGTTCATCGACAGCGGATGCAATGGTTTACCGCGCTTTCGCTTCGTTGTATGGCAACATCCCATCCATACACACTTAACGCAAACCATCTACTCTGTGCAAATCAACTTTGCTTTTTTATTCTACCATATCTACATGATTTTGACTAGAGCATTTTCAAGTAAATAACTACCATAATTTAGCGGTATAACAGATGGGAGATTCACTACTAATCTCATTGTTAGAAACTTCGGTCTACTATACTAGAAAAACACGATTTTCATGGAGGCAGATTAACTTTTACCTCCATTTAGTTTGTTCAGTTATTAACTTATTACCTAGGATTAACTGGTTGTTTTTAATTGGTAGAGACGATAAGACTTTAAAAATGGACTCCTAATCAACAGGAATCCATTTTCTTATTTATAATCTTATTTTTTCAAACGTTCAACATCACGCGCAATCACAAGTTCTTCGTCAGTTGGAACAACCAAGACTTTCACCTTGGAATTAGAAGTTGAAATATCTCCTTCTGCTCCAAAAACATTCTTTTCAGGATCTAATTCCATGCCAAACCAGGACAAACCTTTCACAACGGCTTCACGAACCGCCACAGAATTCTCACCGATACCTGCAGTGAAAACGAGAGCGTCTGCTCCATTTAGAACCGCAAAGTATTGACCGATAAATTTTTGAAGTCTGTTGATCAACATATCAAAGGCTAATGTACATTTCGCCTCACCTGCTTTACGACCTGCTTCTACCTCACGCATATCGCTTGATACTTCTGCAATACCCAAAATGCCAGATTGCTTGTTCAAAACGTTCACAACATCCGCAGCGTCTTTCAATTCTGCAACATTTTCAATGAGGTATGGAATAATGGCAGGATCGATATCTCCAGAGCGCGTGCCCATCATTGGACCAGCTAATGGAGTGAACCCCATTGACGTATCAACAGATTTTCCACCGTCAACAGCTGTGATTGAAATTCCGTTTCCGATATGGGCAGTAATCAATTTCAGCTCTTCGACTGGTTTATTCAAGATTTTTGCTGCTTCGCGTGAAACATAGTAATGAGATGTTCCGTGTGCTCCGTATTTACGAACTTGGTAATCTTCGTAGTACTTAGTCGCAATTGGGTAACGGTAAGCTACTTCTGGCATTGTTGTATGGAATGCTGTATCAAAAACTGCAACACTTGTAATATCTGGCAAGATGTCCTTAAATGCACGGATACCAGCTGCATTTGCTGGGTTATGAAGCGGTGCTAGAGCTGACAATTCCTCGATTTTCGCAAGGGCTTCATCATCAATTAAGACTGAATCTTTAAAGAATTCACCACCAGCAACTACACGGTGACCAACACCTGTAATTTCTGAAAAGTCGTCGATAATGTGGTGTGCTAACAAATCATCTAATAAGATTTTAACAGCTTGCACATGATCCGCAATATCAAGTGTTTGGCTAGCTGCTTGACCATCAAATTTAACAGTTGAAACAGAGTCTTTAAGACCAATTCGCTCGATTAGACCTTTCGCTAGTACTTTTTCTTCTGGCATTTGGTATAATTGCCATTTCAAACTAGAGCTACCCGCGTTAATCGCAATTGTTTTTGACATAAGATTCCCCTTTTTAAGCGTTTTCCTAACTAGTATATCAAATTTTCACCTAAATTGCATTATCTTGTTTCCATTTTTTGAAATTCTCAGTAAACAGTCGAACCTCTTCTGGATTTTGCAAATTTGTCAACGGGTAAACAAAGGTTTCAACCGGAGTATCCGTTTGCTTCTGCAATACAAAAATCGTTTTCGCCATAGACTGGGTACCAAATAGACTTGATGGCAAAGTCATCACTGCAACAATGCTAGCGTGATCCTTCAGCCAAGCTTTTAAAAGCGAACTTTGAGGGCTTGTCAACAAATCATTTGGCGCAAGTAAGATAGCGTAACCCCCTTGTTTCAAGTATTTTAAGGACTGCTCAATCAGTAAATGGTGGGCGTAAGTATGCTCTTTTGAACTCGCCACTTGGTAACGCTGAGCAATACGGTCATCAGGATAGTAGCCAATTGGCAAATCACCGATGATAACTTGGCTCTCTTTTAAAATTTGCGGACGAACCGCATCCCCCTGCGCAAAGTGAACACTACTTTCCATAACATCTGCAATGCTTGCAGACAAGTCAATCAGCAAATCATCCACTTCAATTCCTAGATAGTCAATGTCTTTCTGGCTATGATTTAAAATTGTTTGAGCTAGATTACCGGTACCCGATCCGATTTCTAAAACTGTTATCTCTCGATCAATCACTAACTGATCCAAGAGAAAGGTCAAGATAAAGCCAATGCTGTCTGGTGTAAATTGATGATTGTACTGCATAGGCTCTGTCTGATTAGCCTTGATAAAAAGAAATTGGTAGGCACGGCGCCACTCCTCAGCTGTCAGTTGTAATTGCTTCAAGGTAGCAATGTTCGTAGCAACCACTTCATTCTCATGACTCCCTGCCAAATAAGCAGCATTTTGCTCAATCAAGGCATCATAAAAGTTCGTTCCCAGAAGATTCTGGATTGTTTGGACATTTTCTAATAGCAGGTCATAAGCCTGTTCGATCTTTTCAAAATTCATATTCCTATCATATCAAAAAAGACTATTTTTCGCTAGGTAAAGGAAATGAATAGGAGAAATCATGACCTGCTGTCGTCGTAACTGTCACCAGAAGCTGATTGTTCTCTGATTGATAGTGCGATTGTCCTTTAGAAAAGCGAATATCTCCCTCTACCTTAACATTCTTTAAAACTTCCTTAGGCTTCACATCTGCTCCTTTCAACTCTCCTTCCACCTTTGAAGGATTCAAAGGAGTTTCTGTCGTTCGGCTCTTTGCGGTTATTTCCTCCCGCGCAATATCTGCTGTCCATTCAGCCATCAAATAAGCCTCTGTACTTTCGTAATCAGCCGAAGCAACTCGTGCTTCTGACAATTGAGCATGTAAATAAAACTGCAGCAATAAACTGAAAATAGCGACCATGAGCAAGGCATATAACATCATTCCTCCCCTACACTTTTTCTTCAAAACGATAGACAAAACTTCTCTCCCAACCATTTTCAAAGGTAATATCAATCTGAACAAGGCTTTTATCTTGGTAGACTGTAGCAGACGCAACCTGATATAACATAGGCTGATAGCCTTGACCCTTGTCACTCGTCTTACGAAAATCATCTGCCTTTGATTTACCAAAAGACAGTTGTTGACCAGATTTTTCGACATATAGATGGTCATTTTCTACTTTAACTAGACGCACGTCGGCCAATTCATATCGCAGTTGGTCCGCAAAGACCAGCCACTTCTTTTCCAAGCTGGTATCCTGATAAGTGACTTCATGATGAACGAGCTTAGCCAAGCCATCAAATACGAGCAGACTGCCTGAGATAATTAACAAGGCTAGAAGACACTCCAAAAGCGTAAAAGCCGCCGCCTTACTCTTTTTCAATATTTAAAACCTCCTCACCTTGATAGTAGACACGAATATAACGGCTACCTCGCTGAACTGTTACGATATTGCCATTCAGAGTAAGGCGTTCTTGTCTTGACTGGATGGCCATCTTGGCTAACAACAAGACTTCTTGTTTTTGCCACTGTTTTTCTTGCCACTTTCTGCTATGAAGCACTCCTGTCAGGAGTAAACTTGTAATCATTGAAAAGATAGCTAATGCGACTAGACTTTCTAGTAAAATATAGGCTTTATTTTTCTGTCTTTTTATAGTTCCCACTCCCTAAATATAATTGATAGCTGATTTTCTTTTCCTTAGTCAAAAATTCAATTTTTGCTAAAGAGGAATTCCCACCATGATGGTCGACTAGGACTTGTTGTGCCTGCCGAAGCTGCACGGTAGATGGTAATTTCAATCGATCATACCCATTTGAAATCGTAGATGCTGTAAAATCAAGGACCACTGGCCTATTAGAAGATATAGCTAACTGTTGGCTCGTCTTATACATCCTTTCAAATTCAAGAAAAAACACTTGCTCTTCTACACCTGTAAATATACTATGAACCGAGCCAGATAGTAGAATTGTCACAAAACTAATCATAAACAAGGTTAGCAAGCTTTCTATTAAGGTATAGGCTCTAAGGCTTGACTGTACGAGACTGGTTTGTGTTTTTTGCATAATATTCATTGTAGGCTTGCGCCTGCGCTTCCGTAATTGCTCCCGTCTCCACCAACCGAGACAGACTGGCTTCTCCTTCGTTTTGTAATTCATATAATTCAGCTTGTCCTTCAACAACCTTCACAACCACTGCGTTTCCTGTCTGCTTAGCATTCTCTTTTTGCTTGCTTAAATTTGGGACAAACAAGAGCAAAAGAATACTGATGATGAGTAGGACAACGAGCATTTCTATTAATGTAAAACCTTTTACTTTTATCTTCTTCAATTTTTTCATTTTAAACCTCCAAATTTTGATAAATTGGCAATAGCATCGCTACATAAATTAAGACGACGATGACAGCTACAAACAGAAATACCATAGGTTGAATTAACTGCATGGCAGTATTTAACTTGGCAAAAAATTCCTCCCAACACTCGTTCGCATACAACCGTAGTTCATGTCCCAGCTTGTCTTTTACTTGACCGTATTCAATCATGAGACTCAACTCCTTCTTGAAAAAAGGATAGTGTTTGATATGTTCTTCAAAGGCAACACCCCTCTCTAAAGCCAGACCCAACTCCCTTCCGATTCTACGAAATAAATCTGACTGCTGATGTTGCATCAATTCAACAATCTGAGTCATTTCAAGACCTTGACCGATGAGATTGCCCCATTCACGCGCATAATAAGCAGTTAAATACAACTGAAGCAATCTCCCTGCAAAGGGCAAACCCGCCAACAAACTGACCGTCTTTATCTTCTCAGACCTCCGATAACAATAGCTCAAAAGAACTACTAAAGCAAGGCCAATAACAGCCGACACTAAAAAGACAAGCGGAAGTAAATTAATTATTGTTCTTGCACCACTTCCCTCTTCTAATTGGGGCAAAAGATAACTTTTTAGGCCTAGCATGATTACAAGCAAAAATAGTAGCAAGATAACTGGATAAGTTGCTACCTCAACCAGCTTCTTCCGCACTTTTACAAGATTTCCCAAATAATCTTGAATATGAGTTAAACTCAGCTCCAGATTACCATGCACTTCTGCCAAGGCGACCTGAGTTACGACCGCATCTGAAAATTGTAAATCTGAAAGAAGAACCGCAAAAGGTTTCCCAGCCAACAAACCCTGATATAAAAGATTAGTATAACAATCTGCCAACAATTGGCTCTTTTTTAGAAAGTCAACAATTTCTACTAGATGAAAGCCACTTGTCAGCAGATTAGTAAACAATTCAATCATTTTACGTTGACGAACCAAGGACAATTTTTTCGGCCTCTGCTTGACGAGCGCTGATATATCCTGCCGCAAAAAGCTGGTCAATCTGTTCATTCCACCGCGCTGGCGAATAGGTTTGGTAAGCTTGCGTTGCCACATCTACAATTCCTCCTCCTCCGATTAAACGTTGATACATAATACCCTGCAAGGCATGATGCAATTCATCAGGACTCACTCCCAGCTCCAACATGCGGGCATAAACACCTGGAACACTCTTGCCATGGACAGTTGAAAAAATCGTTACCCCTGTCAAGCTAGCGCGAATGACCGCCCGCGCTGTTTCTGTATCCCTGATTTCTCCAATAATCAGCAAGTCTGGCCGATGCCGTAAAGACAGCTTGATTAGATTGTCATAGGTCAAACCAATGGCTTCATTGAGCTGTAATTGTAGCATTTCATCTCGCTTAATTTCTACCGGATCTTCAATAGTGACAATCTGCCGGTCGGCAAATTTCAGCCCTGCCAAATGATACATCAGGGTGGTCTTGCCAGACCCAACCGGACCCGAAAACAAATACAAACCTCGTCCCCTAATCGCTTCCTCTACATGCCTCAAGGCATCAAACCAGAAATGGAGATGCTCTTCTTGATCATATAAAAAACGAATCACCAGACTTTCTTTTCCTCGGTAGTCCCCAACTGCTGAAAACCTGAGCGCTATCGTTCCTGCTCCGTAATCATAGTCACAAGCGCCTTGCTGGCTACGCCGTTTTTCGCCGACACTCATGCCAGCAAGAAACTTAAAATGACTAATCACTGCCGAATAGGTCGCCTCTTCCAGCTCGCTGACTAGCTTCCTAGCATCCAAGATACGCTCATAGACTTGACAAGTGACTTCTTTGGGTAGTAAATAAAGGTCGCTGACTCGCTTTTCTACTGCTTCTCTAATCATTGCTTGTGCTATTTTTTGAACCATATCTCCTCCTTACTTTCTTTATTCGTAAATGATTCTCCTTTTGCATATTTTTTAAAAAATTTTTTGAATAAAGAAAAAAGCTCGGTGCACAAACATCGAACTTTCTCTTAAACTTTATTTTTTATTTTGCACAAACGTGGTCTTTTCCCTGTATCTTTACGCTGTAAACCTGTTGGTAAATTTTCCTTGGCTTCGAGCAAGATTAAGGAGTGATAGTTCTGCAAAGATTCATCACATTCATCGCACCAATACTGATCTTCTGGATCCCAGAAGGCTGTCATCAATCCGTCCCGACTTTTTTTCATCGGAAATCGTTCAGACAAACAGACCCATTGACGTTGGTAAGCCTGCAAGGCTTCTTCATAACTGTCGTAGAATTTGTTGCTAGTGATATTTTCTTCCCAGCCGTCTAAGAACCACCAGGGTTCAAAATCCCCATACATTCTAATTACTCGATACATCTCTCATACTCCTCTATGTCCACTATTATAGCGAATTTTCAAATAGGAGAAAAAGAATTAGCTTGTGAAATTTGTTCGTAAAAAAGCATACCTCTTTTGAGATATGCTTTCTGTTCTTATTCTGTTACCATTTCTTCTGCTAATTCTTCAGCAACGGTATCTTCAATGATTTCAACTTCATTGACAGCTTGTGGCTCAATGTTACGGTAACGTGCCATACCAGTACCTGCTGGAATGATTTTACCGATGATAACATTTTCCTTCAAGCCGAGAAGATTATCACGTTTACCACGGATTGCCGCATCTGTAAGGACACGTGTGGTTTCTTGGAAGGAAGCCGCAGACAAGAAACTGTTGGTTTCAAGAGAGGCTTTGGTAATTCCCATAAGGACTGGACGAGCAGTCGCTGGGATTCCACCTGCAATCACCACATCCGCATTGGCATCGGTGAAGTCTGTAATATCCATGAGGGTACCCATGAGCAAATCAGTATCTCCTGGATCCATGACACGAACTTTACGCAACATTTGACGAACCATTACCTCGATGTGTTTGTCTCCGATTTCTACCCCTTGACTACGGTATACTTTTTGTACTTCAGAAAGGAGATAGGTCTCAACAGACAAGACATCGCGGACTTCAAGCAAGCGTTTTGGTTGGATTGAACCTTCTGTAAGGGCATCACCACGCGCTACTTGAGAGCCAACTTCTACACGCATACGTGCAGTAAATGGCACCACGTACTCGCCTTCGCCAGTCTTACCTTTGACAAAGACTTTCTTCGTGCGGGTAGCCGCATCTTCATCGATTGCTGTTACCTCACCCTTGATTTCTGTAATGACCGCTTCCCCTTTTGGATTGCGGGCTTCAAAGATTTCTTGGACACGAGGCAAACCTTGCGTGATATCTGAGTTAGAGGCTACACCACCCGTATGGAATGTACGCATGGTCAACTGTGTTCCAGGCTCACCGATAGACTGAGCAGCGATTGTCCCCACTGCTTCACCCACTTCAACCGCATCACCTGTCGCCAAGTTGATACCGTAACAATGACGGCAGACACCGTGGCGGGTGTTACATGTAAAGACAGAACGAATGGTCACTTGTTCGACACCAGCATTGACAATTTCACGGGCAGTATCTTCGGTAATCAATTCATTTGGACCGATAATAACCTCACCTGTCTCAGGGTGTTTGACAGTTTTCTTGGTGTAACGCCCTTGCAAGCGTTCTTCAAGCGGCTCGATCATTTCCTTGCCGTCAGTGATGGAACGGATATCCAAACCACGGTCTGTTCCACAATCGTCCTCACGGATGATAACATCTTGGGCAACATCAACAAGACGACGTGTCAAGTAACCTGAATCGGCTGTTTTCAAGGCCGTATCCGTCATACCCTTACGAGCACCGTGAGTTGAGAAGAACATTTCCAATACAGAGAGTCCCTCACGGAAGTTTGACAAGATTGGCAATTCCATGATACGGCCATTCGGTGCTGACATCAATCCACGCATTCCGGCAAGCTGTGAGAAGTTAGAGATATTACCACGGGCTCCAGAGTCCATCATCATAACGATTGGATTCTTCGGATCTTGTGATTCTGTCAAGCGTTTTTCCAATTTCTCTTTGGCTGAACGCCATTCATCTGTCACCGCTGCGTAGCGCTCATCATCGGTAATCATACCACGACGGAATTGTTTCTTGATTTGTTCCACACGTTCGTGTGATTCTTCAATAATTTCTGCCTTGTTGTCAATCACTGGAATATCTGCAATTCCCACTGTCAAACCTGCAAGCGTTGAATGGTAGTAACCGAGGTCTTTCAAGCGGTCAAGAAGGGCAGATGTTTCAGTTGTGCGGAAACGTTTGAAGATTTCTGCGATGATATTTCCAAGATTTTTCTTCTTGAATGGAGGATTGATTGGAAGCTCTGCAATCGCAGCTTTGATATCAGATCCTGGTTCCAAGAAATACTTGTCTGGTGTACCTTCTGTCAAGTTGGCATTGGTTGGTTCTTGGAGATACGGCAAGCCTGCTGGCATAATTGCATTAAATAAAATCTTACCAACAGTCGTCATCATGACCTTGTGTTTTTGCGACTCTGTCCAAGGCTTATCAAGGCTGTCTGTCGCAATACCTACACGGGTATGCAAGTGAACATAGCCATTGCGGTAAGCCATCACCGCTTCATCCATATCTTTGAAGACCATACCTTCGCCTTCACGACCAGCATCTTCCATGGTCAAGTAATAGTTCCCCAAGACCATATCCTGAGACGGTGTTACAACTGGTTTTCCGTCTTTCGGGTTCAAGATGTGTTCTGCTGCAAGCATAAGGATACGTGCTTCTGCTTGTGCTTCTTCTGACAATGGTACGTGAATCGCCATTTGGTCCCCGTCGAAGTCAGCATTGTAAGCCTCACACACGAGCGGGTGCAAGCGAAGGGCTTTTCCGTCAATCAAAACTGGCTCAAAGGCCTGGATACCAAGGCGGTGAAGGGTCGGTGCGCGGTTCAATAGCACTGGGTGTTCTTTAATGACTTCTTCAAGAATATCCCAAATACGATCATCTCCGCGTTCAATCAAGCGTTTTGCTGCTTTTACGTTTCCTGCAATTTCACGGGCAACGATTTCACGCATAACAAACGGCTTGAAAAGCTCAATTGCCATTTCACGTGGCACACCACATTGGTACATTTTTAGAGTTGGACCAACAGCAATAACAGAACGTCCCGAGAAGTCAACCCGTTTTCCGAGCAAGTTTTGACGGAAGCGCCCTTGTTTCCCTTTCAGCATGTGGCTGAGGGATTTGAGCGGACGGCTACCTGGCCCTGTAATAGGACGACCACGGCGACCATTGTCAATAAGAGCATCAACTGCTTCTTGGAGCATCCGTTTTTCATTTTGGACAATGATACCTGGTGCATTCAGCTCAAGCAAACGTGCCAAACGGTTGTTCCGATTAATGACACGGCGGTACAATTCATTCAAGTCAGAAGCCGCAAAACGTCCACCGTCCAATTGAACCATTGGACGCAAATCTGGCGGAATAACTGGCAAGATGTTTAAAATCATCCATTCAGGTTTGTTGCCAGATTTGTAGAAGGCATCTAACACATCCAAACGACGAACCGCCTTGATGCGTTTTTGACCAGAAGCTGTTTTCAATTCTTCTTTCAAAGCTGTAATTTCAGCTGGCAAATCTACTTGCTTGAGGAGATCTTGAATCGCCTCTGCACCCATTTTCGCTACGAATGAACCGTGTCCATACTCACGCAATTTTTCACGGTATTCGCGCTCAGTCATGATTGACTTGTGCTCAAGCGGTGTATCTTTTGGATCAATTACCACATAAGCCGCAAAGTAGATGACTTCTTCAAGCGCACGCGGGCTCATATCAAGGGTCAAGCCCATACGACTTGGAATCCCTTTGAAATACCAGATGTGTGAAATCGGCGCTTTCAACTCGATGTGTCCCATACGCTCACGGCGTACTTTAGCACGAGTAACCTCTACACCACAACGGTCGCAGACGATTCCTTTGTAACGAATGCGCTTGTATTTTCCACATGAACATTCCCAGTCTTTTGTCGGACCAAAAATGACTTCATCAAAAAGTCCGTCACGCTCTGGTTTGAGCGTACGATAGTTGATTGTTTCAGGTTTTTTAACTTCACCATAAGACCATGAACGGACCTTGTTGGGAGAAGCTAAAGTGATTTGCATACTTTTAAATCGATTTACGTCAACCACTAATAATCCCTTTCTTCATTTCTAACAAGAGGAATCGGCAGAAACAGGCGCCTGCTCTGCTTCTGCTCATCCTTATTCTTCTGATTCGGCTGCAAATGCGGCTGCGGCATCAGCTGCGGCCTTTGCACGCGCTTTTTCTAAATCATCTACGTGGATGATGTCATCATCTTCGCCTTCATCAAGGTCACGAAGTTCTACTTCTTGATCGTCTTCATCAAGGACACGCATATCAAGACCAAGTGATTGCAATTCTTTCACCAATACGCGGAATGATTCTGGCACACCTGGTTTTGGAATTGGTTTTCCTTTAGTAATTGCTTCATAGGCTTTCAAACGACCATTGACATCATCTGACTTGTAGGTCAAGATTTCTTGAAGAACGTTTGAAGCACCATAAGCTTCAAGTGCCCAAACCTCCATCTCACCGAAACGTTGTCCACCAAACTGGGCCTTACCTCCAAGAGGTTGTTGGGTAACAAGTGAGTATGGTCCTACTGAACGTGCGTGAAGTTTATCATCAACCATGTGGTGGAGTTTAATCATGTACATGACCCCAACAGATACACGGTTATCAAACGGCTCACCAGTACGTCCGTCATAGAGAATCGTTTTAGCATCGCTATCCATACCAGCTTCTTTAACCGTTGACCATAAATCTTCTGAACTTGCCCCGTCAAATACTGGTGTTGCAATGTGAATGCCCAAGTTACGAGCAGCCATTCCAAGGTGAAGTTCCATAACCTGTCCGATATTCATACGAGAAGGTACCCCAAGCGGATTCAACATGATATCAACTGGTGTTCCGTCTGGAAGGTATGGCATATCTTCTACTGGTACGATACGAGAGACCACCCCTTTATTTCCGTGGCGTCCCGCCATCTTATCTCCGACCTTAATCTTACGTTTTTGAGCAATGTAGACACGAACCAGCATGTTGACACCAGATTGCAATTCATCGCCATTTGCACGGGTAAAGATTTTGACATCGCGAACAACACCGTCAGCACCATGAGGCACACGAAGAGAAGTATCACGAACTTCTCGAGATTTATCACCAAAGATAGCATGGAGGAGACGTTCTTCTGCTGACAAGTCTTTCTCACCTTTTGGAGTCACTTTACCAACAAGGATATCGCCTTCTTTTACCTCAGCACCGATACGGATAATTCCCATTTCATCCAAGTCTTTCAACGCATCTTCACCAACGTTTGGAATTTCACGAGTAATTTCTTCAGGGCCTAACTTGGTATCGCGGGTTTCTGATTCGTATTCTTCCAAGTGAACAGATGTATAGACATCGTCTTTCACCAGACGCTCACTCATGATGACCGCATCCTCGAAGTTATATCCTTCCCACGTCATGTAGGCAACGATTGGATTTTGTCCAAGCGCCATTTCCCCATTTTCCATAGACGGTCCATCTGCGATAAAGTCGCCTTTTTCAACGATATCACCTACTTTAACAAGTGTACGTTGGTTATAGGCTGTACCTGAGTTGGAACGACGGAATTTTTGAATGTGGTAGACATCAAGCGAGCCGTCTTCGCGACGTACCTCAACCTTATCTGCATCTGCATAGATAACTTTTCCATCATGCTGCGCAATAACTGCTGCTCCTGAATCGTGGGCTGCTTGATATTCCATACCAGTTCCTACATAAGGAGCTTTTGGATCAATCAATGGCACGGCTTGACGCTGCATGTTGGCACCCATGAGTGCACGGTTGGAATCGTCGTTTTCAAGGAAAGGAATACATGCTGTCGCAACAGCAACTACCTGCTTAGGTGACACGTCCATAAAATCCGCAGATTCCGCTGGGAATTCTTGGTTGTTACCTTGGTGACGTCCCATGACAATCTTGTCTACAAAACGGTTGTTCTCATCAAGTGGAGAAGTCGATTGCGCAACGATGTAAGCATCTTCTTCATCAGCAGTCAACCAGACGATTTCATTGGTAACCGTACCAGTCGCACGATCAATCTTACGGTATGGTGTTTGAATGAAGCCATACTTGTTCAAATGTCCATAAGAAGACAAGTTATTAATCAAACCGATGTTTGGTCCCTCAGGCGTTTCAATCGGACACATACGACCATAGTGGGTATAATGCACGTCACGAACTTCGTAACCTGCACGGTCACGGGTCAAACCACCAGGCCCTAAGGCAGATAAACGGCGTTTGTGGGACAACTCTGATAATGGATTGTGTTGGTCCATGAACTGCGACAACTGAGATGAACCAAAGAATTCTTTGATTGCTGCTGTTACAGGACGGATATTGATAATTTGTTGTGGAGTTAAGACTTCATTGTCCTGTACACTCATGCGCTCACGGAGATTGCGCTCCATACGGGTCAACCCGATACGCACTTGGTTAGCAAGCAATTCACCTACGGCACGAATCCGACGATTTCCAAGGTGGTCAATATCATCAACGCGACCAAGACCTTCTGCAAGGTTGAGGAAGTAGCTCATCTCAGCCAAGACATCGGCTGGTGTAATCGTACGCACATTTTCTGCTGGATTCGCATTTCCGATGACAGTTACAACACGGTCCGGATCAGTTGGTGCGACAATCTTGAATTTTTGAAGCAAGACAGGCTCTACCACAACTGCCGCATCATTTGGAATGTATTCCACCAAGTTCAATTCATCGAATTGATCTTCGATTGACTCAAGTACATCACGGTTTAAGACAGTGCCAGCTTCAAGAACAATTTCACCTGTTTCACCATTAATCACGTGTTCAGCCAAAGTTTGGTTGAGCAAGCGAGTACGGAGGTTCAATTTCTTGTTAATCTTGTAACGACCAACAGGCGCTAAGTCATAACGACGTGGGTCAAAGAAACGTGCTGTCAACAAGCTACGTGAGCTTTCTGCTGTCTTAGGCTCACCTGGACGAAGGCGCTCATAAATTTCCTTGAGGGCTTCATCGGTCCGTGAATCAGCTGGATTTTTATGAATATCTTTTTCAATGGTATTACGAACTAACTCACTATCACCAAAGATATCAAAGATTTCATCATCACCTGAGAATCCAAGTGCGCGCACAAGCGTTGTAAATGGAATTTTACGGGTACGGTCAATCCGAGTATAGGCGATGTCTTTTGAGTCTGTCTCAAGCTCTAACCAAGCACCTCGGTTTGGAATAACAGTTGAACCATAACCAACCTTACCATTTTTATCAACCTTATCATTGAAGTAAACACCAGGCGAACGTACAAGCTGACTAACGATAATCCGCTCACCACCATTGATGATAAATGTTCCCATTTCAGTCATGATTGGAAATTCACCAAAGAAGACTTCTTGTGTCTTAATTTCGCCTGTTTCTTTGTTAATCAAGCGGAAGGTCACAAAGATTGGCGCTGAATAACTTGCATCATGGATACGCGCTTCTTCTAGGGTATACTTTGGTTCTTTTAATTCATAACCAACAAATTCCAATTCCATTGTATCTGTAAAGTTGGATACTGGAAGTACATCTTCAAAAACTTCTTTAAGACCGTGATCTAAGAACTCTTTGAATGAGTCGGTTTGAATTTCAATCAAATTTGGTAAATCAAGAACTTCTTTGATTCTTGAAAAACTACGACGGGTACGGTGCTTGCCGTACTGAACTTCATGTCCTGCCAAGTTTTTAGCTCCTTCTTTTTTCTCTAGATCTGATTCTCCAGATCACACACTGCCGTTTTGTCAGAATTTTTAGAATCTTTAAGAATTGATGACAATTCTCCCAAAATCCCAAAAATGAGCACAAAAAGAGCAGCTAAATCTTCCTTAACTAAGTGTGATTTAACTGCTGTAAGCCTTGTTTGGACAATATTTCAAACAAGACACACGACAAATAATATAGGGTTATTATACACTATTTCCCTTGATTTTTCAAGCCTTTTCACCCTTCTTTTTCAGTTGGTAATTTAGGGTAATTTAGCGCTGGTTTTTGAGATAGCACTTGACAAGAAGTCACAGGTTTAAACAACCAAACGACCACAATAAAAACAATAAAAAAGAAGCTAGCGACTAGCTAACTCCTTTGTTGCTATCTCAAGATTAGTGCTCAGATTCACTACTTGAAGCCGGCTTGGTGTCTGATGACGACGAAGTTTTGCTTGAGCTTGAGGATGATTTTGGTTTAGATGGCGCAGGAGGGGTAAAGGTACTCCATGCTTTGACATAGTCGCCATCTGTCCCACCAATCATAAACTTATAGTCGGTAATCGGGGCGCCATTCTTGGCCCAATAGCTGGTTGTCATCGCTCCGCCTGGCGTAATTGGCACACCGTTTACATGAACAGTAGCTGGTCGCATTCCAGTAGAAGCTAAGACACTTGATGCAATCACACTGTCATCCAACTCAAATCGCCCCTCGAACAACTCTGGACTCGCCTCATAAATAGCACTCGTCAAATAGGCAACATAGGCTGAATTGTTGTTATACCCCGTCAAGAGCTCCATGCCCGTATTGTCATCATGACCAGCCCAGGTTCCCAAGGTAATCTTTGGTGTTGCCAACATGAGCCAGACATCAGCTGTATCGTTACTCGTCCCTGTTTTTCCAACCAAATCACTAGCTGCTGCTTGAGGGTTAAGCGCTGCTAAGCGTCCTGGGAAAGTAGAAGTAGCTCCTGATGCCAACGCTCCCCTTAAAAGCATCATCATGATACTAGACGTCGCTTTCGAGTAGACTTGTTCAGGTTTTGCTTCATGTTGATAAATTACCGTCCCATCATGAGCCGTAATTTTCTCTACAATATAGTTTTCATTGTAAACACCACCATTTGCAAGAGCCTGATAGGCATTTGTGTTGGTAGCAACCGTCGTCTCAACTCCACCCCCAATTGGTAGACTTTCAATATCATACAAATCGATGTCATAGTTCATCTTATCCATATAGGATTTGACATCTACACCTGTATTTTGAAGCATTTTGTAAGTCCAAAAGGCTGGAATATTGGCTGACACATTCAAGGCATTTTGTAGCGTCATCATCCCTGTTCCCCTACTATTTACGTGCATAATAGGCGTTCCATCAGAGAAAGTTGTTGGATAGTTGGATAGGACACTAGCCGAGCCCATTAGTCCTTGATCAATAGCAACTCCGTAAGCTAGAAAAGGCTTAATGGTAGAACCTGGAGATCGCTTGGTATTAAGAGCGTGGTTATTCTGGTTTGAGCTATAATCTCGACCACCCACAAAACCTAAAATAGCACCTGTTCGATTGTCTAGAAGGACACTCCCGGTCTCAACCAAACCACCGCCACTATCGAGCACCTCACCATAATTGGCCACAACAGACTGCATGGCACTGTAAATATTTTTATTGACCGTACTAGTGATGGTGTAGCCACCCTGGCTGATACTCTGCTTTGCCAAATCCTTGTAGGCTTTGACTGTCTCATCATTTTTCAAATCCTGCGCAGAGACTTGATCTCTCTTGATCAAGTAACGATACATGATATCCTCTGCCTCTGACAAGACCGCATAATACAAGTAATCCTTTGTATCTTTTAAGATCGGAGCTGGTGCAACAAAATCCTTCTTAATATCATAGGCCAGATAGGTCTCATAATCTTCTTTGTTAATATAACCCGAGCGGTACATGTTGTACAAGACATCTTTTGAACGTTCAATCCCGTAGGCCATATCCTCTTCAGATTTAAAACCACCGCTAGCGGTATAAGGGGAATACACAATTGGACTCTGTGGTAAGCCTGCAATAAAAGCTGCTTGCGGAATAGTTAAGTCTTTAGCAGACTTCCCAAAAATGCCACGCGCCGCCGCCTCAATACCTGCAATGTTGCGCCCTTGATTGTTGCGTCCAAACGGCGAAACATTGAGATAGGTCGTTAAAATTTCTTCCTTACTCATGGCACGTTCAAGAGCAAGAGCCGAGATGATTTCATTTGCTTTCCTGCTAAAAGTCGGCGCATCTCCCACAATCTGTTGTTTTATCAGCTGTTGGGTCAAGGTCGAGCCACCACTTGATGAGCCGACACCTGCTGATCCAAGCGCCGCACGCAAAACCGCTTTCGGCACGACACCATTATGACTTTCAAACGTCGCGTCTTCTGTTGCAATGACCGCGTATTTGACATTATCAGAAATCGCATCACCATTTACTGGAGAGCGCAACAAATCTGAACTAATCTCTGAAACAAGACTTCCATCAGCATAAACCACCTTTGAAATACGGCTGACTTCTGTCACTTGTTGCACTAATTTTGTAGAATCAGGCACCGTTACACTATCAAAAAGACTAGCAACATAGCCCAGCCCAATCCCTGTTCCGAATATCCCCAGCAAAAAAATGACAATGGCTCCAAAGTCTACTAATAGTTTTAAGGTGCGTAAAGCAATACCGGCTATATCACTGATTGTCAAAGAAACGATTTCCTTCGTTTCTTTCTTTTTCTTAGGTAATTTAGTCGTCATAGATAACTCCTTATCTTCCCTATTTTATCATATTTTTTATCTTTTGACGAAAATTTCCTACGCGATTTGCCCTAAAATATGATACAATGGAAGCTAATGAAAAAACTTAAAAAGGAGAAGAGACATGCACATTTTTGATGAGCTAAAAGAACGTGGCTTGGTCTTTCAAACCACAGATGAAGATGCTTTGCGAAAAGCCTTAGAAGAAGGTACAGTCTCTTATTATTCAGGCTACGATCCCACTGCCGACAGTCTACATTTAGGACATTTGGTCCCGATCCTCGTCTGCCGTCACTTGCAGTTAGCTGGACACAAGCCTTATCCACTTGTGGGAGGCGCAACTGGCTTGATTGGCGATCCATCATTTAAAGACGCAGAACGTAGCTTACAAACTAAAGATACCGTTGATAGCTGGGTGAAAAGTATCCAGACCCAATTAGAACGTTTTCTTGATTTTGAAAATGGCGACAACAAAGCTGTCATGACCAACAACTATGATTGGTTCGGCAGCATCAGCTTCATCGATTTCTTGCGCGATGTCGGTAAGTACTTCACTGTCAACTACATGATGAGTAAGGAGTCTGTCAAAAAACGGATTGAAACAGGAATTTCCTACACAGAATTTGCCTACCAAATCATGCAAGGCTTTGACTTCTATGAACTCAATCGCTTGCATAACGTCACTCTCCAAATTGGCGGAAGTGACCAATGGGGCAATATGACCGCAGGAACTGAGTTGCTCCGCCGTAAGGCAGATAAAACTGGCCATGTCATCACTGTGCCACTCATTACCGATGCAACTGGTAAAAAATTCGGAAAATCAGAAGGCAATGCCGTTTGGCTCAACGCTGATAAGACTTCACCATACGAGATGTACCAATTCTGGATGAATGTCATGGACGCAGATGCCATTCGTTTCTTGAAGATTTTCACCTTCTTGCCACTTGACGAAATCGACGAAATTCGAAAACAATTTGAAGCAGCGCCACATGAGCGCCTAGCGCAGAAAATCCTTGCCCGTGAAGTGGTGACCTTGGTCCATGGTGAAGCAGCTTACAAAGAAGCGCTGAACATTACCGAACAACTCTTTACAGGTAATATCAAAAACCTTTCTGTCAAAGAACTCAAACAAGGACTTCGTGGCGTACCAAACTACACCGTAACAGCAGGGGATAATCTCAACATTGTTGAACTCCTTGTGACTGCAGGCGTTGTGAATTCTAAGCGTCAAGCTCGTGAAGATGTCCAAAATGGAGCGATTTACCTGAACGGAGACCGCATACAAGATCTTGACTATACATTGACAGAAGCTGACAAACTCGAAAACGAATTGACCGTTATCCGCCGTGGTAAGAAAAAATATTTCGTTATTACTTATGAACCATAAAAACTGGGACTTGCTCTCGGTTTTTACTATCTCATCTTAAAAAGGGGAGCAGAGCATGACTTGTATCTTTTGTCACGATATTTCAGAGGAAGCCATTCTGTATCAAACCAAACATTTCAAACTAGTTTGGGATATAGACCCTATTAAAACAGGGCATATCTTGATTATCAGTAAGGACCATTTCACCAGCCTATCTGAACTCCCTCTTCCCCTCCTTCATGAGCTAGCAGAGTTAGAGCAAGATATAATAACGCTTATGGAGGAAACACTCCCCATTGACGGTGTCACTCTTGCACGCAATGACAAAAATCTAATGGACGAGGAGACACATTTTCATTCCCATCTTATCCCACGACAAAAAGAAGACGGCTTTTGGGATAGAATTGAAGTTCAGAAACAAATCATACCGCTAGAAGACTTCGTTCACCAACTAAGCACTAACAAATATAGTGGATTGAAAAAGGAATAGGACAAGGCAAGGAGCTGCAGATAGAACTGGCGTTCATCAAAGCGACTTAACGATGTCCTAACCTTTATTCAATTCACTATAAAAAGCCATGAATTCAGCAGAATGAAATCTGTTGATCATGGCTTTTTCTTAATCCACTAGCTCAAGCGCCTCATAAACCGTATCAACAAGGCTTGCTTGATAATCGGATAGCGTATAGCTAACAGTTGTCGCTACTGTTGCGATTTGATGTGTTAAATCAATTGATACTTCCTCTACACCAGACATCGCCTGAAAATGATCTTTTACATGTCTGACACAATTTTGGCATGATAGATTGCTTAACTTAATTTTTTGCATGGATATTCTCCTTATGATGATGACAAGTACACTGGCCTGCTAAACAATGACAGGCAATTTGCTCTGGTGCTGATGATTCTTGTTGAGCGATTCGTTCTCCTAGACTCTGTAAATCTGAACGCGAAAACTGTCCCACTTCTAAGAGCTGGCTAACCAAATCGCCATGCTTAGTAGAACACATCGCATGCAGTAGCAGTTGAAGCTGGAGTTGCACGTGCTCTCTTTCCTCTACTAAAGGATAGTAGTAATACTGGCCACCCACTTTTTTCATTTCCAAATAGGATTTTTTCCGCAACCGTCCTAAGAGGGTCTTAACCGTCGAAACCTGCCAGGCAAATCCTTCTTGTAAAGCCGAGAGAATCTGACTCGAGGTATACCCTGGATGAGCCCAAATTACACGCATCACCTGCCACTCAGCAGCTGATATCATTTGTTCCATTACATCCCTCCTTTCTTTTAAAGTTTACACTTGTAGTCAAAAAATGTCAACCATTCCCTCTTACATAATGTAAAAAAGAGCTAAACACACGTTAGCTCCTTTTAGTATCTTAATGCGATAGCATTTCTTGACCGATTTCAAGACCTGTCAAACTATCTGGATAATAGGTTGGCCAATTCTCCAATTCTTCAAGTAATTTTTCTTGACTCTCTCCACCAAAGTAGATATGGAAATGACCTGTTTTTACCGGTGCAATATTATGGTCACTAAACTGAACATACTTGAAACGTCCCGCATCAGCTTCGGTCGCTTCAAACAAGAAACGAACACCACGATTTCCTTTCTTGTAGTTCAAGATTTTATAACCAATATATTTATAAGTATACTTTTCAGACTGCCCTTTGACGACAAACTCCATGGTATCATCTGTGATCTTGATCTGTTCAACATCTGTTTTATAGCCCTTTTCATAATAAGTCTTGTATTCTTCTGCTGTCATCTGACCGCTTAATTTTGCCTTATAATCAAATACTTGATTAAAAGTACCATTGACTAGATATGGATACACAGACTGCCATTCTCCCGCATAATCAGATAGCTTCCGATCTTTGACCGCACTATCCTCAAAATAACCTGCATAGACTGTTTTTGCTGTCTCAGCTCCGTCTTCTGGTAGAATATCTGTTCCTGCTTGATTCGTCGTTTTTTCCAAAGCCTTCAGATTATCTTTCATGACTGAAATGTAATCCGCCCCATTCTTCACAGCCTCATCCGTCAGACTTTCCAATGGATTTAGAACAGCCAACTCCACACCTGTCTCTTTTGACAAGGTTTCGGCTACCGCTTTTGAAGCATTTTCTTCAAAATAGATATACTTGATACCGTATTGCTTGATGTACTTAGTCAACTCTGCCAAACGAGCTGGTGTCGGTTCTTGATCTGCTGATACTCCTGTAATCGATACCTGCTTCAAGCCATAATCCAGGGCTAAATAGGCAAATGCAGTATGCTGAGTGACGAAATATTTTTGTTTTGCAGCAGATAAACTTGTTTGATAATCCACATGTAAGGCTTCCAACTTCCCAATATAGGTAGCAGCATTTTTTTCAAATACTTCTTTTTTCTCTGGATACTTTGCAACTAAGCCATCTCGAATATTTTCTACCAAACGGATTGCACGCTCTGGCGAGAGCCAGACATGCGGATCATAGTCATGGTGATGTCCTTCCTCACCATGCTCGTGCTCCTCTTCTTCCTCACCACCTGGCAATAGCAACATCCCTTCTGTCGCCTTAACCACACTGACTTTTTTGTCGTCAACGGATTTCAATACATCTGGTACCCATGTTTCCATGTTTTCGTTTTCATAGACAAAGACATCGGCCTCTTGAATTTCTGCGATATTTTTCGCCGAAGGCTCAAAATCATGAGGCTCCGTACCCGCCTTCACAAGGAGAGAAACATCAGCTTCTTCCCCCACCACTTGCTTAGTAAATTCATAGACTGGATAAAAGGTCGTTACTACCTGGATATCCTTATTTTTTGAGGTGCTTTCTGAACCACAAGCCACTAAGAACAAGGCTAATAAGCCCGCAAGACATGTTAAAACTTTTTTCATCTTTTCTCCTATTTTTTAAATTTAGTAACCAAATTGACCAACAAAAAGATTGCAATAAAAATCAAGGTGATACTTGCACTGGCTGGTGTTTCTGCATAATAGGACAGAAATAGACCCGAAAGCATACCGACAAAGCCAATTACCATCCCCATCACAATCACCATTTTAAAACTTTTTCCCAAGCGAAGCGCAATCGATGCAGGCAAGACCATAATCGTTGATACTAGCAATGCTCCTGCTGCTGGAATCATGAGCGCAATCGCTACTCCTGTCACTACATTAAAGGCAATCGACATGGCACGAACAGGCAGGCCATCTACAAAAGCCGTATCCTCATCAAAAGTCAGAATATACATAGGACGTAAAAAGAGCAAGGTTAAAACCAGTACCACCACCGCAATCGCAAAGAGAGCAATCACCTGCTCCTGGCTAATCGTCACAATGGAGCCAAATAAATACTGCTCCAAGCTCAGGCTACTCTTTCCACCTGAACGGCTCATAACAATCAAGGAAACTGCAAGACCAGTAGACATGAGAATCGCTGTCCCAATCTCCATAAAACTCCTATACAAGGTCCGCAGGTATTCCAAAAAGATTGCCGCAACAATCACTACCAGCATCGTAGAAATCGTCGGTGAGATCCCCAATACAAGCCCAAAAGCCACACCAGCTAACGACACATGACTGAGAGTATCACTCATCAAACTCTGACGACGTAAAATAAGAAAAATTCCTAATATGGGTGAAAATAAGCTCATCGCGATAATCGCTAGAAAGGCACGTTGCATAAATTCATAATGGAAAATCGAGAAATCAAGTACACTAAGCATGTGTCACCTCCTCGTCCTTATCATGATCATGAACATTGAAACACCGCCAAGGAGAGGACTGATCCCGTACCAAATAGATATTACGGTCCGCATAGTCACGCAATTCATCCGCATCATGTGTAATCATCAAAATCGACTTGCCATGCCTTTTCGCACTATGGTGCATCAGTTCATAAAAAGCAGCTTTCGTTCCACTGTCCATACCAGTCGTCGGCTCATCCAAAATAAAAATATCAGGGTCCGAAGCAAACATGCGAGCAATCACCGCACGCTGCTTCTGACCGCCACTCAAAGACCCCAGCCGCTTATCTTTATGCTCCCACATCCCAACAGAGTCTAAACTCGTTCGAATATGTTCCTCATCATGACTAGTCAGCCTACGAAACCACCCCTGACGCGGATAGCGTCCCGATTTCACAAACTCATAGACCGTACTAGGAAAGCCAACATTAAAACTTGCAATCTGCTGGGGCAAATAGGCCATTCTCAACTTTTTCCCACTAACGCTCGTCTCTGAAATGGTCACCTTCCCCTTCTTAGGCTTTAAAATTCCCAAAGTCGCCTTAATTAGGGTCGTCTTTGCTGCCCCATTTTCACCTGTCAAGGTCACAAACTCCCCACTATCTAAATGATAATGAATGTGCTCCAGAACAGGTTCCTGATCATATACAAACGACAGGTCCTCTACTGTAATATATCTCATACTTCCTTCCGAATCTTCTTTACTAAATCTGTCAAAAAACGACTAATAATTGCTTGCTCATCTTCCGAATACTGTTCAACCAATTCTTCATAAGATGCCAGCGTATGCGCGTGATGATGAGCATGCTCATCCGCAATCGGCTTTGCTAAATCCGTCAAGCTATAACGAACAATACGAGCATCGCGACTATCCCGAACCGCCACCAGCAAGTCCTGCGCAATCAAAGCCTTAATGGCCTTCGTGATTGCAGCTTGACTCACATTTAACTGCTTTGCAATTTCTTTATTCGTAAACGCATTGTTTTCAATCAGCATCAAAATATGCTCTTGCGTATTGGTCAGGCGCATCTCGCTCCGGCAAGTCCCCACCAAAATCTCTAACTGATTCTCTGAACTCAGTATAATCTCATGTAAACTCTGATCAATCTGATGAGCTAATTGTTCCATCTCATATACCAATCCTTAATCATTTAATTAACTAGTTAATTTTATCGTAAAAATTTAAAAAAATCAAGTATTTTCATCGGATTTTCTACATCTTTACAATTATTAACTTTTAAAATTAGAACTCTAGATTCGCAATTCTACACTCTCTCATACCTCTCCCTAATAAACCAAGGGGAAGAGATTACTTAATTATGAAAAAAGCTAGGACACTCTTCTATCAGCACTACAATTGATACCTGCTCGCATCTATATCTGTCCAAACAAAAAGTCTAGCTGATAAACTAGACTCTCTCTATTAGAATTTCTGAACGTAAGAAATTTTAAGAAACTTTGAGCCAACTTTCCCTCAAATAAACAAAAAGACAAGGTCGTTAAAACCTTGTCATATCAATAATACCGGCGGCCGGGGTCGAACCGGCACGTCCTTGCGGACACTGGATTTTGAGTTTGATACTTGAGATTTTATAATTAAATAAAACCCATTAAATCAACGCTTTAACAAACTACCTCTATCGCAAAAACGATAGAATTTTTTATTTTTGGTAACTTTCTGGCCTATCACTTCATTTCTTCAATAGTTCCTTATTTTCTTCTATAAACTGGACTTTTTTAGCTAACTCCTCTATATCCACTTTACTCTTCAAAATCATCTCAATTGGAGATAGTCCATAAGCCATTCCCCTTGGATAATCTGGACTATTAGTAATTCTTCCATCAAAGTCTTCATACAAAGGGTCTCCATCTTTTGTAACTAATTCTGGACCTCTTGTTAACCATAATAAATCACAATAAGCTTCACTTTCCTCAAATTGTTCCCATTGCTTCAATGCGCTCAAAATAGTCTTTGCTTTTTCATCGTATTCGTCAGTTTTATAGATAGCTTTTTCGATTTCAATATCTCTAGGAGTACCAAACAACTGATTTGGTGTTGCTTTAAAGAACTCAGCAATTTTATCTAAATTAGAAAAGCTAGGATAACTTGTTCCTAATTCCATTTTAGAGATGGCTGCTTTTTGGACTCCTATACTTTGGGCTAATTCATCTTGAGTAAGTCCTTTTTCCTTCCTCAAGCGAGATAAATTCTTTCCGAAATTATGAATAAGAAATGTCATTTTGTTTCCTCCTATGCTTCATTGTATCATAAAACGATAATAAAAATCAAAAAAAGATACGAAAACATTGACAAACAAATTTTATAAGATTATAATATCTTAAAAGAGTTATTAAGGTGTTTTAAAAGATATTCAAGGAGGTGAGATCACTTGTTTGATAGTAAAGAAGTATGTCAGAAATTGGGAATATCTGAACGAACTTTGACAACTTGGAGAACAAAGATAGTTCAAATTAGCGGTCGTAAGTTCAAAATGGAAGCCAATCCAAGAGGTTACAGCCATTACCTTTATTCAGATAGAGACCTTGAGCGTTTTCAAGAATTATCTCAAAAAATTAGAAAGACTGGAGATATAGACAATTCTGTCCGTAAGGTTTTCGGTGACCGCTATAAAGAAATGATTGAAGAGCATATTGAATTTGTAGGTTATGATATTGAGAATATACAGGAGCAACTAAAATCACTGACGGATAATCATAATAAATTGTTAAAATTGTATAACGACGATAAGCAACGATTGGAAGCACGTATTACGCAACTTGAAGAAGCATTTGAAACAGAACAAGGTAAAGGAGCGTTAGAGCGTTTAGGGTTTAAGAAAGCAAAATAAACTAGCCTAAACTGCTCAGCCCGACTTCTTTTCCGTTTGGTCATCGTTTCGTCTGCACCCGCAGGGCGAAGCCCTGCGAGGTGCAATGGCGGAACGGAAATTGACCGAACGGATAAAAAGGGTCGAGGGTGGGCAGTTTAGGCTAGTAAAAAAACTGGCTACTCTAACAGCCAGCAAAAAGGGACAACTTGGGCGATAGCAAAAGAACGCGTCACGGGCAAAAAGGTACATGTATCAAGGGTTTAGGAGGTGTTTTTACAATTATATTTTGAGAAAAAAAGGGGGACAAAAAAAGTTTCACTTTAAGAAAACTTATAGAAAATATAACTATTTATTTAATTTGCTTGTTTAACTTATTTTTTTAATTAAAGAAAGAGGTACTAAATGTTTGAAAATGAAGATAAAAAGCTGAAAATCAATGATTTGAGAAAAGTTCAAAACACTTTTAATTCTGAAAATCACAAGGAAAAAATCGAAGTGAGTATAGATCGTCTGACTCTATTGGTGGATGTCCCTAATCCTATTTTTCTAATTGGAGATTTGAGAAATGCGTTGTTGGAAGAGTTGCAAGGGTATGTAGAATATTCTGTGAGAAGTACGGACTATAAGAATTTCTCACTTGAGTACGTGAGAGAAGATGGTGACAGTGTTAATTTAATCTATTTTGAACTATCTATGACAGGAGAAATTCTGCTACGACTAGATTTCAATCCGAATACTCTGAAAGAATATGGTGTTATGGAGGTTTGGCAAAAAATCATGATGTTTTTAAGGTTGCAAGGTGATGGAATTCGTTTATCACGTTTTGACTTAGCTTTTGATATTTTCAATCTGCCATCAGTTATTACTGTAAAGCATATCAAAGGAGGGAGTAAATCGACGTTTTATTATGGACGAGCTTCTGAATTGGAAACTGTTTATTGGGGTAGTCGTGCTAGTAACGTACAAGTTCGTCTGTATGACAAAAACAAGGAGCGATTACAAAAAGGTAAATTGACTATTGCGGATTTAGAAGTCAATCCTTACTGGTGGCGATTTGAAATGCAACTGCGGACTAAGGCAATCAATGCGGATATGGTATCAGAGGTCATGAAACGATTAGAAAATTTTGGAATTTATGATTATTCTAAGTTAGGTAGAAACAAGGTATTCACCTATATTTTCTTTCAAGATGAAAGCATGTTACCATATGTTTTTGATAATTTGTCAAGAGAAAGCGTAAATAAAAACAAGCAACGACTACGGAAAAAACTTCGGGAGTTAGATAATGAATTTAGCAGAAAGCTGATAACTACATTACGTGAACAATCTCCTAAGCTAGCAAAGGAGCTGAAACAGTATACACAAGAATTTCTAGGTTTTGAATAAAGAAAGAGGAGTAAAATGCTGTACAGAAAAATAATCATATTTACAGAACGTATCGAGAAAAATCAATATCTTGTCGATTTTAAACAAGTGCCAGAATTGTATCAATACTTACCAGATATTTATGTCTTTTTACAGAGTAAGGAAAGATATAACAAAATGAAAAAAATGATGCAGTCGGCAAACCGCATCACATACAAAAAAACTAAAAACATTATAACACGAAAGGAGAAATAAAGCTATGATTTTAACAATAACAAAAGCAGATTTGGTTGCTCTTGGCTTTTCCAACGGAACATCTAAAAGCATTATACGCCAAGGAAAAGAACTTCTAGTTGCTAGAGGGTTTAAGGTATACCAAAACAAACGTATCGGTACTATACCTGTTACAGTAGCAAATGAACTACTCGGATTTGATATTTCTTTAGGAATGCAAAATGACAATTAGAAGAGAAAAAAACGGTAGTTGGACAGTTGATATTTCTGACGGTTTTCACCCAATAACCCAGAAAAGGATACGAATAGTCCGCAAAGGTGCAAAAACAAAAAAAGAGGCTTTAGAATTAGAACAGCACCTTCGTATTGTTAAACTAAAAGAAAAACAATTTGACTTCTTGATAACAACTGATATGCTCTTTGATTTACTTGAAGAAGAAGATAGGCAAAACAATAGAAAAATTAGTTATATTAGCACACAAAGAAACAATTATGAAAGGCATATAAAACCTTATTTTGAGAATACTAATTTAAATAAACTAAACTACAATCATATCTTCGAGTTTAGAGAACATTTAAAAACAAAAAGCAAAAAACAGGATAATAATAGTCTACTTAGTAACAATACTATCAATAAAATTATAGTACTGCTCAAAAAGATATTTGATACTGGCGCAAGAAACTCTCTAATAGATAAAAACCCTGTTAAAAACTTAAGGAAACTCCCGATTAATAAACCTGCTATCAACTTTTGGAGTGTCGAAGAATTTAGTAAATTTAGAAAACTTATTACAGACGATGAAAAAAGTTATGATCTGTTCTTTACCCTTGCTTTCTTTACTGGTATGCGTATGGGCGAGATACTCGCATTGAACTGGCATGATATAGATTTAATATCAAACACCATACATATTACAAAAACTGCATACTTTGTCAATAATACAAACCATATCAACACAACAAAAACTAGAGCAGGAACTAGATACATTACAATCAATAATAAGTTAGCCGTTATGCTAGGAGAATGGAAGCAGAAGCAATCTAAACTCCTAAATGAGTTTACAAAAAACACTGATAATCTTCAAATTATTCAAAGTACCCCCATAACAATGACCAAAAATATGGTCGATAAAAAATTTAAGCAGCTACTGGCTAGGAGCAATGAGCTGAAAAAGATACGTATACACGATTTAAGGCACTCTCATGCTTCATTACTAATCAATCAAGGAGAAGATTACCTAGTTGTAAAAGAACGCCTTGGACACGCTTCTATAACGACTACGATTGATACATACTCTCATCTATACCCTAGCAAACAGAAAACACTAGCTAACAAGTTAGATGAACTTTTTTAAAATGGAAATTTTTGGTAACTTTGAAACTATAATAAAAAAGAAAAAACAAGGCTCAGAAGTCTTGTTTTTTCAACTATACCGGCGGCCGGGGTCGAACCGGCACGTCCTTGCGGACACTGGATTTTGAGTCCAGCGCGTCTGCCAATTCCGCCACGCCGGCTAGTATATGATAACTGGGGTAGCTGGATTCGAACCAACGCATGAGGGAGTCAAAGTCCCTTGCCTTACCGCTTGGCTATACCCCAATAATAAAATAGGCGAGTGATGGGAATCGAACCCACGAATGTCAGAGCCACAATCTGATGTGTTAACCACTTCACCACACCCGCCATCTTATAACACGGGCAGTAGGAATTGAACCCACACTGAAGGTTTTGGAGACCTTAGTTCTACCTTTAAACTATGCCCGTAAAGGTATGGAAGGGGAGGGATTCGAACCCCCGAACCCGAAGGAGCGGATTTACAGTCCGCCGCGTTTAGCCTCTTCGCTACCCTTCCAAAATATTAAATTAATGGCGCGAGACGGAATCGAACCGCCGACACATGGAGCTTCAATCCATTGCTCTACCAACTGAGCTACCGAGCCATATCCACAATCAAATTGCGGGAGCAGGATTTGAACCTACGACCTTCGGGTTATGAGCCCGACGAGCTACCTAGCTGCTCCATCCCGCGTTACTACTATTAAAGGAGGATGTGGGATTCGAACCCACGCACGCTTTTACACGCCTGACGGTTTTCAAGACCGTTCCCTTCAGCCGGACTTGGGTAATCCTCCAATTTATAGTCCGTACGGGATTCGAACCCGTGTTACCGCCGTGAAAAGGCGGTGTCTTAACCCCTTGACCAACGGACCATAAAACAATTAAAGATTTCTCTTTACTCCGCCAGTAGGACTCGAACCTACGACATCATGATTAACAGTCATGCGCTACTACCAACTGAGCTATGGCGGATTCTAGCTAAGCGACTACCATATCTCACAGGGGGCAACCCCCAACTACTTCCGGCGTTCTAGGGCTTAACTGCTGTGTTCGGCATGGGTACAGGTGTATCTCCTAGGCTATCGTCACTTAACTATTCTGAGTATACATGAGGTTCCCCTCTTTGTCAACTCAAAATTGAATATCTACTCTTCTTTAACAAGTCCTTCACCTCTTCCACTGTGATTCTCGTTGAATTTTACCTATCTAGGATAAGTCCTCGAGCGATTAGTATTGGTCCGCTCCATTGCTCACACAACTTCCACTCCCAACCTATCTACCTGATCTTCTCTCAGGGCTCTTACTAACTTAACGTTATGGGAAATCTCATCTTGAGGTGGGTTTCACACTTAGATGCTTTCAGCGTTTATCCCTTCCCTACATAGCTACCCAGCGATGCCTCTGGCGAGACAACTGGTACACCAGCGGTAAGTCCACTCTGGTCCTCTCGTACTAGGAGCAGATCCTCTCAAATTTCCTACGCCCGCGACGGATAGGGACCGAACTGTCTCACGACGTTCTGAACCCAGCTCGCGTGCCGCTTTAATGGGCGAACAGCCCAACCCTTGGGACCGACTACAGCCCCAGGATGCGACGAGCCGACATCGAGGTGCCAAACCTCCCCGTCGATGTGAACTCTTGGGGGAGATAAGCCTGTTATCCCCAGGGTAGCTTTTATCCGTTGAGCGATGGCCCTTCCATACGGAACCACCGGATCACTAAGCCCGACTTTCGTCCCTGCTCGAGTTGTAGCTCTCGCAGTCAAGCTCCCTTATACCTTTACACTCTACGATTGATTTCCAACCAATCTGAGGGAACCTTTGGGCGCCTCCGTTACCTTTTAGGAGGCGACCGCCCCAGTCAAACTGCCCGTCAGACACTGTCTCCGATAGGGATCACCTATCTGGGTTAGAGTGGCCATAACACAAGGGTAGTATCCCAACAGCGCCTCCATCGAAACTGGCGTCCCGATCTCTTAGGCTCCTACCTATCCTGTACATGTGGTACAGACACTCAATATCAAACTGCAGTAAAGCTCCATGGGGTCTTTCCGTCCTGTCGCGGGTAACCTGCATCTTCACAGGTACTAAAATTTCACCGAGTCTCTCGTTGAGACAGTGCCCAAATCATTACGCCTTTCGTGCGGGTCGGAACTTACCCGACAAGGAATTTCGCTACCTTAGGACCGTTATAGTTACGGCCGCCGTTTACTGGGGCTTCAATTCAGATCTTCGCGTTACCGCTAAACCCTCCTCTTAACCTTCCAGCACCGGGCAGGCGTCACCCCCTATACATCATCTTACGATTTAGCAGAGAGCTGTGTTTTTGATAAACAGTTGCTTGGGCCTATTCACTGCGGCTCAGTCTAGCTGAGCACCCCTTCTCCCGAAGTTACGGGGTCATTTTGCCGAGTTCCTTAACGAGAGTTCTCTCGCTCACCTGAGGCTACTCGCCTCGACTACCTGTGTCGGTTTGCGGTACGGGTAGAGTATGATACATCGCTAGAAGCTTTTCTTGGCAGTGTGACATCACTCACTTCGCTACTATACTTCGCTCCCCATCACAGCTCAACGTTATAGGTATAAGCATTTGACTCATACCACGCCTCACTGATTAGCCAGACACTTCCATTCGTCTGGTTGAGTTAGCCTTCTGCGTCCCTCCATCACTTCATACTCTAGTACAGGAATATCAACCTGTTGGCCATCGGATACACCTTTCGGTCTCTCCTTAGGTCCCGACTAACCCAGGGCGGACGAGCCTTCCCCTGGAAACCTTAGTCTTACGGTGGATGGGATTCTCACCCATCTTTCGCTACTCATACCGGCATTCTCACTTCTATGCGTTCCAGCACTCCTCACGGTATACCTTCTCCACACATAGAACGCTCTCCTACCATACCTACTATTAGGTATCCACAGCTTCGGTAAATTGTTTTAGCCCCGGTACATTTTCGGCGCAGGGTCACTCGACTAGTGAGCTATTACGCACTCTTTGAATGAATAGCTGCTTCTAAGCTAACATCCTAGTTGTCTGTGCAACCCCACATCCTTTTCCACTTAACAATTATTTTGGGACCTTAGCTGGTGGTCTGGGCTGTTTCCCTTTCGACTACGGATCTTAGCACTCGCAGTCTGACTGCCGATTATATCTCGTTGGCATTCGGAGTTTATCTGAGATTGGTAATCCGAGATGGACCCCTCACCCAAACAGTGCTCTACCTCCAAGAGACTTTACATCGACGCTAGCCCTAAAGCTATTTCGGAGAGAACCAGCTATCTCCAAGTTCGTTTGGAATTTCTCCGCTACCCACAAGTCATCCAAGCACTTTTCAACGTGCCCTGGTTCGGTCCTCCAGTGCGTTTTACCGCACCTTCAACCTGCTCATGGGTAGGTCACATGGTTTCGGGTCTATAACATGATACTATGGCGCCCTATTCAGACTCGGTTTCCCTGCGGCTCCGTCTCTTCAACTTAACCTCGCATCATATCATAACTCGCCGGTTCATTCTACAAAAGGCACGCTCTCACCCATTAACGGGCTCGAACTTGTTGTAGGCACACGGTTTCAGGTTCTATTTCACTCCCCTCCCGGGGTGCTTTTCACCTTTCCCTCACGGTACTGGTTCACTATCGGTCACTAGGGAGTATTTAGGGTTGGGAGATGGTCCTCCCAGATTCCGACGGGATTTCGCGTGTCCCGCCGTACTCAGGATACTGCTAGGTACAGACTCTGTTTCGAATACGAGGCTTTTACTCTCTGTGGCTCCCCTTCCCAGAGGATTCTTCTACAAAATCTGAGTCCACATTGCAGTCCTACAACCCCGAAGAGTAAACTCTTCGGTTTGCCCTCCTGCCGTTTCGCTCGCCGCTACTAAGGCAATCGCTTTTGCTTTCTCTTCCTGCAGCTACTTAGATGTTTCAGTTCACTGCGTCTTCCTTCTCATGACCTTAACAGTCATGGATAACATGCATTACATGTTGGGTTCCCCCATTCGGACATCCCTGGATCAATGCTTACTTACAGCTCCCCAAGGCATTTCGTCGTTAGTCACGTCCTTCTTCGGCTCCTAGTGCCAAGGCATCCACCGTGCGCCCTTATTAACTTAACCTTATTTAACCTAATTCTTTCAAATTAGAAAACTCATTAATTCACAGCGTTTTCGGTTTATTTTCTTGTTACTATTTGATATAGATATTCAATTTTCAATGGACAATTCCTACAATCACATTCAGTGACTGTATGGAGCCTAGCGGGATCGAACCGCTGACCTCCTGCGTGCAAAGCAGGCGCTCTCCCAGCTGAGCTAAGGCCCCAACTAATAATCTGGTTTTCTCTTATTAGTTCACGTTTCTTATTCTATTGTCTTCGGGTGCCGCTGGCCCCTGTCGTTCGCTTTCGCTTCGACAAACCTGAAACCTGCGGTTTCGCTTAGCTGAGCTAAGGCCCCACAAGACCTCTCAAAATTAAAGAAGACTACGTACAGAGTTCCATTTCCTTAGAAAGGAGGTGATCCAGCCGCACCTTCCGATACGGCTACCTTGTTACGACTTCACCCCAATCATCTATCCCACCTTAGGCGGCTGGCTCCTAAAAGGTTACCTCACCGACTTCGGGTGTTACAAACTCTCGTGGTGTGACGGGCGGTGTGTACAAGGCCCGGGAACGTATTCACCGCGGCGTGCTGATCCGCGATTACTAGCGATTCCGACTTCATGTAGGCGAGTTGCAGCCTACAATCCGAACTGAGACTGGCTTTAAGAGATTAGCTTGCCGTCACCGACTCGCGACTCGTTGTACCAGCCATTGTAGCACGTGTGTAGCCCAGGTCATAAGGGGCATGATGATTTGACGTCATCCCCACCTTCCTCCGGTTTATTACCGGCAGTCTCGCTAGAGTGCCCAACTCAATGATGGCAACTAACAATAGGGGTTGCGCTCGTTGCGGGACTTAACCCAACATCTCACGACACGAGCTGACGACAACCATGCACCACCTGTCACCAGTGTTCCGAAGAAAAATCCTATCTCTAGGACGGTCACTGGGATGTCAAGACCTGGTAAGGTTCTTCGCGTTGCTTCGAATTAAACCACATGCTCCACCGCTTGTGCGGGCCCCCGTCAATTCCTTTGAGTTTCAACCTTGCGGTCGTACTCCCCAGGCGGAGTGCTTAATGCGTTAGCTGCGGCACTGAGTCCCGGAAAGGACCCAACACCTAGCACTCATCGTTTACGGCGTGGACTACCAGGGTATCTAATCCTGTTCGCTCCCCACGCTTTCGAGCCTCAGCGTCAGTTACAGACCAGAGAGCCGCTTTCGCCACCGGTGTTCCTCCATATATCTACGCATTTCACCGCTACACATGGAATTCCACTCCCCCCTTCTGCACTCAAGTTTGACAGTTTCAAAAGCGTACTATGGTTGAGCCACAGCCTTTTACTTCTGACTTATCAAACCGCCTGCGCTCGCTTTACGCCCAATAAATCCGGACAACGCTCGGGACCTACGTATTACCGCGGCTGCTGGCACGTAGTTAGCCGTCCCTTTCTGGTAAGTTACCGTCACTTAGCGGATTTTCCACTCCCGCTAACGTTCTTCTCTTACAACAGAGCTTTACGATCCGAAAACCTTCTTCACTCACGCGGCGTTGCTCGGTCAGGGTTCCCCCCATTGCCGAAGATTCCCTACTGCTGCCTCCCGTAGGAGTCTGGGCCGTGTCTCAGTCCCAGTGTGGCCGATCACCCTCTCAGGTCGGCTATGTATCGTCGCCTTGGTGAGCCGTTACCTCACCAACTAGCTAATACAACGCAGGTCCATCTGGTAGTGGTGCAATTGCACCTTTCAAATACTTACCATGCAGTAAGTACTTTTATGCGGTATTAGCTATCGTTTCCAATAGTTATCCCCCGCTACCAGGCAGGTTACCTACGCGTTACTCACCCGTTCGCAACTCCTCCGCTCGGTGCAAGCACCAAGCTTCAGCGTTCTACTTGCATGTATTAGGCACGCCGCCAGCGTTCGTCCTGAGCCAGGATCAAACTCTCATTTAATAGTTTGAGTCTTCACTCATACTGTCCACTGACAGATTTATTTTCTTATGTTCATTGACGGTTTATGTCTCCATAAACCACCCTGCACGTTTGGTTCGTCTTCTTTAATTTTCAAAGGTCTTGCCTTATCGCTCTCTCAAGCGACAACTATATCAGTATATCACCTCTTCTTCTTATTGTCAACTACTTTTTTTACTTTTTTTAAAAAATTTTTCCATGAAAATAACAAGGCAAATTTCAAGTTCAAGTTAGCCAGTCTGTAAAAATTCTCTAGGAGATTTGTAACCCAATATCTTCTTTGGATAGTTGTTAATCCAGTTTTCAATAAATGCGACTTGTTGCTGCGTCGCCTTTTTGCTTCCCTTAGGCAACCAACGCCTGATGAGTCTATTATGATTCTCATTAGTTCCACGCTCCCAAGAGGAATAAGGGTGGGCATAGTAGATATGATCGGGGCCAAAAACTTCTGCTAAACGACTGAATTCAGTCCCGTTATCAGCTGTGATTGAGTTAATTTGATAATCTCTGAGGATCATTTTCAGAGCTTGATTGACTGAAGACGCGGACTTATCGGGAATGAGTCGGATGATTTGATAACGACTCTTTCTATCAGTTAGAGTCAACAGACACTCATTTTTTGCCCGTGTTTGAATAACCGTATCAATTTCAACATCACCAACATTCTCACGTTGATTAATGCTTTCTGGCCGTTCCTCAATCGATTTTCCAGCCGGCTTAAAGTTGGGACTCGCTTGTTTTTTCTTCGTTTTCTCCTTGCGAGGATAAAGCATGCCATCCTTGGTCAATCCTAAGTGTCCATGATGAATCCAGTAGTAAATGGTGGAGACGGAGACAGATATCCCTTTTGCTTTTACCATCATCTCAGGAGAGTATTTCTGCTTGATATAGTGAAGAATCTTTTCTTTGAGTTCCTTGGTTAGGGAAGTCTGCCTCACAGAATGTTTACGATTATTTTGATAGTTTTTTTGAGCGAAGTCAGCTGAGTAGATTATTTCAAATTTTCCTTTACGCACTTGTTGCCTAACCAGACCACGTTTGACTTCGTTGTGAATGGTTTGAGGAGCCTTCTCTAATCTTCTAGCGATTTCACGATTTGAGAGCCCTTCTTGAAGCCAACGCTCAATCATTCTACGTTCAGCTAGTGTCAAATATTTCCTTTTTGGTGTATAATAGTGTTGCATCTCAGAGTCTTTCTAATTGTTCTTGTGGTGATTACAATTATATCTCTCTGAGATGTTTTTTTATACCCTTGAGTGGCTAACTTCATTTTAGAACTTTCGACTTTGCCTTCTTTTTGACCTTGGCCCGATAATACCGTAAAAAACGTGGCCTCTTACTGCTAGTATAAGCTACTCACTTTCGCAAGAGGAAGACGCTACTTTTTTTACTATATCTCATCTTCGCTTATGAGGTGTTGGCGAAGGGAGCGCAACAGCTTCTTTCGACCTTTGAAGCGAGCACCACTGACGAGCGTATCATACTTTTTTGAATCATGTGGACTTAGTGTAGCACGATAACGCGCTAGTGAATCACGAAGACATACTAATTCATCCGTGACAAGACCACCACTGCTAATCATATGAGATATTTCTCCTATCTCCTCGTAACGAAGCCGGTCAAAGCCACGTTTTTGCGTACTTTGTCTGCGCAATATATCGTTGACATAATTACGGAATTTGACCTTGAAATAACGAAGCAAGCGGGACTCATCTTTGACTAGCCCCTCTTCTTGCTGAAGCAGGCGATATAAGACATACATCCCTTCTTGATCCCAATCTTCCGATTCCCATAGTTTGACATAGTATTCCCGCCGCGTCTTTTGAACAATCGGTCGTACCTTGGCATATACTTCTTTAAACTCCACACTCTCCTCTCCTTTCCTTTCTCTATAGTAAACTCTTTATAGGAAGTATACTCAATCATAGAAAAAAGAAAAAGGACTTTTTTGTCCTAAAGCTTTGGTTCACAAGGAGGTTGGGCATTGCCTCTGAACTCATCATTTTTATAGTTTTTTTGCAGTTTGATGCATATACTAACCGTCCCAATGGGCAGTTAATACCGGAGCTCGAAAATTAGAAAGTACGGATCACCAGGGAAGTGTCTGTTACTACTTGAGCCTAGAAATGAACAAAATCAATTTCTACGAAATCACGATTTTTGTCCACTCCCGCTCTTATGGTTAGCTTAAGTTGAGCCAAACAATAAAAAAGGCTCTATAATTTCTGTAGTGGGTAACTCCACTATGGAGATTATAGAGCTTTTTGAGTATCAAAAAAGTCCCATAAGACTTATAATGAAAAGCGACCAAACCCTCATTAGAAAGACTCTTATGGAACACCTCAATAATACCACATTACTCATCGGAATGAAAGATAAAAATATCACCTTGAATCATGCCATTCAACACGAGACCCATATCGAACTCATCGCTACACTTGATTATCACCCTCCCAAATGTAAATACTGCAAGGCGAAACAAATCAAATACGACTTCCAAAAACCTTCTAAAATCCCCTTCATTGAAATCGGTGGTTTCCCTAGTCTTATTCGCTTGAAAAAGAGACGGTTTCAATGTAAGTCCTGTCGTAAAGTGACTGTCTCTGAAACTAGTCTCGTTAAGAAAAACTGCCAAATCTCTGAACTAGTCTGGAAAAAGATTGCTCAACTATTACTCAATAGAGAAGCGCTATCTCACATCGCTTCTAAGCTCGCTATCTCCATCTCCACAGCCTATCGAAAACTCAAGCAATTCCAGTTCAAGGAGGACTATTCTTCTCTACCTGAAATTTTATCTTGGGACGAATTCTCCTATCAGAAGGGAAAACTAGCCTTTATTGCTCAAGATTTCAATACAAGGAAAATCATAACAATTCTCGATAATCGAAGACAAACGACCATCCGAAACCATTTCTTCAAGTATTCTAAAGAAGCTAGAAACAAGGTAAAAGTCGTTACGGTTGATATGTCTGGAAGTTATATTCCTCTCATTAAGAGCTTATTCCCAAAAGCTAAAATTGTTCTGGATCGTTTTCATATCGTTCAGCACATGAGTAGGGCTTTGAACCAAACGCGTATCCAACTCATGAACCAATATGATAAAAAATCTATTGAGTATCGTGCCCTCAAATACTACTGGAAACTAATTCAAAAAGATAGCCGAAAACTCTCTCTAAATGTTTTCTATTCCCGAACCTTTAGAGAAACCTTATCTCCTAGAGAATGTCTCCAGAAGTTGTTCAAACGGGTCCCTGAGTTAAAAGGCTATTACGACCTTTATCAGTTATTACTTTTTCACCTCCAAGAGAAGAATTCCGAGCATTTCTTTAACTTAATTCACGATGCCTTACCGCATCTCAATCACACCTTCAAGGTAGCTTTGAACACTTTCAGACGCTATCAGGAATATATCACCAATGCCATCGAACTTCCTTATTCTAATGCCAAGCTAGAAGCCACTAACAAACTCATCAAAGACATCAAGCGCAATGCATTCGGCTATCGGAACTTTGACAATTTCAAAAAACGCATCTACCTCGCTTTGAACATCGAAAAAGAGAAGACGAATTTCGTCTCCTCTCGTATGTAGCTATAAGTCACCCACTACAGTTGACAAAGAGCCATAAAAAACTTTGAAAACTTCAAAAAGCGGATTTTGATTGCCATCAACATCAAAAAAGAGAAGGCCAAGCTGGTCCTCTCTAGATGTTAGCTGACATCTACCCACTACAGTTGACAAAGAGCCTAAAAAACGCCTGCTTACGGAATCGTTTTTGTTCAAAGCGATTTCGTAAACAAGCGTTGCGTTTTCATCTGATGAGTGTTCCCGCTGGGAAACTCCCAGCGGTAGACCAGAGCTAGACTAAGAACGTGTACACATTCCATCATCATAACACTCAACAAAATTGATGATCTTATACAAGTTCAATGATTGCCATTGGTGCAGCATCGCCACGACGTGGTTCAGTTTTCAAGATACGAGTGTATCCACCATTACGTTCTGCATAACGAGGCGCGATTTCAGAGAACAATTTTTGAAGCGCTGTTGTTGATGTGTATTTATCAGTAGCTTCATCATAGTTTTCTGATGCGATTTCGTTACGAACAAATGCTGCTGCTTGACGACGAGCGTGCAAGTCACCGCGTTTACCAAGTGTAATCATTTTTTCAACTGTTTTACGGATTTCTTTTGCACGAGCTTCAGTTGTAACGATTGATTCATTGATCAAAAGATCTGTTGTCAAGTCACGAAGCATTGCTTTACGTTGTGAGCTAGTGCGTCCTAGTTTACGGTAAGCCATGTATTCCTCCTTTATTTATCTTTTTTCAATCCCAAACCAAGGTCAGCCAATTTTACTTTGACTTCTTCAAGACTCTTGCGTCCAAGATTGCGTACTTTCATCATTTCTGGTTCAGTTTTTTCTGTCAGATCAAATACAGTATTGATACCTGCACGTTTCAAACAGTTGTATGAACGAACAGACAAGTCCAATTCTTCAATCGTACGATCCAACATACGATCATCAGATGCTTCTTCAGTTTCTTTCATTACTTCAGCTGATTTTGCAACTTCTGTCAAATCAGTAAATAGACCTAAGTGCTCCATCAAAATACGCGCAGAAAGACCCAATGCATCTTCAGGAATGATTGTCCCGTTAGTCATGATTTCAAGCGTTAATTTGTCAAAACCATCGTTGCTACCAACGCGAGCTGGTTCAACTTGATAATTGACCTTTTTCACTGGCGTGTAGATAGAATCTACTGCAAGTGTGCCAACTGGCGCATCATCTTTTTTATTGCCTTCAGCTGGTACATATCCACGACCAGTATTAACCGTCATGATAGCTTTAAAGCTTGTACCTTCGCTAATTGTAAAGAGATAATGGTCAGGGTTAACAATTTCAATATCACTATCTGTCAAGATATCTCCTGCAGTAATTTCTGCCGGACCTGTAACATCAAGTTCTATCGTCTTTTCGTCTTCGACATAAGATTTTACAGCAATGCCTTTGATGTTCAAAATAATTTGCATCACATCTTCACGGACACCTGGGACTGTGTCGAACTCGTGTAGTACACCGTCAATTTTAATAGACGTTACTGCCGCACCTGGTAGTGACGCAAGAAGTACACGACGAAGTGAGTTCCCAAGAGTTGTTCCATAACCACGTTCTAATGGTTCGACAACAAATCTGCCGTAATCTTTATTTTCATCAATTTTTGTTATAGTTGGTTTTTCAAACTCAATCATTTCTTACTCCCTCTTAAACGAAAAGCTGTGTATCGTTAGTTGATTATACACGGCGACGTTTTGGAGGACGAGCACCATTGTGTGGTACAGGAGTCACATCACGAATTGCTGTTACTTCAAGACCAGCGGCAGCAAGAGCGCGGATAGCAGACTCACGACCTGAACCTGGACCTTTTACTGTAACTTCAACTGTTTTAAGACCGTGTTCTTGTGCAGATTTAGCAGCTGCTTCTGAAGCCATTTGAGCCGCAAATGGTGTAGATTTACGAGAACCTTTAAAACCAAGAGCACCAGCTGATGACCAAGCGATCGCATTACCATGCACATCAGTAATCATAACAATAGTGTTATTAAATGTAGCGTGAATGTGTGCAATACCAGATTCGATATTTTTTTTCACACGACGCTTACGTGTTGGTTTAGCCAATTTTTCTACCTCCTATTTTATTTTTTCTTACCTGCAATCGCAACAGCTTTACCTTTACGAGTGCGAGCGTTGTTTTTAGTGTTTTGTCCACGGACAGGAAGTCCACGACGGTGACGGATCCCACGGTATGAACCGATTTCCATCAAACGTTTAATGTTCAAGTTTACTTCACGACGAAGATCACCTTCAACTTTAATCGCATCTACTTCACGACGGATTGCATCTTCTTGATCAGAAGTCAAATCTTTTACGCGAACATCTTCTGAGATTCCAGCTGCTGCAAGAATTTTTTTAGATGTTGCAAGACCGATTCCGTATACGTAAGTCAATGAAATTACTACACGTTTGTCGTTTGGAATATCAACTCCAGCAATACGAGCCATTTTTTCTCCTTTCTATCTTATCCTTGACGTTGTTTGTGTTTTGGATTTGCTGGGCAAATTACCATAACACGACCATTACGACGAATAACTTTACAGTATTCGCAAATTGGTTTGACCGATGGTCTTACTTTCATGTTTAATCCCTCCAAGTATTTCGACTATTTAAAGCGGTATGTGATACGTCCACGTGTTAAGTCGTATGGACTAAGCTCAACCGTTACGCGATCACCGACTAAAATACGAATGTAATTTTTGCGGATTTTTCCTGAAACAGTTGCAAGAACTTGGTGTCCATTTTCCAACTCTACAGTAAACATAGCATTTGGCATGGTATCAACTACCTTACCCTCAATTTCAATCACATCTTCTTTTGCCATGCAAAAGTATCCCCCTCTAAATTTCGATTTGATGTCCTCTGAACACAGAGGTAACAATTATAAGTCAGACTAAGCTATTCTATCATTTTCAGCAAGAAAACGCAAGCTAAATCCCCTATTTTATTGCAATTTTGATAAAACTTTTTCAATATCTGCAAAGACGACTTCGATGTTTTGATCACCTTCAATATCATGTACCAAACCAGCAGCACGGTAGTGATCAATAATCGGTTGTCCTTGTGCAATATTGACTTCTAAGCGACGTTTAACAGATTCTGGTTTGTCATCTTCGCGTTGGTAGTAATCTTTTTCATCGTAGCCTTCTGTAGGCGGGTTGAAAACCTTATGGAAGGTTTCACCAGTTTCACGATGGATGATGCGCCCACTAAGACGTTCTACCAATTTAGCTGGGTCAATTTCAATGTTGATAACTCCTTCAAGCTTAATGCCAAGGTTTTTCAAAGCTTCATCTAAAGCATGTGCTTGCTCGATGGTGCGAGGATAGCCGTCCAACAAGAAACCTTTTTCCTTGATATCATCTTGAGCTAAGCGCTCTTTGACAATACCATTAGTTACTTCGTCTGGCACCAAGTCACCTTTATCAATATAGGATTTTGCTAGCAATCCCATCTCTGTCTGATTTGCCATTGCTGCACGGAACATATCACCTGTTGAAATATGAACAATGTCAAATTTTTCAACAATTTTTGCAGCCTGCGTTCCTTTACCAGCCCCTGGCAAACCCATAATTAAAAGATTCATGATAAACTCCTTATTTTGTTTTCACATAAATTTGCCACGATTGACAAACTTATCAAAAAACAAAATAGAGAGGCTGGGCAAAAAGTGCTCAGCTTCCTACTTTTTATAATTTAAAAAATGAGATGCACTAGTTGTTGGTTTTATAGACAGCTAATCGCTAGCCTTCTATAAACCTCGGCAACTTTGCAGTCTTGCTCCCTATTCTGTTTCCATGAAACCTACATATTTTCTCTTGAGCAAGTAACCTTCTAACTGCTTGATTCCTTCGATACTTGTCATGATGACGATAATCAAACTGGTTCCGAGGAAGGCAATTTTTGAGGTAAGCCCAAAGACATTTTGTGCAAGAATCGGCAACAATGCAACAAATCCTAGGAATAAGGATCCTACTGTTGCTAATCGCTTTAGTAATTTCGAGAAATACTCCTCTGTTCCTTTACCTGGACGCACCCCATGGATATAAGCTCCACTCTTTTGGAGGTTTTCAGCTGCTTTTTCTGGGTTTACCTGAACGAAGCTGTAGAAGAAGGTAAAGAGGATAATCAATACCGCATACACAGTCATCCCTTTGATTGTAGAGTAATCAAAATATTCACGAATAGTTGATAACCAAGAGATACTCTTATTCTGGCTAGCAAAGAACTGAAGAAGGGATGTTGGAATAGCCGTAATAGAACCTGCAAAGATGACTGGAATGACACCTGCCGGATTTAACTTAAGTGGTAAATACGAACTAGATGGCGCACCTTGAGCACGTTTAGTGTACTGGATTGGAATTTTATACTCTGCTTGTTGAACAAAGGTTGTAAAGTAAACAATTGCTAAAACTGCTACTACCAATACTCCTACTAAGATAGCAGATTCTCCTAAACGACTGGCTTCGATATTAACAAAACGATCTTCATAAATATCATGAATAGTATCTGGAAGTGAGGAAATGATTCCGGCAAAGATAATCATGGATGTTCCATTACCATATCCTTTATCCGTAATCTGCTCACCGAGCCAAGTCACGATAGCAGAACCCGTTGTCAAAATCGCCCCAATAATGAGATAGGTCTTCCAATCCAAGGGCATAGTTGTCAACTTGGCACCAGACAAGGCATTAAAACTTGCGGTGATCCCGGCTGACTGGACAAAAGCCAAAGCTAAGGAAATGTAGCGTGTCGCTTGATTCAACTTACGACGGCCAACTTCCCCTTGCTTGCCCCATTCCACAAACTTAGGCACGAGGTCCATCTGCATCAGCTGAACAATGATTGAGGCAGTGATGTAAGGACTGACACCTAAGGCGAATACAGAGAAATTACGCATGGCATTTCCGGAAACCAAACTCAACATATTCAAAAAAGGAATATTCGATAAGGCTTCGAGGCTCTTAACGTTCACTCCTGGAACTGTGATGTGCGTTCCAACACGAAAGACAAATAAGACAAAAATCGTAAACAGGATTTTCGTGCGGACGTTCTTTACCTTAAATGCATCTTTTAATAGTTTAAAAAACATAGGTCACCCCTCTTAGATGACTTCTACTGAACCACCTTTGGCAGTGATAGCTTCTTCAGCTGATTTAGAGAATTTAGCTGCTTTCACAGTTAATTTTTTCGTTAATTCACCGTTACCAAGAATTTTAATTCCTGATTTTTCAGCTTTAACGATTCCAGACTCAACAAGCACAACTGGTGTTACTTCTGCACCGTCTTCAAAAGCGTTCAATTGGTCAAGGTTAACAATAGCATATTCTTTTGCGTTGATGTTTGTAAATCCACGTTTTGGAAGACGACGGAACAATGGAGTTTGTCCACCTTCAAAACCTAGACGTACGCCACCGCCGCTACGAGCTTTTTGCCCTTTTTGTCCACGACCTGAAGTCTTACCGTTACCTGATGACGTACCACGACCAACGCGGTTACGAGTTTTGCGAGAACCTGTAGCAGGTTGTAATTCATGAAGTTTCATTTGTTTTTCTCCTTATGTGTAAAATGCTAGCGCCTTTAGGCTGGGTAAGGCCTCAGCCTAAAAACTCGCCTATACAAAATTGACAGTAAGTCGCAAAGATTTCTCTAAGCGACTTCGTCATGTGTTTGGTTAGGAATTCGACGCTTGGTCTCATTTCCTATTTTACTTCTTCAACTGTTACCAAGTGAGAGATTGCATTCACCATTCCAAGAATAGCAGCGTTATCTTCTTTGATAACTGAGCTGTTTAATTTGCCAAGTCCAAGGGCAACAACTGTTTTACGTTGTTCTGGTTTGCGACCGATTGGAGACTTAGTCAAAGTAATTTTAATTTGAGCCATGTTATCCCCTTTCTTATGCTAAATCAGAAACTGAAATGCCACGAAGTGAAGCCACTTCTTCAGCACGTTTCAATTGTTTCAAGCCTTCAACTGTTGCACGTACAACGTTGATTGGAGTGTTTGAACCAAGTGACTTAGATGTCACATCAGCGATACCTGCCAACTCGATAACCGCACGAGTAGCACCACCCGCAGCGACCCCAGCACCTTCTGCAGCTGGTTTCAACATGATGCGAGCACCACCAAATTCTGAACGAACTTCGTGAGGAATAGTAGTACCAACCATTGGTACTTCAATCAAGTTTTTCTTAGCAGATTCAACTGCTTTACGGATAGCTTCTGGTACTTCTTGAGCTTTACCAGTACCGAAACCTACACGACCATTACGGTCACCAACAACCACAAGAGCTGCAAAGCGAAGACGACGTCCACCTTTAACAACTTTTGTAACACGGTTGATGGCTACTACGCGTTCTTCAAATTCAACTGCGTTATCTTTAAATGCCATTTCTTAGTGTCCTCCCTATTAGAATTTCAATCCGTTTTCACGAGCTGCTTCAGCCAAAGCTTTCACACGTCCGTGATAGAGATATCCACCGCGGTCAAAGACCACTTCAGAAATACCTTTCGCTACTGCGCGTTCAGCAACGAGTTTACCTACAACAACGGCTTGTTCTGTCTTAGTACCTTTTGAAACTTCTTTATCAAGAGTAGAAGCGCTTGCGAGCGTTACACCCGCTACGTCATCAATCACTTGAGCGTAGATGCCTGTATTAGAACGGAAAATGTTCAAACGTGGGCGAGCAGCAGTTCCAGAGATTTTACCGCGAACACGACGATGGCGTTTTTGGCGGATTTTGTTTTTATCTGGTTTTGAAATCACAATTTTCACCTCTTAATTATTGATCATATCTGTATGAGATACGTTGGAATATAATGCACCATGTGGAAATTCCACTCGGAAGCATTATTATTTACCTGTTTTACCTTCTTTGCGGCGAACAAATTCACCAACATAGCGGATACCCTTACCTTTATAAGGTTCAGGAGCACGAAGGCTACGGATATAAGCTGCTGTTTGACCAACAACTTCTTTATTGATACCAGACACGATGATCTGTGTTGGTGCTGGAACTTCAAATGTGATACCTTCTGGCGCAACCACTTCATCTGGATGTGATTTACCAACAGCAAGTGTCAATTTGTTACCTGCAAGTTGCGCACGGTAACCGACACCACGCATTTCAAGTTCTTTTTTGAAGCCTTCAGAAACACCAACAACCATGTTGTTGAGGTTAGCACGGCTTGTACCGTGAATAGTCTTCATTTCTTTTGAATCGTTTGGACGGTGAAGGGTTACTTCAGTACCTTCCACACGGATTTCAATAGCAGTTGGGAACTCACGAGTCAATTCCCCTTTAGGTCCTTTTACAGTTACCACACCGTTGTTTTGCGAAAGCTCAACACCAGCAGGCAATATAATTACTTTATTACCAATACGTGACATGTTTTATTTCTCCTGTTAGATTATCAGGCCGATTAATGACCAGTTTTCACGGGAGCTTATGATACTAAGGACGTAAAGAGCAAAGCGAAATTAGGAAATCGACGATTGTTCGATGAACAAGAGAAGATTTATCTATTTCACACAGCTCTTAGTCCGTGTTCACATCCGTAACATTCGGTTGGATAGTATCCTAAGCTAAGTTTCTGTTTGATAAATTTGAACTCGGACTAAAATCCTAGTGAAAAAGACAGTTCTCCTTGAGTTCTCTAAGAACTCTACGTCAGACTCCTATTTTCATACGGATTTTGTTAATGTCCTCGTATCATTATCTTACCAAACGTATGCGATTACCTCACCACCAACGTTCTTTTGACGAGCTTCTTTATCTGTCAAAAGACCTTCTGATGTAGAGATGATTGCAATTCCAAGTCCGTTAAGAACTTTCGGAATATCTTCACGTTTTGAGTAAACACGAAGACCTGGCTTTGATACACGTTTCAAGTTTGTGATAACTTTTTCACCGTTTGGTCCGTATTTCAAGAATACGCGCACGATGCCTTGTTTGTCATCTTCGATAAACTCAACGTTTTTTACAAAACCTTCGTTTTTAAGAATTGTCGCAATTCCTTTTTTGATGTTTGATGCAGGTACTTCAAGCACTTCGTGTTTTGCTTGGTTTGCGTTACGAATACGTGTCAAAAAGTCTGCAATTGGGTCAGTCATAACCATTTTATATTCTCCTCTTACTAGTAGTTTGAAGTTCTCACTTGCTAGTTAATAATGGTACAAAGAGCGTGGCAACCTTTACAAAAAAGATAGAATTCTCTTGGGGCATTGCTCCAGCGTCAATTCTCCTATCTTTGCCATGGTTGTAGCTCGTGTTCAAATCAGCTAGTGCAATTTGTACCATCCTTGAACTAAGTGATTAGTTCTATATATTTAGATTCAGGCTAAACGCTGGGCAAAAAAGATAACTTTATCTAGGTGCAAGTACCTTCGCTAAATTTCCTATTTTTGCTGAGCATTTCTAACGCCTTCATATCATGTTATTTGAGCACGGACTAAAATCCTAGTGAAAAAGACAGTCCTCCTTGAGTTCTTAAAAAACTCTACGTCAGACTCCTATCTTCATACGGATTTTTTAATGTCCGTTGCATCATGTTATTACCAAGAAGCTTTGGTAACGCCTGGGATTTGACCTAAGTAAGCCAAGTCGCGGAAGCATACACGGCAAAGTTTGAATTTGCGGTAAACTGAATGTGGACGTCCACATTTTTCACAACGAGTATATGCTTGCGTAGAGAACTTAGCTGGGCGTTTGTTCTTAGCGATCATTGATTTTTTAGCCATTTATTCTCTCCCTCTTATTTTGCGAACGGCATACCAAGGCCAGTAAGCAATGCACGTGATTCTTCGTCAGTGTTAGCTGTTGTAACGATAACGATATCCATACCGCGAGTTTTGTCAACATCGTCGAAGTTGATTTCTGGGAAGATCAATTGCTCTTTCACACCAAGTGTGTAGTTTCCACGTCCGTCAAATGATTTTGTTGGAACACCATGGAAGTCACGTACACGTGGAAGTGATACAGATACCAATTTATCTAAAAACTCATACATACGTTCGCCACGAAGTGTTACTTTCGCTCCGATTGCAACCCCTTCACGAAGACGGAAGCCGGCGATTGATTTTTTAGCTTTTGTGATAAGTGGTTTTTGACCTGAAATCAATGCCAATTCTTGAGCAGCTTTTTCAAGGTTTTTAGCGTTAGAAACAGCGTCACCAACACCCATGTTCAAAACAATCTTATCAACTTTTGGTACAGCCATAACTGATGAATAGTTAAATTGTTCAGTCAAAGCAGGAACTACTTCATTAAGATATTTTTCTTTTAAGCGATTTGCCATGTTACTTCTCCTTTCCTTCGTGATTAATCAAGCACTTCGCCTGATTTTTTGTTGTAACGAACTTTTTTACCGTCAACAAACTTGTAACCAACACGACCAGCTACACCATTTTTGTCAAGAACTTGTACGTTTGACGCGTGGATTGCAGCTTCCTTCTCAACGATAGCACCTTGAGGGTTTTCGCTATTTGGTTTTTGGTGTTTTTTGACAATGTTTACACCTTCTACAACAACTTTATTTACTTTTGGAAGTGCTGTTAGGACAACTGCTTCAACGCCTTTGTCTTTACCAGCGATTACGCGAACTTTATCGCCTTTTTTTACAAACATTTGGTTTCTCCTATTATTTCTTACGCCCTAAGGGCACCCTGAAAAAATTTTTCAGGGGACTTCGTTTGTTTTAGATTAGAGTACTTCTGGTGCCAATGAAACGATTTTCATGAAACCGCCGTCACGCAATTCGCGTGCCACTGGACCAAAGATACGAGTTCCGCGAGGTGTTTTGTCTTCACGGATGATAACTGCTGCATTTTCGTCAAACTTGATGTATGAACCATCAGCACGACGAGCACCTGTTTTAGTACGAACGATAACGGCTTTCACGACGTCACCTTTTTTAACCGCACCACCAGGAGTAGCTTGTTTTACTGAAGCAACGATGATGTCGCCGATATTTGCAGATTTACGTTTTGAACCACCAAGAACTTTGATTGTCAAGATTTCACGTGCGCCACTGTTATCAGCAACTTTCAAACGAGTTTCTGTTTGAATCATGTAAGTTTTCTCCTTTCAGGTTGATTAAATGATAACTGCCTCTTCCACAACTTCTACAAGACGGAAACGTTTTGTAGCTGAAAGCGGTCGAGTTTCCATGATACGTACGATATCGCCTTCTTTAGCAACATTGTTTTCATCATGAGCTTTGTATTTTTTAGAGTAGTTAATACGTTTACCATAGACTGGGTGGTTACGTTTTGTTTCAACTACAACTGTGATGGTTTTGTCCATTTTGTCAGATACAACACGTCCAACAAGAACTTTACGATTATTGCGTTCCATTGAAATTCTCCTTTCCCAATCTATTATTTAACTTCTGATTGCACCGTTTTGATACGTGCAATTTGCTTTTTAACTTCGTTTAAACGAGCAGTTTGCTCAAGTTGACCAGCAGCAGCTTGGAAACGAAGATCGAAGAGTTCTTTCTTCAATTCATTTTCGCGCTTTGCAAGTTCTTCTTGAGAAAGGCCACGAAGTTCTTTAACAAATTCTTTTACTTCATTAAGTTTCATGTCTTCTCCTTATTCTGCTTCACGTTTTACGAATTTGCATTTAACTGGTAGTTTGTGGCTAGCCAAACGGAATGCTTCACGTGCGATTTCTTCTGAAACGCCAGCTACTTCAAACATCACTTTACCACGTTTAACTGGTGCTACCCAACCTTCAGGCGCCCCTTTACCAGATCCCATACGTACCCCGATAGCTTTAGCGGTGTATGATTTGTGCGGGAAGATTTTGATCCAAACCTTACCACCACGTTTCATATAACGAGTCATCGCGATACGGGCTGCTTCGATTTGACGGTTTGTGATCCAGTGGCTAGTTGTAGCTTGAAGACCATATTCACCGAAGTCTACTTGTTTTCCACCTTTAGCTTCACCGCGCATTTTTCCACGGAATTCACGACGGTGTTTAACACGTTTAGGTACTAACATTGGTTATTTACCTCCTTTAGTGTTTTTACGAGCTGGAAGAACTTCTCCACGATAAATCCATACTTTAACACCAAGTTTACCGTAAGTTGTAAGTGCTTCTTCCCAAGCATAGTCGATATCCGCACGAAGTGTATGAAGCGGAACAGTTCCTTCAGAATACCCTTCTGCACGGGCGATATCAGCACCGTTCAAACGTCCAGATACTTGAGTTTTAATTCCTTTTGCTCCAGCACGCATTGTACGTTGAATTGCTTGTTTTTGAGCGCGACGGAATGCCACACGTTGCTCCAATTGACGAGCAATTGTTTCACCAACAAGGTGTGCATCCAAATCAGGTTGTTTAATTTCGATGATGTTGATGTGTACTTGTTTACCAGTCAATTTGTTTAATTGTGCACGAAGTGCATCAACATTGCTACCAGCTTTACCGATAACCATACCTGGTTTAGCTGTGTGAATGCTTACGATCACTTTGTTTACTGCGCGTTCAATTTCGATAGTCGAAACTGATGCTTCAGCCAATTCTTTTTTGATAAAGTTGCGGATTGCAAGATCTTCATGAAGGTAATCCGCGTATTCTTTTTCAGCATACCATTTAGCATCCCAATCACGGATGATGCCGACACGCATACCAATTGGATGTACTTTTTGTCCCACGTTTTTACCTCCTTATTTTTCTGCTACAACTACAGTGATGTGAGCCGTACGTTTGTTGATTGGTGAAGCAGAACCTTTTGCACGTGGACGGAAACGTTTAAGTGTTGGTCCTTCGTTTGCGAAAGCTTCGCTTACTACCAAGTTTGCTTTTTCCAAACCAAAGTTGTTTTCCGCATTAGCGATTGCAGAGTTCAATACTTTTTCAATAACGCCTGCAGCTTTGTTTGGAGTGAATTTCAAGATTGCGATTGCATCGGCTACGCTTTTGCCACGGATGTTATCCAAGACAAGACGTGATTTACGAGGTGAAACACGTACTGTGCGAGCAGTTGCTTTAGCTGAAGTAATTTCTGCCATGATGTGTTCCTCCTATTATTTTCTACGTGTTTTCTTGTCGTCAGCAGCGTGACCTTTGTAAGTACGAGTTGGTGCAAATTCACCAAGTTTGTGACCTACCATGTCTTCTTGGATGTAAACAGGTACATGTTTACGTCCATCATAAACTGCGATTGTATAACCAATGAAACTTGGGAAAATCGTTGAACGACGTGACCAAGTTTTAATTACTTTTTTCTTTTCATCGTTTGCTTGAGCTTCAACTTTTTTCATCAAATGCTCATCGACGAAAGGCCCTTTTTTAAGACTACGTCCCATTTTAATGTTTTCTCCTTTAAAATATGTACCACAGCGGCCTGCCTTGTAAACACAAGGCTACCGAGCTGGCGGATATGCTTTACGCTACTTGTAACAGATTATTTTTCGTTGCGACGACGAACGATAAGTTTGCTTGATTTAGCTTTCTTGTTACGAGTTTTAAGTCCAAGAGCAGGTTTGCCCCATGGAGTAGATGGTGCTTTACGACCAACTGGTGCTTTACCTTCACCACCACCGTGTGGGTGATCGTTAGGGTTCATTACAGAACCGCGAACTGTTGGACGGATACCTTTCCAACGGCTACGTCCTGCTTTACCAAGGTTTACAAGTCCGTGTTGTTCATTTCCGACAACACCAACTGTTGCACGACAAGTTCCAAGAATCATACGAACTTCGCCTGATTGAAGACGAACAAGAACGTATTTGCCTTCTTGACCAAGCACTTGTGCAGAAGCACCTGCAGCACGAACCAATTCACCACCACGACCTGGTTTCAATTCGATATTGTGGATAACAGTACCGACTGGAATATTTGCAAGTGGAAGTGCGTTACCGACTTTGATATCTGCTTCTGGACCTGAAACGATGCGTTGACCAACTTCAAGACCTTTAGGAGCGATGATGTACGCTTTCACACCGTCTGTGTAGTGTACAAGAGCGATGTTAGCTGAACGGTTTGGATCATATTCAATTGTTTTAACAACTGCTTCGATACCGTCTTTGTTACGTTTGAAGTCAATCAAACGGTAGTGACGTTTGTGACCGCCACCTTGGTGACGAACTGTGATGCGACCGTTGTTATTACGACCAGCTTTGCTCTTAAGAGAAACAAGCAATGATTTCTCAGGAGTGCTTGTTGTGATTTCTGCAAAATCCAAAGAAGTCATGTTACGACGGCCATTTGTAGTTGGTTTATAAACTTTAATTCCCACGTTAATTCCTCCTTTGATTATTCAGCGTCAGCTGTAGCGAACAATTCGATTGCTTTTGAATCAGCAGTCAATGTGATAATTGCTTTTTTCACTTTGCTTGTGCGACCTACATAACGCCCTACGCGTTTTGTTTTAGGTTTTACGTTAATTGTGTTCACATTTGCAACTTTAACTCCGTCAAACGCTGCTTCTACAGCTTGTTTGATCAGCAGTTTGTGAGCGCGAGTGTCCACTTCAAACACATATTTTCCTGCTTCAAGCTGAGCCATTGAGCTTTCTGTGATGACAGGTTTTTTGATAACATCATACAAATTCATTATGCAAGAACCTCCTCAATTTTAGAGATAGCTGCTTGAGTTACAAGAAGTTTGTCTGCATTTGCAATGTCAAGGACGCTTGCAGTTGTAGCAGTTGCAACTTTCACATTTGGAAGGTTGCGAGCTGAAAGAGCTGCGAATTCATTTCCTTCTTCAAGAATAACAAGGACTTTTGAATCAATGCTCAATGCTGCAAGAACTTTTGCGAATTCAGCAGTTTTTGGAGCTGTAAATGAAAGGCTGTCAACAGCTACAAATTTGTTTTCAGCAACTTTTTCTGAGTAAACAGATTTAAGCGCCAAGCGACGAACCTTTTGTGGAAGTTTGTAGGCATAAGAACGTGGAGTTGGTCCGAAGACTACGCCACCGCCACGCCATTGTGGTGAGCGAATAGAACCTTGACGAGCACGTCCAGTTCCTTTTTGACGCCATGGTTTGCGTCCGCCACCTGAAACTGCTGAGCGATTTTTTACTGCGTGAGTTCCTTGACGAAGACTTGCGCGTTGGCTGATAATTACATCAAACACAACTGCTTGGTTTGGTTCGATACCAAAGATTGCATCGTTAAGAACTACTTCACCAGCTTGTTTACCAGTTTGGTCAAATAATGTTACGTTTGCCATTATGACTGATTTCCCCTTTCCTTATTATTTACCAGCTTTTACTGCTGATTTGATGGTGATAAGAGACTTCTTAGCACCTGGTACGTTCCCTTTGATAAGGATAACGTTCTTTTCTGGGACAACTTGTACAATTTCAAGATTTTGAATTGTCACACGGTTGCCACCCATACGTCCTGCCAAGTGTTTGTTTTTGAATACACGGTTTGGCGCAACAGGTCCCATTGAACCTGGACGACGGTGGTAACGTGAACCGTGAGCCATAGGACCACGTGATTGGCCATGGCGTTTGATAACACCTTGGAAACCTTTACCTTTAGATGTACCAGTTACATCAACAACATCTCCAGCTGCAAAAGTATCCACTGTGATTTCTGCACCAACTTCCAAGCCTTCAATGTTTTTGAATTCACGAATGAAGCGCTTAGGAGCTGTGTTAGCTTTTGCTACATGGCCTTTGGCAGGTTTGTTACTCAATACTTCGCGTTTGTCATCAAAACCAACTTGGATTGCATTGTATCCGTCTGTTTCAACAGTTTTCACTTGAAGAACAACGTTTGGAGTTGCTTCGATGACAGTTACAGGGATAAATTCACCAGTTTCAGTGAAGATTTGAGTCATTCCCACTTTTTTCCCTAAGATTCCTTTTGTCATGAGAAAAATATTCCTTTTCTTATTTTATAGTTTAAAAAGTTTTTAACGAGCGTTTTTTATGCTCAAAACCAAGATACAAAGGACGTTAAGCGGACGAAGCAAAAATAGGAGATTGCTGCAGAAGTCTTTTGACTTCAAAGCGATCTATCTTTTTTGCACGGTCCGTAGTCCGTGTTCGATTACAGCTTGATTTCTACGTTCACACCACTTGGCAAGTCAAGTTTCATAAGAGCGTCAACAGTTTTTTGCGTTGGGTTCACAATGTCAATGAGACGTTTATGAGTACGCATTTCGAATTGCTCGCGAGAATCTTTGTACTTGTGAGTCGCACGAATGATTGTGTAGAGGCTGCGTTCAGTTGGAAGTGGAACTGGTCCAGCTACGCTTGCACCTGTACGTGTTGCAGTTTCTACGATTTTTGCAGCTGCTGTATCAAGCGTACGGTGTTCATACGCTTTCAAGCGGATGCGGATTTTTTTGTTTGCCATCTTTTTCTCCTTTTCGTCTATTTAAGATAATAGGCTAGCTCCACAAGAAAACCGACAGGTGGCTGCGTGGCAATGCAACCGAGCGTGTCGCAACCTCTTGCATCAAAGCTAAAGCCGTATTTTTACGGCACTAGAACATTCTATCAGATTCTAACAGGCAATGCAAGCATTTTTGTTCGATTTTTTAAAAAAAGTAGAACAACTCTTGGCTGTCTACTCTTTCATTTTGATTTATCTCATTTCACATAGAAAAATTCTAGTTTTTCCCACTTTTCTTGCCACTTTTTCTTACCGATTCGCTCACGGTAGACCTTCATACGGTCTGGGTCCGCTGCAAAATGCGGCGTTGGACAAACCTTGAAAGTTAAAATATCCTCCAAGCCATACGGGCAAAACAAATCTACTTGAGAATCAGGCAATAACCGCACCGCGATTGCCGTGCATATTTCAGGATATTTGGAAATGGCATCTCGTGAATGTTTATAGGGAGCGGTGTTCGGGCTATGTTGGTGCATGTAGGCTTGATTTTTCAACTCCCAACGATAGTGCGGGTACGCATTTTTCAATTTTCTTTCTATTAGAAGGGTTTCTTCATAGGACATGGTCGGATCATAAAACACAACATCCACATCCGCCTCCTCATCAAATGCTTCTTTGTGGCTGAGCAGATCCCAGATGAAATTGCGAATCGCTCCTGCGCACACCCAAGCATCTTGTAACGGTAGACTTGCGACAATCTCAAGCACTTCTCGCATATTACTATCGGCTAATAAATATGTCTTTAATTCCTCTTCTGTCATCATACATCCATTATACTACAAAATAAGATGCAAAAACAGGGCAGAAATGACTTCCGCTCTGTTTTTAAGGAGGTTATATGAAAAAGAATGACTATAGTATAGAAAAGTATTCTTAATCAAACCTTAACCTACAACTTCTTTTATCGCAAGGAGACTCTCGATATGGGTGTTGTTCGTAAAAGGTGCAACTGTTAGATTGAGACTTTTTATCCCTGCTGCCTGAGCTGTCTCAGCGTCCAGCAGGCGGTCTCCTATATAATAAGTCTCTTCTTGCGACAAGTCATATTTCTCCATGAGGTAGACAATCGCTTCTGGATGAGGCTTTCTTGCAAATCCAGAGTCCCCCGTCAGCACCTCTACAAAATATTCGGAAATGCCCAAATCATCCAAAATAGCAAAGGTATTGTCCCCTTTGTGAGTATAGATAAACTGTCTGATTCCTGATTCTTGAGCCCAGTCAAGAATGTCTCTTGCCCCCTCCATGAGGTGAATATGGGCATTTTTTTCACGTAGGGAATTAGCTCTGACCGTATTTAACTCTTCTAGAGGTATCTGCTTTTCTTGCGAGACTTGAGCCAGCAATTCTTTGACCGAGTAACGTAAAATAAAGGCTTTGATTTCTTCGCGATGAAAGGGCAAGCCAAACTGTTGATAGGTTTCTTCTAATCCCAACAAAATGGCATCGTAGGAATCAAGTAGCGTTCCGTCCAAATCCCAAATAAAGGCTTTTTTCATCAACTTCTACCTCTCTATATACTCATACCCCAAGTGCTCATAGGCTTTAGCTGTCGCCACACGACCTGTCCTTGTCCGCATAAGGAATCCTTGCTGAATCAGGTAAGGCTCGTACATATCCTCTACCGTCTCGCGTTCTTCAGCGATATTGACTGAAAGGGTATTTAAGCCGACAGGACCTCCGCCGTACATTTCAATCATGGTGCGCAAAATCTTCTGATCGACATAGTCAAGACCTTCACGATCGACATCTAGCATGGTCAAGGCCTTATCCGTAATGGTATCGTCGATCACACCGTCTCCCATGATTTGGGCGAAATCCCGCACTCGTTTTAACAAACGATTGGCAATACGGGGTGTTCCACGTGAACGGCGTGCCAATTCAATAGCGGCTTCGTGGGTGATTTCCATTTCAAAAATATCCGCCGTCCGTTCAACGATTTCTGTCAAATCAGGCAGGGCATAATATTCCATGTGCCCTGTAATTCCAAAGCGGGCACGCAGGGGGTTGGACAGCATACCGGCACGTGTCGTTGCGCCAATCAGCGTAAAAGGTGGCAAATCCAAATGCACTGCTCTACTAGCTTCTCCTGTCCCAATCATGATGTCAATGTAAAAGTCTTCCATGGCACTGTAGAGGATCTCCTCTACCGCCATAGGAAGGCGGTGAATTTCATCAATAAATAAGACATCCCCTGGCTCCAAGTCATTGAGAAGCGCCACCAAATCTCCAGCCTTTTCAATCACTGGCCCACTGGTCTGCTTGATATTGACCCCCAGCTCATTAGCAATGACGAAGGCCATAGTGGTCTTCCCTAAGCCCGGCGGCCCAAAGAGAAGAGCATGGTCCAAGGCTTCATCCCGCATTTTAGCAGCTTCGATAAAAATTTTTAGCTGATCCTTAACCTTGTCCTGACCTATGTATTCCTTTAATTTCTGAGGGCGCAGGGTACGCTCTACATACTCCTCATCGCCTAATTGTTCTGTATCAAGTATTCTGTTCATGCTTTTATTATACCACAAAAGGAGGAACAAGCCTCCTTTTCATTTCCTATAATCCCACGCGCTCAAAGATGTCATCTACGCGTTTCGCATAGTAAGACGGGTCAAAGAGTTCGTCAATTTCTGCCTGGCTAAGGCGGTTTGTCACCTGTTCATCTGCTTCAAGCAGTGGTTTGAATGCCGTCTGATTGTCCCAAGCATATGCTGTTTTCGGCTGTACTAAGTCATAAGCTTCTTCACGTGTCATCCCTTTTTCAATCAAGGAAAGCATCACACGTTGACTGTAAATCAACCCAAAGGTCGATTCCATATTGCGTTTCATATTTTCTGGGAATACCGTCAAGTTTTTGACAATATTTCCAAAACGGTTGAGCATGTAGTCAATTAAAATAGTCGTATCTGGCGTGATAATCCGCTCTGCGGACGAGTGTGAAATGTCACGTTCATGCCAAAGAGCCACGTTTTCAAAGGCGGTTACCATATGGCCGCGAATCACACGCGCAAGACCCGTCATGTTTTCAGAGCCAATTGGATTTCGTTTGTGCGGCATGGCTGAGCTTCCTTTTTGACCCTTGGCGAAGAATTCTTCTACCTCACGTTGTTCAGATTTTTGCAATCCACGGATTTCTGTTGCCATCCGCTCAATAGAAGTCGCAATAGTAGCAAGGGTTGCGAAGTATTCTGCATGGAGGTCACGAGGAAGAACCTGAGTCGAAATTTCCTGCGGACGAATGCCTAACTTCTCACAAACATATTCCTCTACAAATGGTGGGATATTGGCAAAGTTTCCAACTGCACCTGAGATTTTTCCTGCTTCTACGCCTTCAGCCGCACGCTCAAAACGCTCGATATTACGCTTCATCTCACTGTACCAAGTAGCAAGTTTAAGCCCAAAGGTCGTTGGCTCCGCATGCACCCCGTGAGTCCGTCCCATCATAATAGTATACTTGTGTTCACGTGCCTTGTCAGCCACAATGTCCGTAAAGCGACGCAAGTCCTCACGAATAATGTCATTGGCCTGCTTGTAGAGGTAACCGTAAGCCGTATCCACCACGTCTGTTGATGTCAAGCCGTAGTGCACCCACTTGCGCTCCTCACCCAAGGTTTCAGATACCGCACGAGTAAAAGCTACCACATCGTGGCGGGTTTCCTGTTCAATTTCCAAAATACGGTCGATGTCAAATTCCGCATTCTCACGGATTTTTACCACATCTTCCTTGGGAATCTCCCCCAACTCAGCCCAAGCCTCATCTGCCAAGATTTCCACCTCAAGCCAAGCCTTGTATTTATTTTCCTCTGTCCAAATAGCCCCCATTTCAGGGCGTGTGTAACGTTCTAGCATGTTTTATAATACAGAGGGCGTTAAGCAGACACAGCCAAAATAGGAATTTTAACGAAGAACCACAGGGTTCTAGGAACAATTATCTTTTTGGTCAAGTCCGTAGCCCGTATTCAGTTGCAAATACAGCTGCCCTCTTACTCCTTTCTATATTTTAATATCAAGATAGCCTGTGTTAACCAACTTGCTTCTCTCTATATAATGTCATTTCTTGACAAATAATGCTCATCATAGCTGGATTCGGGTTCTGACTAGTCCATGAGCTGACAAGTATATCGTGTTTGGTATAGCGTGGCTCAAGAGTTATTTCATCAACTAGACACTGAAGTTGATTTTCTAACACCAAGACGGACTTGGCAAAATCAACCCCTGTGTAAGATAGCCGATAAACCCATTCAGCATCATAATCACACATCTTTATCTCAAGCAGGTTATTTTCAAAATCCAGATGAAGTTGCTGCAAGGAACAATCGTGAATCAAGCCTTTTTCTACAAAAACAAGCATCTCATTATCCAAACGTGGACTTGCTTGTAACTTTGCGAGGTAAGCTTGATAATTTTCTTCGCTCATCCGCCCTGAATCTGATTGGTAACGTTCTAAAAGAGTCATGATTCTACTATCTCAATTTCTTTGATATTGTCTACACGAACAAGCTTGGTAATGGCGACACCTTTCTTATCCGTCCAGCTCAACTTAACCCACTCCTCATCTACTTCTAGAACTGAATACACACGGTCATAGTATAAAAGCTCATCAAATTGAATCTTGCATTGCTTGCCTTCTAAACCTTTTAACAATTGCGACATATCACATCCTCTATTTTCTCGTCGTTCTAATTTTCTAATCCTTTTTGTCAAATAGGTCAACTTTTCCCCAGTAGTCCAACCTAAATAAATAATTCCGATTAGTAAGACAAAATCCATAGATTCCTCCTACGCAATCTATTATTTTATATAGAGGACTCCTCCATAATTGATAAATTAGCCTCACCAACTTCATCCGTCAACAGGGTCACATGCCCCATCTTCCGATTATACTTAGCTTCTGCCTTGCCGTAAAGATGTAGGTGAGCTTGTGGATGCTTAGCCATGAACGTTTGCGCCGTCTCCATATCTTGACCCAAGACATTGAGCATGACGGCTGGTGCGTGGAGCTGGATTTTAGGCAAAGTTTCGCCTAAAATTCCTAATATATGTGTATCAAATTGGGAAAAGTTACAAGCCTCAATGCTATAATGACCAGAGTTGTGAGGGCGGGGTGCGATTTCATTGATCAAAATGGTTGAGCCTGCCACAAACATCTCTATACATAGTGTACCAAAAAGTTGCAAGTCTGTGGCAATTTTTCTTGCCATTTGGACAGCTTTTTCAGCCAAACTTTCAGAAATGCGGGCTGGGACAATGGTTTTGGCAAGAATATTGTTGTGGTGACTATTTTCTTGGACAGGAAAAATGGTCAATTCTTGACCATTTCCTGAAACTAAGACGGAAATTTCCATGTCAAAGGGAACAAAATCTTCCAACACGCAGTCGGTCTTATCTGCCAAGACTTTAGCCTGCACAAGGCTGTTCTCATCACGGATGACTACCTGACCATGACCGTCATAGCCACCTGTCGCAGTTTTCAACACTCGCTTGGTCGCAAAGTCATAATCTGCCAAGTCGCTACTGGAAGTAATCACTCGATAAGGGGCTAGCCCTACACCTGCCTTCTTCAGAAAGGTTTTTTCGGCAATCCGATTTTGGGCAATCCGTAGCAACTCCGTCCCCTGAGGCAAAAGCGCCTTGTCTGCTACTGCATCAAGACTAGCAGCATCTACATTTTCAAATTCATAGGTCAAGACATCGCAACGTTCTGCCAAAGTACGTAGGGCCTCTACATCTGCATAGTCTGCCACGATGACCTCACTCACTCGAGAGGCTGGACAATCCGCTGCTGGATCAAGCGTGATGACCTTATGCCCCCGGTAAATGGCCGCGATTGCCATCATCTGACCCAATTGGCCACCACCGATAATCCCAATTGTCTTAGATAAGGTCATGGCTTGACTCCTCTGCAATTCTTCCTTGCTTTTCAGTAAATGCGATTAGTTTTTCATACAAATTTGAATTTTCAAGCGCCAAAATCCGCACCGCAGACAAAGCTGCATTGGTCGCTCCGCTATCTCCAATCGCCATAGTCATAACGGGCACGCCACCAGGCATCTGCACAATGGAGTAAAGCGAGTCAACCCCGCTCAGCGCCCGCGATTTAATCGGCACACCAATGACTGGCAAGGTCGTCTTAGCTGCTACCATTCCTGGTAAATGCGCAGCGCCTCCTGCACCTGCAATAATCACCTTGATGCCTCGTTCACGAGCTTTTTCTGCGTGTTCAAACATCAAGTCAGGTGTTCGGTGGGCAGAGACCACCTTTTTTTCATAAAAAACTCCAAATTCATCCAATATCTGCGCTGCTTTTTTCATGGTTTCCCAGTCTGAAATCGACCCCATGATGAGCGATACTTGTACTTGTTCCATCATGTCTCCTTATTTATTTGCCTTACTTCCAATGTCTGTCCGATAAAACATGCCTGTCGTGTCTTGCTCTTCCAACTGCTGATAAATAGTCTTTTGAGCTTGTGACACGGTGTCTTGCGTTGTGACAAGCATATAGACACGGCCACCATTTGAGACTAGTTCTTGATCCGCATTTAAGCTCGCACCGGCATAATAGGTTTTAATGTCTCCGCTAGTCTTTTCTGGCAAGTGTACCCCTTTTTCATAGGCAAGAGGATAGCCCTCACTTGCGACTACCACTCCCAAGGTCACACCCGTTTCAAGCCAGGTAAATGCGGGAACTTTTCCTGCCAGCAAATCAGTGATATTTTCTGCAAAGTCAGACGTCAAGCGCGGTAAAATAACCTGAGTTTCAGGATCGCCAAAACGAGCATTAAACTCGATAACCTTAGGGCCTTCTGCTGTCAAAATCAGTCCTGCATAAAGCACTCCGAGATAGGGGCGCCCCTCAGCTATCATGCCTTTCAAGACTGGCCGAATGATTTCAGCAACGGCTTGTTCCACGACACTCGCTGACAAATGGGGAACTGGCGCATAAGCGCCCATTCCGCCGGTATTTGGTCCCTTATCATCATCAAAAGCCCGCTTGTGATCCTGCGCTGTCGGCATGAGATAGAAATTCTCACCGTTAACAAAGGCAAAAAGAGAAAATTCCTCACCGCTCAAAAATTCCTCAATGACCACGCGCGCTCCGCTGTCGCCGAATTTATTGTTCAACAGCATATCTTGAGCCGCAGCGAATGCTTCTTCATCCGTTTCAGCAACGACCACACCTTTACCAAGGGCTAGGCCATCTGCCTTGACTACAATCGGCGCTCCTTTCGCTTCTATGTATGCCTTGGCTGCTTCAAAATCAGAAAACGTTTCATAGCGAGCTGTGGGTACCCCGTATTTTTTCATAATGGATTTGGCAAAATCCTTGGACCACTCTAATTCTGCTGCATTTTTTCTCGGCCCAAAGGCAACTAAACCTGCTGCCTCAAAGGCATCGACAAGCCCTGCTGCCAAGGCGTCGTCTGGTCCAACAAAAGTCCAAGTAATTTCTTCTTTCTGGGCAAATGTTATTAACTCATAATGTTCGGAAATATCGATGTTGACCAACTCAATGCCGTCTGACAACATCCCGTCATTACCAGGAGCTACAAAGACCTTCTCAACGCCTTTTGATTCTAATAATTTCTTTGCAATCGCATGTTCACGACCACCCGAACCAACAACCAACAACTTCATCTATATACCTCTAAAAACGTATTTTATAATAATATTGTAACAAAATCATTCGTTTTTATCTATAAATTCTATAAAATAAACTGTTTTTCAATTCATTTCCGAACAATGGATAGAAAAATCCCAAGTACAACTGCACTCAGGATTTCAAGGAGATAGATAAAAAAGAAAATTTAGGATGTTTATAGTATAGACAAAAAAAGCTTAAAAGGGGCTTAAATGATTTTAATGTCTAAAATGCCGCACATCGGTGAAAATCATAGTGAGGCCGTGTTTGTCCGCTGCTTCAATAGATTCTTGGTCACGGACGGAACCTCCGGGTTGGATAATGGCCTTGATACCTGCTGCTGCGATTTCTTCGATATTATCCGCAAATGGGAAGAAGGCATCGCTTGCAAGTACAGCACCGTCTAGGCGATCCTTGGCTTGTTCCACCGCAATTTTAACAGAAGCCACACGATTGGTTTGCCCAGGTCCAACGCCTAGTACCATATGGTCATTGGTAATAATAATACCGTTTGACTTGACATATTTGATAGACTTCCAAGCAAATTCAAGAGCTATTTGTTCTTCAGGACTCGGCTGACGCTTGGTCACAACTCTCCAATCACTCGGATTTTCTATCACTACATCTTGATCTTGAACGAGCAAGCCACCCAGCACACCAGTCACTTCTTTTTCAGCTGTGCTGGCTACGTGTCGGCTAAAATCAAGCTCTAGAATACGAAGATTTTTCTTTTTATTGGTTAAAATCTCCAAGGCTTCTGGAGTATAACTTGGCGCAATAATGATTTCAAGAAAAATCGGATGCATTTTTTCAGCAGTTGCCGCATCTACCTCACGGTTCAAGACGACAATTCCACCAAAAATTGACACAGGGTCTGACGCATAAGCATAATCCCAAGCTGTTTCAATATCATCTGCCTGTCCAATGCCACATGGATTCATGTGTTTGAGGGCTACAACAGTTGGACGATCCTGAAAATCACGGATAATCCGAATCGCTGCATCAGCATCTCGAATGTTATTAAAGGACAGCTCTTTTCCATTTAGCTGCTTGCTAGCTGCGATGGAGTAAGCAAGCGGCAGAGCTGTTTGGTAGAAATCTGCATCCTGTTGCGGATTTTCCCCATAACGCATCGGTTGTTTGAGCTCATAAGTTAAGGTTAATTTTTCAGGCTTTTCCTCACCCACTTGCTGAGTAAAGTAGTCTGCAATCAAGGCATCATAGGCTGCAGTATGACGAAATACTTTTGCCGCTAGACGCTTGCGGGTGGCAAGGCTGGTCTCGCCTGTTGCCTGCAATTCCTCCACTACAACGTGATAGTCTGCGGGGTCAACGACCACCGTTACACTGGCATGGTTTTTTGCCGCAGAGCGAAGCATGGATGGTCCACCGATATCGATATTTTCGACCGCATCTGCGTAGGCGACATTAGGCTTCATAACCGTTTCTTTGAAAGGGTAGAGATTCACCACTACCAAGTCAATCAAGTCAATCCCGTGGTCTTTTGCAGCCTCCAGGTGACTATCAAGATCTCGTCTAGCTAAAAGACCGCCATGAATCTTAGGGTGAAGCGTCTTGACCCGACCATCCATCATCTCTGGGAAACCTGTCACATCATCAATCGCAAGAGTCGCAATCCCAGCGTTATCCAAGGCCAACTTGGTTCCACCTGTTGAGATAATCTCCCAACCAAGCTGCACTAAGCTCTGTGCCAATTCCACAATACCTGTCTTATCTGACACACTAATCAAGGCTTTTTTTGTCATGATTTCTCCTTATTTTCTTCTTTATCAATCGTTCGCAAGGTTTTACATTCAATTATTCATAACGAGATAGCAACTCCCGAATCACCTCTGGATAGAGTTGATATTCCATCGCATGAATACGCTCTTCAAAACTCTCACGGGTATCATCTGCAAAAATCGGCACCCGCGCTTGTCTGATAATCTGACCGCTATCAACACCTGAATCCACCCAATGGATGGTAACACCTGACTGGGTAACACCTGCATTCCAGGCATCTTCAATCCCATGTGCTCCTGGAAATTCGGGCAAATAGGCGGGATGAATGTTGATTATCCGCCCCTCATAGCGTGCAAGAAGGGTGTCTGCTACAATCTTCATATAACCTGCCAAGACCACAAGATCTACGCTATGCCGGTCTAACAGCTCCACAATCGCACCTTCATAGGCTGCCTTACTATCAAACTCCTTGAGTTCAAAGGCGTACGCCGTCACGCCAAGATTTTTTGCTCGCTCAAGAACATAGGCATTTCGGTGGTCGGAAAAGACAAATTCAACAGGAAACTGCTCAGCAATCACTTGAAAATTGGACCCATTTCCGGAAGCAAAAACGGCTATTTTTTTCATTTGAATACCACACTTTGGTCTGTTTTTTCAATGATCCGTCCGATTTCATAGACTTCTTCGTCTACTAACTCCTTGATACGTTCCACATCTTCTGCTGCTACTGCAAATACCATTCCAAGCCCCATATTGAAAATTTCAAACATTTCTTCATGAGGAATCTCCCCGTATTTCTCTAGGGCTTTGAAAATCGGTAAAACCGGTACCTGACTTTCTTCAATCTCAGCAGCCAACTCTTCACCAAACATCCGTGGAATATTTTCAATAAAGCCACCGCCTGTAATATGGGCAATCCCATGTACCAAACCTGCCTTGATAAGGGGAAGAAGAGTCTTGACATAGATTCGTGTTGGTTCAAGCAAGACTTCCTTGAGGGACTTGCCGCCTAATTCAGGTAGAACTTCATCCCCTGTATAGTTAGCAAAGACACGGCGAACAAGAGAGTAGCCATTAGAATGAATACCACTGGAAGCAAGACCCAACAGAACATCACCTGCCACGACCTTAGAGCCGTCAATAATCTGGGATTTTTCTGCAATACCAACGGCAAAACCAGCTAAATCATAATCATCTTCACCATACATTCCAGGCATTTCAGCTGTTTCTCCACCAATCAGAGCTGCTCCTGCTGCGCAGCAACCATCTGCAACCCCTTTGACCACCTGCTCTAGCTTTTCAGGAATATTTTTTCCAGTTGCAATGTAATCAAGGAAGTAGAGGGGCTCTGCACCTGCTGCAACAATATCATTGACACACATGGCCACACAATCCTGCCCAATGGTATCGTGCTTATCATACTGAATGGCCAACATCAGCTTAGTCCCGACTCCGTCTGTCCCAGAAATCAAGACAGGTTCTTTGACCGAGAGTTTACTCAAATCAAACATCCCTCCAAAACCACCAAGAGCCCCCATAACACCCAAGCGTTCCGTCTTTTTGACATGTTTTTTGATGCGTTCTACCACTTCATAGCCTGCTTCCACATCGACACCTGACGCTGCGTATGAATTTTTTGACATCCTTTTCTCCTTTTTTATAAACAAATACAGCAACTAAACGACTAAAATTTAGTAGAAACTTGTTTTTTCTGCTAGACTTTCCAAATACCGCTTTTCATAATCATAGAGTGGGGTTGGATAAGCTCCGTCAAAATAGGCGACACATAGTCCGCCATTTGGGGCATCTGTCTCCATACTAACTCCCTCAATCAAGCCTTCCAAAGAAAGAAAGGTTAGACTATCTGCCCCAATAATCTCGCAAATCTCCTCATTGCTATGATTGGCTGCAATCAGTTCGCTCCGATTTTGAATATCAATTCCGAAAAAGCAAGGATATTTCAAAGGGGGACTGGCAATAGCCACATGGACTTCTGCTGCTCCTGCGTCTCGTAAGAGTTGGACAATACGGCGACTAGTCGTCCCTCGGACAATCGAGTCATCTACCATAACCACGCGCTTGCCCTTGACAATACTTGAAACAGCAGACAGCTTCATCCGAACCCCCTGTTCGCGCAATTCTTGCGTTGGCTGAATAAAGGTGCGCTGGGTATATTGATTTTTAATCAAGCCCATTTCGTAAGGCAGACCGGATTCTTCTGCGTAGCCACTAGCTGCGGACAGGGACGAATTGGGCACTCCTACCACGATATCTGCTTCAATCTTTGCTTCTTGCGCCAAACGACGTCCCATTTTTTTGCGTGCCGCATGGACATTGACCCCGTTAATCACACTATCTGGTCGTGCGAAATAGACATATTCCATAGAACAAATCGCAAGCTGGGTATCCTCTGTATAGCGGTCATGCTGCAGACCTTCATCATCAATAATGACGAGCTCACCAGGTTTGACATCTTCAATCCACTCAGCACCGACCACTTCAAAGGCGCAGGTCTCACTTGACACTACCCAGGCACCATTTTTCATGCGCCCAATGGACAAGGGACGAAATCCATTTGGATCAAGCGCCGCAATCAGCTTGTCTTCCGCCATAATCAGATAGGCAAATCCACCCTTGACCTGGTTGAGTGCCTCCTTGATTTTATCAAGCAAGGATTCTTTTTTACTACGGCGAATCAAGTGCATGAGAATTTCAGTATCAGAGGAGCTGGCAAAAATCGCCCCCTGCACCTCCAATTCCCTCTTTAACGTTTGGGTATTGGTCAAATTTCCATTATGGGCTAGCCCCAGCTGCATATCAAAAAAGTCAAATAAGAAAGGTTGGACATTGTTGATTGAAGCTCCGCCTGCCGTTGCATAGCGGACATGCCCAATCGCTGCTTGACCTCTCAGACTTTCCAATTCTTCGGGCCGTCTAAACACTTCAGAAACTAAGCCCAAACCTCGATGACGACGCAGAGTCCCTGCTTCATTTGCTAGAATTCCAGCCCCCTCCTGCCCCCGGTGCTGCAAGCTATGCAGCCCAAAATAGGTCACTTGACTGGCCTGCGGATGCCCCCAGATACCAAACAATCCACATTCTTCATTGAGAGATTTTACTTCGTATGTCATGTTTTCCTCTTAATCTTGTGTAAAATACCGAACGGCACTTTCAAACAACTGCTGGTCTTTTTCACCTGGAATATTCTTAAACAATCCTACCTCATAACGTTCAGAGTGCCCCATTTTCCCGATGATTTGTCCGTTCTTGCTGGTAATCCCTTCAATCGCATAGAAGGATCCATTTGGATTGTAGCGACTGTCCATACTTGGTTGCCCCTCCAAATCTACATATTGGCTAAAAATCTGCCCATTGTCACGAAGCTCTGCAAATTCTGCCTCGGTTACAACAAACTTGCCTTCGCCGTGCGATACAGGAATTGCATGAATGTCCCCCACTTCCACACCCGAAAGCCACGGTGAGTTGGTATTGGTAATGCGGGTTTCCACCATTTTCGCCACATGTTGGTTGGCATCGTTGTAAAAGAGGGTCGGACTAGTTTCACTGGACTCTTCAAAATTACCATAAGGAAGAAGACCTGATTTAACGAGGGCTTGGAAGCCATTACAGATACCGATGATGAGACCTCCACGCGCGATAAAGGCATCAATTGCTGTCTTGATTTTCTCGTTGAGTAGGATGTTGACGATAAATTTGGCTGAGCCGTCTGGCTCATCTGCTGCTGAAAATCCACCTGCAAAAAAGAGAATCTGCGCTTCATTGATTGAGCCAATCATCTTGTCAACAGACTGAGCAAGACTTGCTTCATCGAGGCTCACAAAGGGTTCTAAGCGTACCTTGGCACCTGCTTGTTCAAAGGCTTTAGCAGAATCATACTCGGAATTTGTCCCGGGAAAGACTGGAATATATACCAAGGGTTGTGCGACTTTTTCCTTGCTCTTTCGAACAGCATCTGTCACAACTGGTGCTACTTCTGCCATAAGGCTGTCCTGTTCAAAGACGGTCGGATAAATATCCTCGAAAGTCCTCTCAAAACTTGCTAACAAGTCAGAAATAGATAAGTCCACTCCATTGATGACAAGGCTTGCTTCATCTGTCGTCTGACCGATCGTAAGAACTCCTTCAATCTCATCTGGGCTGGTAAAGACAAATCCCCCTAGTTGCCCTTGTAAACTACTTTCAATCTGATCCAGCACCACGCTTGCTCCGATGTGATTTCCAAACGTCATCAACGCTAGAGCTTCTGCTACACCACCATACTTAACAGCAGCTGCAGCTGTAATGGCATTCTTTTCTTGGATTTCTGTAAATTGTGTGAAATTTTCTTTAATTTTTGCGAAATCAATTTCTGTAGAAATAGCAGGTCCTGGAATGTAATAGATGTATTCTCCAGTAGCCTTAAACTCTGGTGACAAGATGTGGTCAGCGGTTGAAGTTGTTACACCAAAAGCCACCAAGGTCGGAGGAACGGTCAATTCTTCAAAAGTTCCAGACATGGAATCCTTGCCCCCAATTGACGGTAAGCCCAGCTGAATCTGCGCTTCAATTGAACCAAGCAATGCTGCCACAGGTTTTCCAAACCGCTCTGCTTGTTTATCCATTCGTTCAAAGTATTCCTGATAGGAGAAGCGAGCCTTTTGCCAATTGCTACCTGTTGCCACCAATCGACTCGTTGCTTCAATCACAGCATAGGCTGCTCCGTGATACGGAGACCATGCTGCAATCAAGGGATTGTAGCCCTGCGCCATAACAGAGACTGTTTCGGTTACACCATGTTCGACCGGTAATTTCTGAACTGAGCTTTCTGTTGGTGTTAGCTGATAGCGACCTCCTAATGGATGATTGACGGTTGAACGTCCCACAGAACTGTCAAAAATCGTCTGTAAGCCTTTCTGGCTGGCATGGTTCAAGTCAGCAAGTAGCGCCTCTACATCTTCTTTTAAAGTTTCTTTTGAGGTTACTCGTTGTTCTGGTAGCGCCCATGGACTATCGGTTACTTTCACATCCACCACTACACGCACACCATTGGTATCAAGGAAAGAGCGCTCAATATCGACAATCTTCTGTCCTTTCCATGTCATGACAAGAGTTGGTTTTTCCGTCACAGTTGCCACAGGGACTGCTAAAATATTTTCCTTAGCAGCTAGGGCGATAAAGACCTCCACATCTTCTGGACGAACCACTACCGCCATGCGCTCCTGACTTTCTGAAATAGCAATCTCTGTTCCATTTAAGCCTTGGTACTTGAGCGGTACCTTGTCCAAATCAACTTCAAGCCCGTCTGCCAATTCACCAATCGCAACACAAACACCACCTGCTCCAAAGTCGTTGGACTTTTTAATCAAACGGGTCACTGCCTTATCACGAAAGAGCCGCTGGATTTTCCGTTCTTCAATGGCATTTCCTTTTTGCACTTCCGCACCAGCCGTTTCAACGGACTCCGCTGTCTGAACCTTGGACGAGCCTGTCGCTCCCCCCACACCGTCACGACCTGTTTTTCCACCAAGAAGAATGACCACATCTCCGGCTGCTGGCTTTTCACGAATGACATTTTCTTTTGGAGCTGCTCCGACAACTGCCCCTAACTCCATCCGTTTTGCCACAAAACCTGGGTGGAAATATTCTCGTACATAGGTCGTTGCAAGACCGATTTGGTTTCCATAAGAAGAATAACCGTGGGCAGCCGTTTTTGAGATGACCTGTTGCGGTAGTTTACCAGGACGGGTCTCGGACAAAGGCTGCGTAATATCGCCTGCCCCTGAAATGCGCATGGCTTGATATACATAAGAACGCCCCGATAGCGGATCACGAATAGCACCACCGATACAGGTCGCTGCACCACCAAATGGCTCAATTTCTGTCGGATGATTATGGGTTTCATTTTTAAACATCAAGAGCCATGGCTCTTTCACCCCATTCACATCTACTTCAATTTCCACCGAGCAGGCATTGATTTCATCTGATACTTCAAGGTCATCTAGACGCCCATTGCTCCGTTCATGCCGTCCAAAAATCGTTGCCATATCCATGAGTGTCTGCGGCTTGTCCGCACGACCCAACTTACTTCTCATAGCAAGATATTTCTCATAAGTCGCCTGCAATTGTGCTTGAAAGCGAGACTCTGAAAAGTCAATGCTACGCAATTCTGTCTCAAATGTCGTATGGCGACAATGGTCTGACCAGTAGGTATCCAAGACCTTCAACTCTGTTTCTGTCGGACAGCGACCAATCGAAGCAAAATAATCCTGAATAAAGAGCAAATCCTCCACTTCCATGGCAAGCCCTTGATCTTTTTTATACTGGGAAAAATCCACTTCTGTATACTCCTTGAAAAAATCAAGCACAGGAATCACTACATCAGAACTTGAAAAAGTAGGAACTTCTAAATCCTTTGTCACATCCTTGAAGCGTGAATCAACAGGATTGAGCAAATAAGCTTGGATCTTGGCAAAATCTGCATCGCTTACATCCGCATTCAAGAGATAAAGCTGAGCGCTTTTTACTGTTACGCTACTAGCTGCCCCTAAAAGAAAGAGAGCCTCCTGACTACTTGCTGCACGTTGGTCAAACTGACCAGGAAGTGCCTCAATGGCAAAGAAACGACTACTTGCAAGGCTCGTTGCTACCTCACTCTCCATTAGAAGGGTATCTGTAACCTTTTCTGAAAAAATCCGTTCCTCAGCTACCGCAAGCAAACTTTTATCCAAACCAAAAACGTCATAGACCTGTACCAACCGCAAGCTCGTAAGACTTGTAGTTCCCAAACGCTCCTGCAATTCACGCAGTAAGCTCTCTGCTTTTATCTGAAAACTCGCTTTTTTCTCGACAAAAATTCGTTTGTTCATCTTAATCCAACTCCTGTAACTTTTCCCACACGATTTGATAAACATCTGTCATCTCTCCAAGACCACGGCGAAAGACATCCTTGTCCATATGATTGCCATCCGCATCCCAGAGCCTGCAATTATCTGGTGAAAATTCATCCGCCAGAATAATTCTACCGTCCTTATCCTTGCCAAATTCCAACTTAAAATCAATCAAGGTCAAGCCGATTTCAGCAAACCAAGCCCTTAACAAGCGGTTGATTTTTCTCGTTTCTTCTTTGATATAGGCGATTTCTTCACTCGAAGCAAGATCTAAAAAGGCAATATGCTCATCGTTGATAAAAGGGTCATCTAGCTCATCTTTCTTGTAATAAAATTCTACAATTGGCTCTACCAACTTGAGCCCTTCTGCCACACCAAAGCGCTTTGAAAATGAGCCCGCTGTATAATTTCGCAATACTACTTCTAGCGGGATAATCTCCACTTTTTTATTCAGTTGCTCCGTATCTGACAACTGTTCGACAAAGTGGGTTGCAATCCCTGCCCGATTTAACTTTTCAAAAATCAAAGACGAAATCTGATTATTTAGTCGCCCCTTGCCAAGTACTTCCTCCTTTTTCAGACCATTAAAGGCTGTCGCCTGATCCTTATAGCAGGAGATAATCAGCTCATCATCTTCTGTTGCGTAAATATCCTTGGCTTTCCCCGAATATAATAATGATTGTTTCATAGCATTGTTCGCCTTTTCTTTTACATTTTTAGTGTTTTGCTATATTCTAGCACATAACATTCGTCAATTCAAGAAAATATAAGTAAACACTCCTAAGAAATCATAAAACGCTCGTCAAAAGACGAACGTTTTTTCATATTTATAAAGAAATAATCACATTAGGCTAAGCACTTCTCGATATATTCAACAATATCTGCCAGCGTCTCAAATCCTTCAATCGCTTCATCTGGAATTGTAATCTGAAACTCATCTTCCAAGGTCAACACAAGCTCCATCACTTCAACAGAATCCTCTGCCAGTTCTTTCTGAACAACCAAGTCTGGACTAAGTTCCAAATCCGCTCCTTTTTCCTCGATGAGTATCTCCTCAAGTCGCTGATAAATTTCTTCCTTAGTCACGAGACTCCTCCTCATCTGAAAAACGCTCGACTGATTTCTGGACAATATCCGCTTCTAACATGGTCCGAATCTGACGAATCGTATGATAGATTGCTACCGCATCGCTTGACCCATGCGCCTTAATAACAGGAGCTTTCAAGCCTAGCAACACTGCACCACCTGCCTTTTTATAATCAAGCGCGCCAAGAGCAGATTTCAAGGCTGGTTTTAAGAGAAGACCCCCAATTTTAGCCAGTAAGCCACCATTTTTGATCGCTGAGGTTAATTGACTAAGAATGCTTTTAGCTGTTCCTTCAATGGTTTTAAGCACAGCGTTTCCCGTGAAACCATCTGTCACCACCACATCTGCAACCCCATTTAAGAGCTCACGCGCCTCAACATTGCCGATAAAATGGATAGAGGTATCCTGAGCAAGCAAGTCATAGGCTTCCTTATGAACAGGTGTTCCTTTTGATTCTTCTGTTCCATTATTCAACAAAGCTACACGTGGACGGTCAATTCCGCGCACATACTGGGCATAAAAGGATCCTAAAATCGCATATTGATGCAAATGATGAGCCGTATTTTCTGCATTAGCTCCCAAGTCCATCATATCAAAGCCTTTTCCGTCCATGGTCGGCAAGGTTGAGAGCAACCCCGGGCGATCAATCTGCTTCAAACGCCCAACAACAAATACACCCGCTGCAAGAAGCGCACCAGTATTTCCAGCAGATAAGACTGCATCAGCCTCCCCAGTTTTCACTGCCTTTGTCGCAAGCATCAAAGAGGAATTTTTCTTGCGCCGAATCGCCTTTACAGGCTCGTCATTGGACTCAATCTTCTCCTCGGTATGAATAATGGATACTCGGTCCATACTCGTCAAGAGTGGCTTAATCTTTTCCTCATCTCCATACAACTGAATTTCAATATCAGAAAAAGCAGCTAAGGCTTGATTAACACCTTCGATAATAGCTTGTGGAGCATGATCTCCCCCCATTGCATCAACAGCAATCCGTTTCATTTTGATTCCTCGTTTTCTGTTTGTTTCAGTAACTGTCCCCAAGAAGACAGCTCATCAATAAATTTCTTTGATTTTAGATGAATCCCGACATACTCATCGTAGATTTGATCTATAAAAAGGCGCAATTTTCGTTTCATCTCATCCTTGACCGAAATCCGCTCCAATTCTTCAAAAGAAATTGCCTGGAATTGGTCAATCAGATACAGCACATTAGGATCAAGGTGCAAGCGCCTGTCGTCTTCATGATAGTGTTGCGGACACAGCACTCCCGAATACTGATAGGAATAGTCAAACGGCAAGCCCACACTATGACAAAAAACACATTCATGCACATTCAGCGACACCCCAAATCGCCCCAATAACTGGACTTCAAAGATATTGGTCAAAATCTCATAATCAAGCCCCGACTCCATTAGCTCCAAGGTCTTGACCAAGAAGGAAAAAAGAGCCGCATCATGAATCGTATCATGCACGCAAGCATCTGCTAGGGCAAGTACGTAAGTCGCATAACTCAAACGAAAAATATCCTGATTCAGTTTGCGAAAGGGTTGAACCTGATGAAAATCCTCGATATAACTTAGACCATCCTCATTGATTTTGACGATAAAATCCGCATAAGTCAAGGGCTGAATCGCAGCTGTTAACTTGGACTTAGCTACATGTTTCACGAAAAACATTCGTTTTCCAGCCTGCTCAGTAAAAATTTTAACCAATTTATCTGCTTCACGAAAGTCCCGATTATAAAGAACAATTCCGCTAGTTTCAATCCGTTCCATATTCCGCCATAAATTCTTTCAATCGCACCATTGCCTGCTCAATCGTCTCCATACTAGCCGCATAGGAAATCCGAATATAGCCCTCTCCATACTGACCAAAGGCCGCACCAGGAATAAAGGCAACCGCTTTTTTACGAGCAAATTCCTGTAAAAAACTAAAAGAATCCTGAGGGTACTCATCTGGAATTTTCGCAAAGATATAGAAAGCTCCGTCTGGCTTGATGATTTTAAAGCCAAGCTCCGTCATCTTCTCAATCAGATAATCCCTGCGCTTGACATATTCGTGACGCATCGGAAGCGCATCATCTTTTCCATTTTTTAAGGCCTCTAAGCCACCATATTGCATAGCTGTTGCTGCTGCTGTCACCAAGTATTGGTGACTTTTAATCACCTGTGCAACAATCTCCGCACACGACATAATGAATCCAATCCGCCAGCCAGTCATGGCATGCGATTTAGACAAGCCTTGAATCAAAATCGTCTGCTCAGGCAAGAATTCTGCAATCGAGACATGAGGCTCTCCTGTATAGGTTAATTCTGCATAAATTTCATCTGACAAGACAAAGATGGGGTATTTCTTCAAGAGCTCTGCAAAAGCCTGAATTTGCTCCCGAGAATAGGTTACACCTGTCGGATTTGCAGGATAATTGAGAATAACTGCCTTGAGTTTTTCTCCTTGCTCAATAATGGCCTGTTCTAGCATTTCAGGTGTTAAGACAAAATCATTTGCTGTCGTATCAATTTCGACAATATCTGCCCCTACCATATTGATAATCGGCTCATAACCAGGATAAGCAGGTGCTGGCAACAAGACCGTATCGCCCGGCTCCAAAATCGCCATTAAACTAGCAGACAAGGCCTCGGTTGCACCGATTGTAACCAGGATTTCATTTATAGGATTGTAGGACAGATTGTATTTTTCTGCTACAAATTCTGCTGCTGCCTGTCGTAACTCCAATAGCCCAGCCATCCCTGTGTAATGACTTTGGTTAGCATCAATCGCATCCTTTGCAGCTTCCTTAACATGATCAGGTGTTGTAAAATCAGGCTCTCCTAGCGTTAGTTTTAAAATACCAGGAATATCTGAAATGGCTTGATCAAACTGACGAATCATTGAGACTTCAATCCGATTCAAATTCTGATTAAAACGATGACGTAAATCCATACACTACCTCTCTCTCTCCAGTACTATATCATTCATTTTTTGATTATACATCACATTATACCACTATTTTTATCTGAGACAAAATCTACTACATGAATAAAAGGCTGAAACCTAGGTTCCAACCTTCCCTTATTATTTATCCTTCACTGTTTCAAACAAGGGTGACAATGGACGTTTTTCATGAATCCGAATGATAGCCTCCGCCAACAAATCCGCTGTCGAAATCCGTTCAATCTTATCAATCAAACGCTCCTCAGGAATTTCAATCGTATCAAGCACCACCAATTTCTTAATCGCAGAGTTTTGAATATTTTCCATAGCAGGTCCAGACAAGACGGGGTGGGTACATGAAGCATAAACCTCAACCGCACCAGCTTCTGCCAAGGCATCAGCCGCATGGCAAATCGTTCCTGCTGTATCAATCATATCATCAATTAAGATACAAGTCTTACCTTCGATATTTCCGATAATGTTCATCACTTCTGATGTATTCATCTTGTCAACACTACGACGCTTGTCGATAATCGCAATCGGTGTCTTCAAGAACTGTGCCAACTTCCGCGCCCGCGTTACACCACCGTGGTCAGGAGATACCACCACATATCCTTCCCCAACCATACCACGACGCTCGAAGTAATCCGCAATCAACGGCGCACCCATCAAGTGATCCACTGGAATATCAAAGAAACCTTGAATCTGCGCAGCGTGCAAATCAATCGTCAACAATCGATCAACACCCGCAATTTCTAACATATTAGCAACCAATTTAGAAGTAATTGGCTCCCGCGCACGTGCTTTACGATCCTGACGTGCATAACCATAATAAGGAATAACGACATTTACTGACTCTGCAGATGCCCGTTTCAAAGCATCTACCATAATCAAAATCTCCATTAAATGATCATTTACTGGAGAACTAGTTGATTGAAGAATATATACATGTCTCCCGCGAATAGACTCTTCAATATTCACCTGAATTTCACCGTCTGAAAATTGACGAACGGTAGACTTCCCTAAAGAAATCCCCATTTTCTCTGCAACCTTAGCCGCTAACTTTTGATTCGAGCTAAGGGCAAACAACTTTATGTCAGAAAACGCCATGACAGCCTCCTATTTATTTCTATCTTACTATTTTAACCCTTTTTAAGACAATTTTCAATCAAAAATAGGGAGTGAAACAGAAATCGGTAACTCGTAAGAGTTCGATTTCATTGTCGCACCCCCGCAAGGTTGACTAGGTTTGTAGAATATTGATGTATCAATGTTTTACAAACCAGACAACTACTGCATCAAACTGTTAAACTATAAAATGTAAGGAGATGTAGGACTTTTTCCTATCCCCTACAACATTTTTTGAATCAAAACGTTGCATTGAATATATCGCAAATATACTACAGCCACTTTTCAGCTCATTTGCATTCTATCATAAGAATAACTATATAGAACTATAACGTTTTTAACCGTTTTCCACTCCTAGTAATGCTCTTTTCAACCAACACATCCATAGCATCAATAGTGTTAATCTCTTTATCAATTGATAGCAGACTTAATTCTGTACAAGCAATAATTCCTACGACATCATCTGTACAATAGCGATTTAAAATTTCTTCAAATTGATTGGTTTCTAAATTATTTGTCGCTTTGATTCCATAAATGATATCTGCCACTTTATACATATCTTCTGACGAAAGGGATTGTACCTGTATGCCATGTTTAGTAGCATATTTATCATAGACTTTAGAAGTCACAGTTCCAACTGTTCCAAAAACGACAATCGTACTATTGCCTCTTTTTTTCACTTCTAAAACCGTTTCTTCAATCATATTAATGATCCGCAAATCAGTAAATTGGCTAAATTCTTCAAAATAATAATGACTAGTATTACAAGGGATAGCCACTGTATCCACTCCTAATTGTTCCAGCCTTTCAAAATCTCCCTTGATTGACTTTAGGAAGTCCTCGCCTCGTTCTTCTATAATGCATGTAGTTCGATCAGGCATAGTAGCATGATTTAAGACGACCAAATCAATATGATCGCTATCTTTCTTCGCTTCTGTCTGTAACACTATTTTTTCATAAAATCTTACAGTCGCTAAGGGGCCCATGCCTCCTATAATCCCTAATTTATACATTATTTCCTCCTGAACATTTTATTGACCACTTTTCCAAGTAACTTTTGATTAAAGAAAAGCCATGGTCTGATGTCTGATAGTGAAAAGATGGCTGGAGCCCATTTTTTAGAAAAAGAAATTTTTAAGGATTTCAGAAGTCCCACTTGACCTGTCTTCCAGTAATGCCAAATAGCAACCATATCCTCAAATCCATAAATAAAGGCATAATTAGTATTATGGTCAATATATTTGTAATCTGATTCCTTCAGCTGCCCAGTCAAATCAAGATAGGCAATATAAGGCATGTTGAGGCCAACCTTATAAATCATATGATTAAAGTTAGTTGTCCGAGCATTGATTTCAATGAGATAAATTTCTCCAGTTTTGTCATGCTGTTTAAATTCAATTTCTCCAAATCCTCTATACCCAATCGCTTCCAAAAATGGTTTAGAAATATCTACCAATTTCTGATTATATTTTTGAATTGTAAAAACAGAAGCACCAAAGTTAATCGGCCACTGACGCTGTTTTTGAGCTGTCATGTAGTGGCTTGTCTTTCCAGTTCGATCAATATGAAAATCGTAAGTTAACATGCAATCATCAAATCCTGGGATGATTTCTTGTACAAAGATATCTATATCATTCTCTTTTGCTTTCTGAATACCAATCTTCAATTCATCTTCATTGTGACAAATAAATACCTTATTTCTGAAGATTTTTGTAAATACGACTGTATCAAAGGGCTTAATAATACAAGGAAAACCAAGTTCGTTCACAACTCTTTCGAATAACTGCTCATCTTGTGAATGGATAGTAGCAGGAACTCTCACTCCATGCTGTTGAGCAATATCATGCAACACCCATTTATCCAATAGCTGACTATTGAGGCCTTTGGCTTGGCTGATTAAATAATACTCTTCTAGTTCATCATAATAGCGATCAATAAACTCAACATATTTATCGTGAGAAGGCAACAATACCGGTTTTTCAGCTTGTTTTTTGCCATACTCAATCAAATCTGATAAGGTTTGTTGCTCATTTTTATTGAAATTCGCCACTTGTAAAAATTCGCGGATATATGTTGACTTTGCACCGTAGGAATCTTTAAAATCATAATCACATGCTACAACATCGATTCCTTCTCTTCCCAAGCATCTTATAATACTTAAACCGATATAATAATTACACCCTAAAACAACCGCTTTATTCATACCTATCATTCATTCCTTACATGTTTATCAAAACACCCCTTTCTTCCAAACACAAGTAACTGACTAAGAGCACGTAAATTCTCCTTCAATAAACGGCTCACTTGTGTACGGAAAGGGGAGTTAGGAATAGAGATTCTCTCATTCTTGCAGGACGGAGTCCCTTATCTTAAAAATCTTAGCTTTTCAACTACTTAAAATTTAGGAAATGAAATCATCTTATTCACTTTCAAATTTCTTCCTAATTAAAATACTGTTCATACCACTTTAGAAATGCATAAATAGTATACACCTTACGACCATTATTCTCTACATTATTGTAATGATCATCCAATAGACCATTAATTTGTTTAACATCAAAGAACTCACCAACAAAGTCCTTGTTGAAGGTCTCCTTAACAATATTATAGTATCTTTCTTCCTTAATCCAATTGACAAACGGTACAACAAAACCAAGTTTTCTTCTCTTAGCCCAGCTTTCTGGTAATTTATTTTTAGCCGCTCTTCGGAATGCATACTTAGTAGTTGTTCCATTAACCTTGTGTTTGACTGGAATAGTTCGAGCTAATTCCCACATTTTTTTATCGAGTAGGGGGACTCTCAATTCAATCGAATTTGCCATTGTCATTTTATCGGCTTTCAATAAAATATCGTCAACAATCCACATATTCATGTCCAGATATAGTTTTTTCGAAACATCATCCATATCTTTCACTTCATCATAATATTTTTTCGTTAAATCACTTGATTTTACAGAATTTTTATATTTCCCTTGTAAAAGGGTATTTGCTTGGTCGTCAGACATGATTTCAGCCTGCCCAATATATCTATCTTCAACCTTTTGACCATATTTTGTGATGATAGATTTACCACGAAAATGTGGTTTGTCTTTTAACTTTCTGTACAACAACTGTCTTAACGAGAATGGAAGAAGTTTATAGACTTTTTGTGGTAAGGCTTCTTCATACTCATTATAACCGGCAAACAATTCATCAGCACCTTCACCTGATAGAACCACTTTCACCTGTTTCGAAGCTAATTTAGATAGGAAATAAAGCGGAACAGCTGAAAGATTCGCATGAGGTTCATCTGAAAAGTACTGCACTTTTTCGATACCTTCAAAAAACTCATCTGGACTGATAATCTTAGAATAGTTTTGAATGCCGAGAGTATCTGATAACTCTTTCGCATACATGGTTTCATCAAATCCTTCGTTGTCAAAACCAACAGAGAAGGTTTTATTCGGAAGCGCAGTCGCCACTACATAACTAGAGTCAACACCACCAGATAAGAAAGAACCAACCTCTACATCACTAATTTTATGGTATTCGACTGATTGCTCAACTTCCTTTTCAATCTTTGAAACTGTTTCGTCAAACGTAAGATCTTCATAGTCTAAACTAATGGTATAGTATCTATTGATATCCAGTTTCCCATTTTGATAAGTATAGTAGTGGCCTGGACGAAGTTTTTTAACTCCTTTAAAGAAGGTCTCCTCCAAAGGATTATATTGGAACACTAAGTAATGTTTTAGAGCTTCTTCATTTATCTTCTTTTCAAAATTGGGAAAATGCAAGAAAGATTTAACTTCTGAACCAAAAATAAAATCTTCTCCTAAAACACTGTAATAATATGGCTTAATACCAAAATGATCCCGTGCACCAAACAACTTTTCTTGTTTGCTATCCCAGATAGTAAAGGCAAACATCCCTCTTAATCTGGATAAAATTCCTTCCTCACCATATTCTTCATACCCATGTAAGATTACTTCTGTATCTGTATGAGTTTTGAAGTGGTATCCTTTTTGGACTAAGTCTTCCCGAATCTCTTGATAGTTATAGATTTCACCATTAAAAATAATAGCAATATCATTTGATTCATTTAAAATAGGTTGTGAACCTTCGCTCAAGTCAATGATACTCAAGCGTCTAAAGCCAAAGTTAATTCCTTTATCAAAATAATAGCCATCACTATCTGGCCCTCTATGAGCAATTTGGTCACTCATTACTTTCACGACATTTTTATCCGTTATCGTGTTGCTATAGAATCCAACAAATCCGCACATACTTACTCCTTTGTATACAACTACTGATAAATCATTTCTCTAAAATAAATAAAATCCTGAAAAGACAATCCTTTTCTGGACAACACGAATACAGCGTCTTTCCTCAGACGGCATTTCTCGTACTTTACTGATGACTACTTCACTCGGTTCTAAATGAAGACTCCAGCATAAGTATCAGGATATATCATAGAATCAAGTCACCCGCTTATTATATAATTTTGACCTGTTTTTGTCAATTGAATCACTCCTATTAGAAGGCTTCCCATAAGCTCTATCGACGTTTTATAATAAAGAAAACGGACTCCCTTGTCAATTTTTTTAGATACAAAATACATCATCCAAATGAGAGAATCAATAGAATAAACTCATTCAGATGATGTTGTGTTATACATGATACTAAACTTTGTTAATCTTCTCCAAAGAGCTACTCTGATTAAGGATAGATATATCCAGTAACACCTGTTGGAACAAACCAACCACGGTAGTTTCCAATCCCTCTAGGATCCGCATTATAGCCATCTCCACCATAGTTTGCTTCCATAACTTGGATTTGATTTCCATTAACAGCAGTAACTACTGCTACGTGTCCCCAATAAGTATTGTTCCAAACTGCAACAGCCCCTACTTTAGGAGTCGAACCGATACTAAAACCAGCTGCTTGGGCACTATACAACCATTGTCCTGCATTCCCCCAATAATTTCCTACCCAAGGCGCAAGTGTTTTAACACCCCATGTACATTGACCCCATGGATAAGTATTATTTGAATCATATGTAATCTTTGGTTGCGGAGCACTTACTGAAGGTCCAGATGTATCCGATGATGGATTTGAAACCACATTAGATACAACTGGCTGTTGTGACTGTGATACTGCTGCTTGGGCTGCCGCCGCTTGTTGTGCTTGATAAGCTGCCTGGGCTGCTGCCGCTGCTTGAGCTGCTGCTTGGGCTGCCGCTTTTTCTTCAATCAAAGCTTGCTTTTCATCTTCTGCAGTTGCTTTTTCAGCAGCCAAGTTCAATTGAGCTACTTTCAATTCCGCTTGACGAGCCTCTAATACCTTTGCATCTTCATCAAGTTTACGAAGATTAGCTATAAGAGTATTGATTGCTTCTTGATTTGATTTTTGTTTTTCTTCAATTGCTTCTTTATCTGCTTTTTGTTGCCCAAGCATACGGTTGTTTGCTGCAACAATTTCACGCATAGCATTCACACGAGACAAAGCATCCACAATTGATTTAGAATCTAAAATGGTGTTGATATAGCTAGTTGCTGAACCGTCTGTTTGCGCGCTACGAGCCTGTTTTTTCAAAGCTTCATCGCGTGATACAATATCACCAGCTAATTTTTCAATTTCTGCACTAAGAGCTTGAGTTTCAGCCTCCAAACGCTCATTTTCAGCTGTCAAGCTAGTCTGTTCTGCGACAATAGAGTCAACTTGCGCCTGAACCGCATCAACCTGCGCTTGGGCGGTAGCTTGTTGGCTCGCAATTTCTTTAATTTTGTTATCTTGAGCTGCAATCTTGCTATCTGTATCATCTGCTTTGACATCCAATACATTTCCAACAGTTGTTAAAGCGATGGTGCTCACTAGCAAACTTGCTAAGATTTTTTTCTTCATAGGTTCGTTAAACTCCTCTATTCTTTCTGACTATATCATTCTACCAAAAAAATCGCGTAAAAATATTACGCGATTATTACATTTTTATGTCTTATTCGTGATATAAAAGAACTTCTCTAATAGAGGCTGTAACACCAATAATAAAAGAGAATTGAAGACTAGGGTAGGAACCAAACTATAGACCACGAAGATAAACATAGACAAATTGGTCACTTCAAATAGACGAGCAGATAAGAACGCCCCAAACTCTACCACAAAGATGACAACCAATAAGATGATATGATTCGTCACTCGTTTAAATCTTAAACTCTGATAGAAATAATCAATCAGATAAACAGCTAACGGAAACAAGGTCACAAAGATTCCTAAGATATTCAAATAGTAAATATCATACAAGAAGCCTATAATCGTAAATATCACAACATTGTAAAAAGTAGGAATATAAAGAACGGAATACAACGCCATTATCAATAAAAAGTGACTCGATACAGTGATAATGCCAGGTGTCAAATTAATAAATAGTGTAGACAACTGCCCATCTATTACAAAAGCTAGCAACAATAGGAGGGGAATTAGACACTTCACGTAGTTTTTCATTTTCCATCTCCTATGACCAAAACGGAATAAATATTGGAAAAATTCGCAGTCGGCTCAACATATAACTCACGAATTAAGTCACTACTACTGGTCTTAACGGATCTGACTTTCCCAACTTGAATATTAGATGGCGTAGCCCCAGCTAAATCACTTGTAACAACATTGCTACCAACTGCAATTTCATCAGCGCTATTTAACTGACTAATGATAAAGCTATTGGTATCCGTATCGTATCCTATTAAAATACCATAAATATTGGTATTTCCTGCTGCAATCTTAACAGGAATTTTAGTCACTTTATCCGAATTAGACAGCAACTTGACATCGGTCACATCATCATAAAGATGCTCAATTGTCCCAACCAAACCACCATTTGACACCACTAGCATTTCCTCGGTCAGACCATCTTTTTTCCCTAAATCAATTGTCAACTGTGTATTCCAAGAAACCGGTGTCCGCACAGATACCAATCCGACAAGAACATGCTTATCGGCATACCGATCTGTCATCTCAAGAGTTTCTCTTAAGCTAGCATTTTCTTTTTTGAGTGTATCAAGCTCTGCAACCTGACCTTCTAATGATGTTAAAGATGCTTTTAATTCCTTATTTTCATCATAGGTTTCGATTAATTCTGTCATCACATCCCGTTGCTCTGAAAAAAAACGAATAGGCTTGGAGAAGAATTGGTTCACATAGGATAAAGAAGTGTGAACTCCATTTGAAAGATAAGGAATATCCAATCGCTTATTGACTGTCAAGAACAAT